>CAZZVI010000001.1:0-9992 GCA_964657335.1 uncultured Terriglobus sp.
TTTTACCGCTTCTTCTATTTTACAAAATCCAGATTAATTGCATGCCAACTTTATCTTAAGCGGAATGAGCGACTTAAGCCCTGAGGGGGCTTGACAGGATTTCTGGTTTTTCCGTATCAGCCGGCCGCCCGGACGGGTTTTTTCTGTCTGGGTTTGACTTCTGCGATGGCGGGAGCGACGCCGGACTGGCGATCCATCCAGGCATCGAGCAGGTTCTTCTTGAAACGCCAGCGGTTGCCGAGCTTGAAGGCCGGCACAAAGCCTTCCGATGCATAGCGATAGAGCGTGTCGCTGCTGATGCCGAGGTAGTCCGCCGCCTGGCGGATGTCCATCACCTCTCGCAGAGCGGGTTGTGCGGCAGCGGGCATGCGTCTGGTTCCTGTGGTCCAGGATGTGCGGCGTACAGCCAGCCAGATACTTTTACCCTGTTTCGAGACACGGCACAAGGGTTATCGATTGGGAGACACAATTGCAGTATCACCGGCCCAGCGCAATGGGTGCCCCATGTCTCGGCTGTTGGAGACATGGGACGTGTGTCGCTGGCCGAACCCATGTCTCAGAAGCGAGACATGGGGCACCCTCTCCAGCCATGTTCCTTACTCCGTCTCCGCACCGCTGTAGAGTGATTCGATCTCACCGGCGTACTTCTCTGCCACGATGCGGCGTTTCAGCTTCATGCTGGGCGTCAGTTCCCCGGTCTCGATGGTCCACTCGTCGGGGACGATGCGGAAGCGTTTCACCTTCTCCCACGGCGCGGCGTCGGCGTTGACGCGATCGAATTCCTGCTGAAAGCGGGCGACGACCTGGGGGTCGCGCACGAGGGTGTCGGCAGCGACGCCCTGCGATTTTGCCCAGTCTTCCAACGCAGGTTTGTTGGGCGAGACGATGGCGGTGACGTACTTGCGGCGGTCACCCTGCAGCGCCACGTGGCCGATCAGCGGCGAGACCTTCAGCTTGTTTTCAATGGGTTGCGGCGCGATGAACTTGCCGCCGACGGTCTTGATGAGCTCGCGCTTGCGGTCGGTGATGCTGAGGAAGCCGTCCGCGTCGATGCCGCCGATGTCGCCCGTCTTGAACCACTCGCCATCCATCACGACGGCGGTCTGCTCCGGCTTTTGCCAGTAGCCGGTGAAGATGCCGGGGCCGCGGACTTCCAGCTCGCCGTCTTCGGCGAAGCGGCAGTCCGTGTTTCGGAGTTGCAGACCGATGGTGCCGAGCTTGTTCCTGTGCGGCTGGTTCACGGCGATGACAGGCGATGTTTCGGTGAGCCCGTAGCCCTCGAGAATGGCGATGCCGGCGTCGGCGAACCAGTTAGCGAGATCGATCCCCAGCGGCGCGCCGCCCGCGACGAAGACCTTCACCCTGCCGCCGAAGGCCTCGCGCAGCTTGCTGTAGACCAGCTTGTTCGCCAGCTTCCAACCGAGCGACGACGGCGTTTTGCCGTTGGCGACTTCGTTGCGATGCTCTCCGCCGGTCCTGACGGCCCACAGGAAGATCTTCGCCTTCAGGCCGCCTGCCTTCAGGGCTTTGCCTTCGGCGGACTGGCGCACGCGCTCATACACGCGCGGAACGGCGACGAAGATCGTCGGCTTGACCGCGGCCATGGCCGGCAGTACGCGCTCTGCCCGGCCCACGTAGGCGAGCGTCACGTTCTCTGCGAAGAAGAGGTAGTCGATGTGCCGGGCGGTGACGTGCGACAGCGGCAGGAACGACACCATCAGGTCGTCCGGGCCGAACTGGAAGAGCTCCGTCGTCATGCTGAGGTTTGAGGCGATGTTGCCGTGGGTGAGCATGACGCCCTTGGCATCGCCCGTCGTGCCGGAGGTGTAGATGATGGTGGCCAGGTCGGCTGGCTCGATCGCTCGAAGTGTCTCGTCGAAGCTGGCATCGCGGGCACTGGTTTCGTCGCCTTGCGTCAGGCTGGCGAACGAGATGCCTTCACCTTCGTGGTCCATGACAACGACGGTCTCGATGCTGCCGACGCCAAGCACCTTCGGCAGCAGGCTGGGCGTGGAGACGAAGGCGATGCGCGCTCCGCTGTCCTGCAGTTGCGCGGCGGTCTGGGCTGCGGTCAGCGTCGGAAACATGGGTACATCGACGGCGCCGATGGCGAGGCAGGCGAAGTCCGTCACAGCCCACTCCCAGCGGTTTTCGGCGATGAGTGCGACACGGTCGCCCTTGGCCACGCCCTGCGCCTGCAGCCAGGCCGCGAGACGGCGCGTGCGCCAGTACATGGCGTCGCAGGAGACGGGCTGCCAGTCGTCGCCTACCTGGGTCAGGATTGCGCGTTCTGCCCCGCGCGAGGTGGCGTGCACGAAGACATCATTCAAGGTGCGAAGCTGCATGGAATCTCCGGTGCTTGTAGAACTTCTGATGCACCGCCATGCTACATGCTGTGTCCGCTGAACGGGTAAGAGCAGAACGCGAAGGACGCCGGGGTAAGACGCGAAGCACGCGAAGGCAAAGCCATTCGGAGACTCGGAAAACTCCGCGGACTTCGCGTCGACCTTTGCGTACTTTGCGTTCTGCTTTCTAAGCCTGAGGCAAGGGCGTCATGTGAACGAAGCGGGCGGACGCGCTTTCCCAGTCCCCAAGTAACTGGTGTGCAAGCGAGCTTTCGCTTTCCGCGGCGTGCTCCTGCAGCAGCGCGTGCAGCTGCTGCTGCGCTGCGGGAGCGGCTTCGTTGAAGTGAACGGCCTGCAGGAAGTCTGCGTGGTAGCGCTCGCCGGCGAGGACGGATCCGTCCGCGTCGAGGATCCACGCGGTGCCGCCGGTCATGCCCGCGCCGAAGTTCAGGCCGATGGGCCCGAGCACGACGGCGATGCCGCCGGTCATGTACTCGCAGCCGTGATCGCCGATACCCTCGACCACCGCGGTTGCGCCGGAGTTGCGCACGGCAAAGCGCTCGCCCGCGCGTCCTGCCGCGAAGAGCTTGCCGGCCGTCGCGCCGTACAGAGCGACGTTGCCGAGGATCACGTGCTGGCCGCTGTCCTTTGCGGCGAGGCCGCGGGCGCGCAGAGCGACGGTGCCTCCGCTGAGACCCTTGCCGACGAAGTCGTTTGCCTGGCCGGTGAGTTGCAGGTGCATGCCCTCGATGGCAAACGCGCCGAAGGACTGGCCGGCGGTGCCGTGGAAGCGCAGGCGGATGGAGGGTGTCGCCATGGGCGATTCGGCCGCGGCGCGCAGAACGGAAATTTCACCCGCGATGCGTGCGCCGACAGCACGGTCCTTGTTGGCGATCTCGCTGTCGACTTCGAACGACTCGCCGCGCTTGACGGCTTCTACCGCTGCCTCGACCCATTCTTCGTCGAGCGCGGGGCGGCTCTGCGGCCGGTCGTTGCGAACGCCGGCCCAGCTGCGTGGACCATCGCCTTCCACCTGCAACATCCTGGAGAGATCGAGGCCGCCTTCGGAGCGCACCTGCTGCAGCAGATCGACGCGGCCGATCGCCTGCTCGATGGACGAGAAGCCGTAGCGGGCCAGCATGGCCTGCAGGTCCGCGGAAAGCTGTTCGAAGAAGCGGACAACATGCTCGGGCTTGCCGCGGAAGCGCGCGCGCAGTTCGGGCTTTTGCGTGGCGATGCCGGTGGGGCAGGTATTCAGGTGGCACTGCCGCGCCATGTCGCAGCCGAGCACGACCAGGACGGCGGTGCCGAAGGCGAATTCGTCCGCGCCGAGCAGAGCGGCGATGAGCACGTCGCGCGCGGTGGAGAGGCCTCCGTCGGTGCGCAGGCGGACGCGTCCGCGCATGCCGTTGGCCATGAGCGTCTGGTGCGCCTCGGCCAGGCCGAGCTCCCACGGATTACCCGCGTACTTGATGCTGGAGAGCGCCGCCGCGCCGGTGCCGCCGGTGTTGCCGGCGATGACGACGTAGTCCGCGTAGGCCTTTGCAACGCCTGCAGCGACCGTGCCGACACCGCAGCTTGAGACGAGCTTGACGCCGACGGCGGCGCGCGGATTGACACGCTTCAGATCGTGGATGAGCTCTGCCAAATCTTCAATCGAATAGATGTCGTGGTGCGGCGGCGGCGAAATAAGTGGCACGCCGGGCTGCGCGTGACGCAGACGCGCGATCAGGCCGGAGACTTTGTGGCCGGGGAGCTGGCCGCCTTCGCCGGGCTTGGCGCCCTGCGCTACCTTGATCTCGATCTCTTCGGCGTGCGCGAGGTACTCGGCGGTGACGCCGAAGCGGCCGCTGGCGACCTGCTTGATCTTGTTGTTGAGGTACGCGTGCACCGCGGGTGCTTCGACCATGGGCTCGGCCACGGCGACGCCTCCGGCCGACGGCTTATTGACGAACGACGACGTTTCACCCTCGGGCACGACGCGGCGATTGCCGGGGTGCGGGCGGTACACGTCGGAGTCTTCGCCGCCTTCGCCGGTGTTCGACTTGCCGCCAATCATGTTCATGGCGATGGTGATGGTCGAGTGCGCCTCCGGGCTCAAGGAGCCGAGCGACATGGCGCTGGAGATGAAGCGCTTCATCAGGCTCTTTGGCGATTCGACGTGAGCGAGGTCGATCTCCGGACCGGCTGGATTGATCTCGAGCAGCTCGCGCAGGACGGTCGGCGTTTCCTTGGTTGCGACGGCGGTCGAGTACAACTGAAATGCCTTTGCTGGGTCTTCCGGCAGAGGCACGTTGCGCGCGCTGCCGACGACGGATTGCAGCGCCTTGACGTTCGATGGCTGCCAGGCGTGCGGCTCGGCGAGGTCGGCCTTGCGGAACTTGACCCAGCCGTAGTCGGGCAGGTCGGGCGACTGGACCTTCGCCTGCAGATCGGCGGGCACGGGTGCGCCCCAGAGCGCGCGGATGCCGTGCTCGAGGTGGTCAAAGCCGATGCCGCCGAGCGGCGCCGGCGTGTTGGGGAAACATCGGTCCACAACCACCTGGCTTAGGCCAAGGATGTCGAAGGGGTACGCACCGCGATAGCTGTCGACGACGCTGACACCCATCTTCGACATGATCTTTGCAAGGCCCGCGTCGAAGGCTTTCAACATCTTGATCTCGGGGACCTTTGCGTCGCCGTCCGGGCCTGCCGACATGCGGGCAGTTTCCAGCGCGAGCCACGGGCACACCGCGCCCGCGCCATAGCCGATCAGAACGGCCGCGTGGTGCACATCGCGCACATCACCCGCTTCAGCGACGATGCCAGTCCTCGTGCGCAGGCCCGCCTTCACCAGCGCATGGTGCACGACGCTGACGGCGATGGCCATCGGGATCGGCAGCAGTTCCGCGTCGGCGTTGCGGTCGCTGAGCAGAAGGATTTCGACGCCATCGCGGACGAGCTGCTCTGCGTTGGCGCAGAGCGCGTCGATGCCGACCTCAAGCGAACGGCGAGCCGAGAAGACGCACTTCAGCTCGCGCATGCGCAGCGTGTCACTATGCGGATAACGGCCTTCGCGCAACGCCTTCAGCTTGCCGACCGAGAGAAACGGCGACGGCAGCGACATGCCGGGGAGCGCAGCCTCTCGCTTCAGCATGTCGGACCACGGCCCAAGCCGCGTGTGCAGCGACACGACGATGGCTTCGCGCAAGGGATCGATGGCGGGATTGGTCACCTGCGCAAAGCGCTGCCGGAAGTAGCCGTAGATGGGCCGGGGTGTGCGTGCGAAGAAGGCCAGCGGCGCGTCGTCGCCCATCGACCAGACGGCGTCTTTGCCGTCGGCGAACATGGGCTGCAGCACCATGCGCACGTCTTCCTTGGTGTAACCGAAGTTGCGCTGCGAACGCAGGATCGCGTCCGTGTCGGTCGGCGGCAGGTCCACCCATTCGGGAGCGAACGTGCTGTCGTCGACGAGGTCGCGATAGGCACCGTTTGCGTCGAAGAGATCGAGCAGGTCGTCGTTCTCGTAGACCCTTTGTTCCAGCAGATCGACGACGAGCATCTGGCCGGGGCCAAGGCGTCCGCTGTGCACGACTTCCTCGGGATCGAGGTCGACCAGGCCGGCCTCGGAGCCGGCGACTACCAGGCCGTCTTTCGTGATGGCGAAGCGGCTCGGGCGCAGGCCGTTGCGATCGAGCGCCGCGCCGACGTACCGGCCATCGGTAAAGGCGAGCGCGGCCGGGCCGTCCCACGGCTCGGTCACGTCCATGTGGTACTTCAGAAAGTCGGAAGGACGGCTCGCGACCGCGGGCGGCAGCAGGATGCGGATGGCCTCGGCGACGGTACGGCCGTTGCGCGTCAGCAGCTCGATGGTCTCGTCCAGGCTCGTGGAATCGGTGCCGTCGGCGGTGAGGATGGGCATGCACTCCGCGGGCAGCGTCTCGTAGCGTGCTCCCATGCGCGCGCGATTGCCCCAGACCGTGTTGATCTCGCCGTTGTGCGCGAGCGTTCGGCCGGGTTGGGCGCGGTGCCATGCGGGTGTCGTGTTCGTCGCATAGCGCTGGTGAAAGAGCGCGAAGGGCGTGGTGAAGCTCCCGTCTTCGAGATCGGGGTAGAACTCCGGCAGCAGACGCCCGATACACATGGACTTGTAGACGATCGTCTTTGACGACAGCGAGGCCACGTAGCCCTTCACCTCGCCTGCCTCGAGCTTGCGTTCGAAGCTCTTACGCGCGAGGTACAGCTTCCGCTCGATCTCGTCTTCCGCGGCGCCGGTCACAAGCACATGGCGGATCAGCGGCATGGTGCCGAGGGCAATTTCACCCAGCACACCGGGGCGCACCGGGACATCGCGCCACGCAAGCACCTGCAGACACTGATCGTTGAGGCATGTGTCCAGCACCTCGCAGGTGTTTCCCTGCTCTTCCCAGACGAAGACCACTCCGACACCAAGGCACTGGCCGTCATCGAGCGTCACGCCGGTCTCGCGCAGCAACAGCGCACGCGGCACGGCCGTCATCACACCCACGCCGTCCGAGCTCTTGCCATCGGCCGCAACGGCGCCGCGGTGGGCCAGCCTGGCAAGCGCGGTCAGAGCGTCCTGCAGCACCTTGTGCGAGGCCGCATTCTTTGAAGATGCAACAAAGCCGACGCCGCAGGAGTCGTGATCGAATCGCGGGTCAACCAGCGAGCGCGGCGCAGCAGGCAGGACGCCGGGGCGTGCTGTGCGGGCGCTCAAAACTGATGTGCGGGCGCTCAAAACCTCAGGCCGAAAAGACTGGGAAAAGGTGTCCATAGCTCATTTTACGCCGCAAACCGCGTGATATCACGCACGGCGGATCAGACTTTCTGTAAGGGTGCTTAACCACTTGTGGTGGTGCGCTTGACTGTGGGTGTCTGTATATTTATACATAAGTCTGCATAGTTATGCATCGGCCATCTCATGGCGTGCATCCCATGTATCTGCGGCTGGGATCGCCGTCGCAGCAGACTTTCCGCTTCCGCCCCCGCCACAGGTCACGGAGAGCAAAACCGAACGTGATGAGGGTGCGCGCGCTTGAAGCAGCAACGACATACCGCGATCCGCGAACTGCTGGTGACCACCAGTGTTCTGTCGCAGGACGACCTGCGGCGCCGGCTCGCCAAGCGTGGCTTCACCGTGACGCAGGCGACGCTTTCCCGCGACATCAACGAGCTGCGCGTGATGAAGGGACCGAATGGATATGCGCTTCCCGAGAACGGCGGTGAAGAAGATGACGACATGCCGGGCATCCGCGAGACGCTTTCGAACTTTGGCATGGAGGTCAAGCAGGCGCAGAACCTGCTGATCGTCATCACCACGACCGGGTCGGCGCAGCCGGTCGCCGCGGCGCTCGATTATGAGGACTGGCCGGAGCTGATGGGCACCATCGCAGGTGATGACACCGTGCTTGCCATCTGTGCCGATGCGAAGCAGGCCGCGATGCTGAAGTCGCGGATGGAAGGTTTGATCGGGTGAGCACCTTTGCCCTTGCGAGTGAGCTGCACCTGCCTCTCGTCACGACGAAATCGAATGTTCGGACCGCCATTGCAGGCGTCACCGGCTATGCCGGCGCGGAGCTTGCGCGGCTGCTGCTGAACCATCCGCGCCTCGCGGACAGTGCCCCGCTGTTCCTCGGCCGCATGGACGCGGAGGCCGACGCGACGACGCTGTACGATCTGCATCCGCAGCTTGCCCGCAACGACGGCAAGCCTGCCCCGCCGGTCGTCCCGTTCACGTGGGAGACATTGCGCGACAGCGGCACGGACATCCTCTTTCTCGCGACGCCGCATGAGCAGTCACGTGAATGGGTGCCATCCGCTCTTCAGGCGGGTCTGCGCGTGATCGACCTGTCGGGCGCGTGGCGTCTGCAGGATGCTGCGAACGCCGCTGTGTACAAGTTGCACGATGTTGACCCTGCCGCCGCTGCAGCGTTACAAGAAGAAGCCGTTTATGGCTGCCCCGAACTGCATCGCGATGCGATTGCCGGTGCACGGCTGGTGGCGAATCCCGGCTGCTACTCGACGTCGATCATCCTCGCGCTTGCGCCGCTGATTCAAGCTGGCCTGGTCGATGTCGAGCACGGCATCATCTGCGATTCGAAGAGCGGCGTCAGCGGTGCGGGCAAGGCTGCGACTGCGAAGACGCACTTTATGTATGCCGCAGACAACCTGTCAGCCTATGCGGTCTTCGGACATCGCCACACGGGCGAGTTGCTGGAGCAGCTTCACCTGACGGCCGATCAGATCCAGTTCACGCCACACCTGCTGCCGATCCCACGCGGCATCCTTTCAACCATCTACCTGCGTCTGCGGCATGCTTCGTCCGCCGCGGACATTGAAGCCACGCTACGTGCGTTTTATGCCGGCAGCCCCATGGTGCGCGTACACAGCGCGGGCCGCCTGCCGCAGATACAGCACGTGGTGCGCACCAACTTTGCTGACATTGGCTTTGAGCTTGCGCCGGACAGGAAGCGGCTCGTGCTGGTGTCGTGCCTCGACAACCTGCTGAAGGGTGCGTCAGGACAGGCCGTGCAGAACATGAATGTCATGTGCGGCTGGAATGAATCGGAGGGATTGCTTTGAAGTACGTGATCAAGCTCGGCGGCGCCGCGCTGGAAAAGCCGGAGCTGCTGCTTGCCATCGGCAAGGCCATCTCAGACCTGGTGGCCGATGGGCACCAAGTGGCCATCGTGCATGGTGGCGGCGTGCAGTTGACGCGCACGCTGCAGCAGATGGGCAAAAAAAGCGAGTTCATCAGCGGGCTGCGCGTGACCGATGCGGAGACACGTGATGCCGCGCTGATGGTGCTGGCGGGCCGCGTGAACAAATCGCTGGTCGCGTCGCTTGGACAGCAGGGACAGGCAGCAGTCGGCATTTGCGGCGGTGACGGCCATGTGTTTCGCGCGCGCAAGAAGAAGACGACACCGGACCTCGGCTTTGTCGGAGAGATTGCCGCGACCGATCCGCGCTGGCTTGACGCCATCTGGAAGATGGGCGCGGTGCCGGTGATCAGCTCTATCGCGCTTGGCTTTGACGGGGAGTACTACAACATCAACGCCGACGAGATGGCTGCGGCAACCGCCATCGCGACCAAGGCAGATGCGCTCGTCTTCCTGACCGATGTGCCCGGCGTGAAGGGTGCGGACGGACAGGTGATGCGATGGCTCTCGCTGCGTGAAGTTCCGCAGCTTGAGAAGCAGGCGGTTATCAGCGGCGGCATGCTGCCCAAGCTGAACGCATGCCGCGATGCCCTGCTCGCCGGAGTGAAGCGTGTCCGCATTCTGCCGGCAGAAGCAGCAAAGGTGTTACCCGACCTGATCAGTTCGCGGGTCAACGATGGAACGGAGGTCATGGTCGCATGAACAACGCACGCAGCACGCAGGTGGATTTGCAACAACACATGGGAGGCGAAGCGCACATGAACCTGGTTGCCACGCAGGCAGCGGAGAAGCAACTCCTGCTGCAGACCTACGATCGCCATCCCATCCTGCTGAAGCGCGGCGAGGGCGTGTACCTGTTCGACGATGCGGGCAATCGCTATCTTGATCTGTTGAGCGGCATCGGTGTCTGCGCTCTGGGCTATGGGCATCCCGCGATCACGCGCGCCATCACCGAGCAGGCCGCGACGCTGCTGCATACCTCGAACCT
>CAZZVI010000001.1:10092-18445 GCA_964657335.1 uncultured Terriglobus sp.
CGCGAGCCGTTTGCGCCCGTGATGCCTGATGTTGTCTTCGTTCCCTTTAACGATGTGGCGGCGCTGCGTGCCGCGTTCAGCGAAGACGTTTGCGGGGTCTGCCTGGAGGCGCTGCAGGGCGAGGGTGGCATCCATCCCGTCTCACAGGAGTTCTTTGCGGCGGCGCGCGAACTGTGCGACTCAACCGGCGCTCTGCTGCTCGCCGATGAGATTCAGAGCGGCATGGGACGCACGGGCAAGTGGTGCGCCTACCAGCACTACGGCATCCAGCCGGACGTGACGACGCTGGCAAAGCCGATTGCCGGCGGTCTGCCGATGGGCGCGATGCTGTGCACGGAAGAGGCGGCGCGAGCCATTCACTTCGGCATGCACGGAACCACCTTTGGCGGCGGTCCCCTCGCGTGCGCGGTGGCGACTGCCGTAGTTGACGAGATCAAGCCGCTGCTGGGGCATGTGTCGGATGTCGGCGGTTACTTCCTCGCGCAGTTGAAGGAACTTGCCGCACAGCACAACAGCATCGTCGAGGTGCGTGGCACAGGATTTATGATTGGTGTTGAGATGTGCTCTGCCGAAGTCGCAAAAGAGCTCGCCGACCGCATGCTGTTTGAGCAGCACATCCTGATGAATCGCACCAGTGAAACGGTGCTGCGCTTCCTGCCGCCGTTCCTCATCACAAAGGATCACGTCGATCAGACCATCGCTGCCCTTGGCAGCCTTTTGCAAGAGGCAGGTGCGGCGCAGGCCGTGCTTGCTGGAGAACAAGTTCATGGGTAGCAAAACATTTGTAATGAACGCAGGCGCAGGCAACGGCGTCATGGAAGTTCCCAAGCCGAAGGTCACGCTCGGCATCCAGTCCGACGCGGTCTTCACCGAGGCGGCCAAGTCGCTGCGCGGCCGCGATCTCTGCTCCATCGCCGACCTTTCCGTGCACGAGCTGGCTGCGCTGATGGAGCTGGCGCACGCGGTCAAGGCGCATCCCGAAGATTTTCGTCATGCACTCGATGCCAAGCAGATGGTGCTGATCTTTGAGAAGGCGTCGCTGCGCACACGCCTGACCTTCGAGGCCGCGATCAGCACCTGCGGCGGCAATGCGGTCTTCTATGACCAGACCGCTTCGCCGCTGGGCGAGCGCGAATCGCTTGCCGATGTAGCGCACAATCTCGAGCGCTGGATGAACGTGATCGTGCTGCGCACCTATGCGCACGACACGGTGACCGAGATGGCTGACGTCAGCAAGGTGCCGGTGATCAACGCGCTTTCGGACTACGAACATCCCTGCCAGGCGGTCACCGATTTCATGACCATCGAAGAGCGCTTCGGGTCGGCGGAGGGCATTAAATTCACCTACGTCGGCGATGGCAACAACGTATGCCATTCGCTGATGCTGTGCGGCGCGCTGCTTGGGGCCCACGTGACCATCGCGACACCGAAGGGCTATGAGCCGAAGCTCGACATCATCCACAAGGCCATGGCCATTGCGGAGGAGACCGGCAGTACGCTGACGCTGACGCACGATGCACTCAAGGCCGTGCAGGGGGCAGATGCCGTGTACACCGACGCGTGGATCTCCATGGGCCAGGAAAACGAGACGATGCGGCGCACGCCCATCTTCAAGCCATTTCAGGTGAACGAGTCGCTGATGGGCCACGCCGCGGTACATGCCATCTTCATGCATTGCCTGCCCGCGCATCGCGGACAGGAAGTGACCGATGCCGTGATGGATGGCGAGCAGTCCGTGGTCTTCGATCAGGCGGAGAATCGCCTGCACGCGCAGAAGGCATTGCTGCTGATGCTGCTGGGTGGAGCGAAGCGCATTCCACGCGACCGCGGAGCCAACGGCAAGCGACGCCGCACGCTGGCCTGATCACAAAAGCAGTACGCAAAGGCCGCGAAGTTTGCGCAAAGACCGCGAAGAGGGTTTGGCGTACTTTGCGTGAACTTCGCGGGCTTTGCGTACTGTTTTTTTACGTTCTACCGAAGCACTGATTCTCACAGCACGAAAGGCTCTTGATGTCTGTCATCCTCGAATCGCTTCCCACCGGCCAGAAGGTCGGGATTGCCTTCTCCGGCGGTCTCGATACTTCGGCCGCGCTTCACTGGATGAAGCAGAAGGGCGCGATCCCGTACGCCTACACCGCCAACCTCGGCCAACCCGATGAGACCGACTACGACGCGATCCCGCGCAAGGCGCTCGAGTACGGCGCGGAAAAGGCACGGCTGATCGACTGCCGCGCGCAGCTTGTGCGCGAAGGCATCGCCGCGTTGCAGGCGGGCGCGTTTCACATCACCACCGCGGGCGTGACCTACTTCAACACGACGCCCATCGGCCGCGCTGTCACGGGTACGATGCTCGTCACCGCGATGAAGGAAGACGACGTCAACATCTGGGGCGACGGCTCAACCTACAAGGGCAACGACATCGAGCGTTTTTATCGCTACGGCCTGCTCGTCAATCCGAACCTGCAGGTTTATAAGCCATGGCTCGATGCCAGCTTTATCGACGAGCTCGGCGGCCGCACCGAGATGTCGGAGTTCCTCACGCGTTCGGGCTTTGACTACAAGATGTCGACGGAGAAGGCTTACTCCACCGACTCGAATATTCTGGGCGGCACGCACGAAGCGAAGGACCTCGAACATCTTTCCACTTCGATGAAGATTGTTGCGCCGATCATGGGCGTCGCGTTCTGGCGTGATGACGTTGAGATCAAGCGCGAAGAAGTGATCGTGCGCTTCGAGGAAGGGGTGCCCGTCGCGCTGAACGGTACGGAGTACACCGATGCCGTCGAGCTGATGCTCGAAGCGAACCGCATCGGCGGCCGCCATGGCCTGGGCATGAGCGACCAGATCGAGAACCGCATCATCGAAGCGAAGAGTCGAGGCATCTATGAGGCTCCTGGCCTTGCGCTGCTGTTCATCGCGTACGAGCGGCTGATCACCGGCATTCACAACGAAGACACCATCGAGCAATACCGCGAGAATGGCCGGAAGCTCGGCCGACTGCTGTACCAGGGCCGCTGGTTCGACTCCCAGGCGTTGATGCTGCGCGAAGCAGCGCAGCGCTGGGTCGCGCGTCCCGTCACCGGAGAGGTCACGCTCGAGCTGCGCCGCGGTAACGATTACTCCATCCTCAACACCGAGAGCGCGAATCTCACCTTCGCACCCGAGCGCCTTTCGATGGAGAAGACCGAGTCAACCTTTTCGCCGCGCGACCGCATCGGCCAGCTCACCATGCGTAACCTCGACATCACCGACACGCGCGCGAAGCTGCAGGTCTATGCAGAGTCGGGACTCATCAAGCTAAGCAAGGGCTCCGAGATGCCGCAGTTGAAGAGCGCGGAACCAGAGGCGTGATGGCGACTGAATCAAGCAAAATGTGGTCCGGACGATTTCGCGAGCCGTTAAACAAGGACTTCGAGCGGTGGCAACGGTCGTTTCCATTTGACTCGCGACTGCTGCTGCAGGAGGTCGCCGCCAGCAAGGCGCACGCCAGGACCATCGCAGCCGCCGGCATTCTCACGCCCGGGGAACTTACCTCGATCAGCGATGGTCTTGAGAGCATCGCGAGCGATCATCGCCAGCAATGTCTTGTGCTCAGCGGTGGCGTGCCGGAGGACATTCATCACTACGTCGAACTGGAATTGACAAAGCGCATCGGCATCGTGGCGTTGAAGCTGCACACAGGCCGCTCGCGCAATGAGCAGATCGCCACCGATCTGCGCCTGTACGTGCGTGATGCGATCGACCGCGCAATGGGCAACCTGATCGCGTGGGCTTCTGCCCTGCTCGAATCGGCGACATCCGCGGGCGAACATGCCATGCCCAGCTACACGCATCTGCAGCGTGCGGAGCCTGTGCTGGTGGCGCACTGGCTTCTCGCTTATTTTGAGATGACCATGCGCGACATCACGCGACTGCAGGACGCACGCACGCGGATGAATGTCTGCCCACTCGGCTCCGGGCCGATCGCGGGAGCGACGCTTAAGCTGGATCGCACCATCGCGGCGAAGGGACTCGGCTTTGCCGCTCCTACCGCGAACAGCATGGACGCCACGAGCGATCGTGATTTCGCGCTGGAGTTTGCGCAGGCCGCTGCAACCATCGGTCTGCACCTTTCGCGCTTTGCGGAGGAGATCACGCTGCATGCCACGGAGGAGTTTGGCTTTATCGATCTGCCGGAGGCGTTCTCCACCGGCTCGTCTGCGATGCCGCAGAAGAAGAACCCCGACTTTACGGAACTTGTACGCGGCAAAAGCGGACGCCTGCTGGGCGCGGCAACGACCGTCGCAACCATCCTGAAGGGGCTGCCGCTGGCTTACAACAAGGACATGCAGGAGACGCAGGAAGCGACTTTCGAGGTCGCCGAGACACTTGGCGGCATGCTGCCGCTGCTCGCTCCGTTCACGTCGGCCTTGCAGTTCCGCTTCGAACGCATGGAGCAGGCCGCGCAGAGCGGCTACCTGAACGCAATGGCCGCTGCGCAATACCTTGTCTACAAGGGCGTGCCGTTTCGCACCGCGCATGAAAAGATCGGCAACGCTGTTCGTTTTGCGCTGGACAGCGGGCGCGAGTTAAACGAGTTGAGCGTCGAAGAACTGAAGCAGTTTGGCGATGAGTTCGGTGAGGACTTTCACGATGCCATCTCACTCCTTGCGACGCTGGATTGCCACGATGTGATCGGTGGCACCGCAACGCAGCGCGTGAAGCAGGCGCTTGCGGATGCTCGTGCACGCATCGCTGTGCTGCGCCCAGAGGAAGCAGCAGCGGAGGCCGAACATGCCCTCCGCTAGCGTGCGTAAGGCGCGGCTGCAGGATGCCGCCAACATCTTCGAACTGGTGAATTCGCTCTCAGGCGACGGCACGCTGCTGCGTCGTCAGTACGCGGAGATCTGCGAAAATGTGCGGGACTTTCATGTTGCCGAGTCAGAGGGCGGCATCTTTCTCGGCTGCGGCGCGCTCCATCTATATGGGCCGCATCTTGCCGAGGTGCGCTCCATCGTAATGAAGCCTGAGGCCAAGGGACAGGGCGCTGGTGGACTACTGATGGGTGCTCTTCTGCACGAAGCGGAAGAGCATGGTGTGCAGACTGTGTGCCTGTTCACGCGCATTCCGGATTTCTTCTTTCGCTACGGCTTCCGCACCACGATGGACCGCACGGCGCTGCCCGACAAGATCTACAAGGACTGCCAGAAGTGCCCGCGCCTGCATGCGTGCGATGAGGTTGCGATGATGCGTGGGCCGGTGCCGCGTGTGGCGGTGCTTGGACCGCAGAAAATCCGGCAGCCTGAGCTGGTGCCGCTGCAGATTGCGTTTACCGGCGCGGATCATTAGCCCTCCCACGTCTCAGAAGCGAGACAGGAGGCACGCTACCACGCGTGCAGGAAGCCGTCGCGTTCCGCAACGCTCACGCGTACACCAAACAGGTCGTAGAGGCGCGCTTCGGTCAGCATGTCGTGGCGCTCGCCGTCCCCGACGATGCGGCCTTCCCGCATGAAGATCACGCGGTCGATCTCCGGCACGATGTCCGCGATGTGATGGGTTACGAGGATCAGGCCGGTGCCCTCCTGCGCCAGGCGGCGCAGCGTGTCCCGCAGCTCGGCCTGCGCAGCGAGGTCGAGCGCGTTCGATGGCTCGTCGAGCAGCAGCGTCCGGTGGCCGGAGTCGATGTCGCTGCCGACGAGCGCGCGGGCGATCATTACGCGCTTGCCTTGCCCGGCAGAGAGCGTGCCCAGCGGCTGCTGCGCGAAGTGCGCCGCGCCCACCTGCTGCAGGGCTTCCGCGGCGATGCGGCGCATCTCGTCGGTGACGATGAGGTTAGGCCAGAGCGTCGCCGACGAAAAGAACCCCGTGATCACCGTGTCGAGCGCTGTCGTGCCTCGAGCGCTCTTTGCGGGTGGTTCGCTGGTTACCACGCCGAGCCTGCGCCGCAGCTCCGTTACATCCCACCGCGCACGGCCGAAGATTTCGATGTGCATGCCGGGCTGCACCAGCGGGTACAGCTCGCAGGTCATCGTCTTGATGAGCGTGGATTTGCCGCAGCCGTTCGGCCCGAGGATGGCGATACGCTCGCCTCGCCGGACCTGTAGCGTGATGTCGTGCAGAACAGCCGCGCTGCCGCGCGCGACGGACACGTGCCGCAGATCGAGAAACATGTCATCGGGCTGTGCCGCGTTTGCTTCGGAACGTACGAAAGCCATTGGGATCAGTGTACAAATCGTGCAGCTTCCCATTCAGAGCATCTGACCTTCTGTGAAGAGCGCGGTCATCGTCGGCAGCGGACCCAACGGCCTGAGCGCTGCCATCGCGCTGGCGCGGGCCGGTGTACGCGTCACATTGTTCGAGGCGGACGAGACGATTGGCGGTGCAGTCCGTACGGAAGCGCTCACATTGCCGGGGTTTCTGCACGATGTCGGAGCGGCGGTCTTTCCGCTTGGCCTAGCGTCACCGTTCTTTCGATCGCTTCCGCTGGAGCAGCATGGTTTGCGGTGGATTGAGCCGGATGTGCCGCTTGCGCATCCGCTGGCCGACGACGATGCCGTGGGGCTGCTGCATAGCCTGGACGAGACAGCAGATCTTCTGCGCGAGGATGGTAAGGCGTGGCGGCACCTTGTGGGCGCGGCCGTCGCCGCATGGCCCGCATTGGTTGGCGACACGCTTACGCCGTTGCTGCACTGGCCGGCGAATCCGCTGCTGTTGGCACGGTTCGGCGCACACGCGCTGGTCTCTGCGCAGCGGCTTGGCAGGGCCAGCTTCAAGACGGAGCGTGCGCGGACGATGTTTGCCGGACTCGCCGGACATGGGAATGTGCCGCTGCACTTTGCCGCGTCGTCCGGTGCCGGGCTGGTGCTGGGCGCGGCAGCGCATGCCGGTGGATGGCCCATTGCGCAGGGCGGCTCTGGCGCTGTTAGCCGCGCGCTTGCGTCTGTGTTGCAGTCGATGGGCGGAGA
Organism: uncultured Terriglobus sp.; assembly: GCA_964657335.1. Taxonomy (GTDB): domain Bacteria; phylum Acidobacteriota; class Terriglobia; order Terriglobales; family Acidobacteriaceae; genus Terriglobus. The sequence continues at coordinate 17,037 of CAZZVI010000001.1, forward strand.
AGTCGTGACGGGTCACCGGGTGGATTCACTCAGCCAGCTGCCGCCCGCCGATGCCGTTCTGCTGGACGTGACGCCGCAGCAGTTCCTGCAGCTTGCGGGCAAAACTGTTCCCTCGTCGAAGCGCGGTCCGTACCAACACTTTCAGCGAAGCCCCGGTGTTTGCAAGGTGGACTGGGCATTGTCCGCTCCAATCCCCTGGACGGCGAATCTTTGCCACCGCGCGGGCACCGTCCACTTAGGTGCGAGCTTTGATGAAATCGTCGCCTCAGAAAAAGATGCGTGGAGCGGCCATGAGAATGACCGGCCTTACGTTCTACTGTCGCAGCCAAGCCTCTTTGACAGCACGCGTGCGCCCTCGGGGCAACACACGGCATGGGCTTACTGCCACGTGCCGAATGGATCAGCGGCTGACTTCACGGCGCGGATCGAAGCACAGGTCGAACGCTATGCTCCCGGGTTTGGCTTGAGGATTCTGGCACGCCGCACACACACGGCTCCGCAGATGCAGGAGTGGAACGCAAACCTGCTGGGCGGCGATGTGTCCGGCGGTGCGATGACGCTGAAGCAGATCCTCCGGCGCCCAACCCTGCCGCCGTACAAGACGCCGATCGATGGCGTGTTTCTCTGCTCCAGCTCAACACCGCCCGGTGGCGGCGTGCATGGCATGTGCGGCTACGGAGCTGCTGTTGCCGCAGCGGCGCACATGGGTGTTGATGTCCCACGGTTGCGCTGAGAGTTTTACATAACGTCGAATCCCATGTCTCAAAAGCGAGACCCTTCGACAAGCTCAGGGCAAGCTATGGGGCACCCACCAAGTAAGGTCTACATCGCAGGCGCAGCAGGGATCACGCCGCAGGCAATGCGCTTGCCTGATGCTCCCGCGGGATCCGTCTTCTGATCGTCGACGAGCTCGTGGATCACGACGCTCTTGCCGTAGATCGAGGCTGCAGAGGCTGCATCCAGAGAGAGATCGGTGCTGTGCAATTCTGCAGTGCCCTTGCCGTCTTCCTTCACCTTGACGCTCATGGGGAAGTCGCCGGCGTGGTGGCCGTCAGGATTCAGGAAGCCGTGGTGCCTGCTGTCGGGGTTCAGATGGCCGGCGGCGCTGGTGAAGTCCGGCGGGGTGCAGGTGCCGACCGCGTGTACGTGCAGCGCGTGCTCGCCCGGAGGCAGCGCCGTCAGGATGACTCGCACATCGACGGTCTTGCCGTGCTGCGTGAACGTGACCGTTCCGACGTTGGTACCGGCAGCATCGTTCATGGTTACGACGACCGGCTTTACGGCCGCGGCGACGGCCAGGACCGACCCGGCCAGAAATCCGACTGCTCCAAGTAAGACCTTACGCATGGGGAAGCTCCTGTGATTCTGCGGACGCGCACTCGATGCGAGCCCTGCACACTTATACCGCA
>CAZZVI010000001.1:18545-21166 GCA_964657335.1 uncultured Terriglobus sp.
GCTTCGCGCGGTGCTGTCTCGTCATAGGCGAGCAGCGGCAGGCCGGCGTCGCGCCAGCCCTCGAATCCGCCGCGCAGCGGACGAACCCGATGAACTCCGAGCTTCTGCAGGCGCTTCGCGAGGTGCGCGCTGGTTTCGTCGTTGGGACAGGTGCAGTAGAGGATCACATCGGTGTCGCGCGGCAGCAGGTCGCAGCGCTTTTCCAGCTCCGCCGGGCTGATGCGAACTGCGCCTGGCAGCACGCGAGGATCGGGCAGGTAGTCCAGCGGATGCCGCAGGTCCACGATGAACGGCTGCTTGCCCTCGCTGGCCTCGGCCATCTGCATCATGCTCATCAGTTCCGGCCCGGTGATGCCCGCGTCGCGCAGGTTCTTGAGGAAGGTGCGCTGGTCCCAGATGCGTTTGAGGATCCACGCAATCAACGCCACTGCGAACAAGAGCACGCCGAACCGCGCAAGGAAATGGAAGAACGGGGCCGACCGCTTTGCGAGATCGCCGAAGAAGCGGCCGCCGAAGACGTACACGGAGGCCCAGATGAGCGACCCCGCCATGTCGTACGCGAGGAAACGTGTGTAGCTCATGCCGGTCTGGCCCGCGATGGGCGGGGCGACGGCAGACAGTCCCGGCACAAACTTCGCGAACAGGAGCGTGGTCGCGCCGTGCCTGCCGAAGTAGCTCTCCGTCTTGCGTACGCAGGCGCTTGCCTCAAGCGACAGGCGGCAGACCAGCCGTACGACGCGTCCGCCATAGCGCTTGCCGGCCATGTACCAGAGCGAATCCGCGGCGGCGCACGCCACCAGGATCGACAGCATGGCAGGCACGGTATGGATGCGGTGCGTCGCCGTCAGTGTGCCCGCGGCGATCAGCAGCGGCACGGACGGGACGGGCACGCCAAGCTGTTCCACCAGCACCCAGAGGAAGAGAATGCCGTAGGCATAATGCACGAAAAAGTCGAATGCGATGGGCATGGGGAGAGCACCTGTTGCTCTAGATGACGCTGCGGGCGATTGCGTTTCGTAAAATGAACAACACAGGTGACCAGATTTGACGACCAAAGGCTCGAGTGTCGCAGCTTCCGCCCTGTCTGGCGTGCGCTGGAACTACCTTGGCAATGTGTTCTCGATCGTCTGCTCCATGACGATCGGCGCGGTGCTGTCGCGGATCTTGGGGCCTGGCCCGTTCGGACAGGCAATCGTCGCCACGACCATCTACAGCTTCGTCAACCTGTTCGTGAATGGCGGCTTCAGCCAGGCGCTGATCCAGCTGAAGGATTTGCCCACCATCGCGGTGCGCCGCACCTTTACCACGCAGGTGGCGCTTGGCCTGCTTATGACGGCGCTTGTCATCGTGCTTGCGCCGTTCCTGGCGAGGCAGTTCCATACGCCTTCGGCGGTGCCGGTCATCCGGGCGATGGCCTGGATCATCACGTTTCAGGCCTTCGGGCTTGTGTCGGCCGCGCTGCTGCGCCGCGACATGCGGTTTAAGGCGGTGCAGTATGCCGGCATCGCGGGTTACGTCTTCGGCTACATCCTGATCGGCCTGCCCATGGCGATGAAGGGCTTCGGCGTCTGGAGCCTGGTGATGGCGTACCTGATGCAGGCTCTGATGAACTCGCTACTGCTGTATGCGGCCGTGCGGCACACGCTCGTTCCGTCGTTCCATATGCCGGATCGCAACATCACCACGTTCGGCGGAGCGGTGATCGGCAGCAACGTGGCGAACTGGGGCCATCAGAACTTCGACAACCTGGCTTCGAGCCGGCTTGGGCCGTTTTCGCTGGGACTTTACGGCCGCGCCTGCAATCTTGCGTATCAGCCGGTCACGGCGGTTGCGACGACCCTGCAGACCGTCCTGCTGTCCACGACGGCGAAGGTGCGGCACCGGCCTGATGTCCTGCGTCGCGTCGTCCTGTCGGTGCTTGCCATCGTCTTTGGCCTGATCGGGCCCGCTTACCTGACGCTTGCCTGCATTCCAGACACGGTCATCCTGGGCCTGTACGGCCCAAAGTGGGGGCAGTCGGTGCCGTTGATGGTGCCAATGGGACTGGCCATGCCCTTCTGGGGCGCCATGGCGATCCTCGGGCCATTCCTGGCGGGATTGGGTAAGCCGCACCTTGAGTTGTGGCCGCAGGCCATCACCTCCGCGCTGGCTGCGGGTGCCTTCTATACCGCATCGCACTACTCCATCCTGGCGATCGCGTGGACGCTGCTTGGCGTCTCGCTGGTCCGGCTGATCGCGATGGCGACTGCTTTATTTCGCGAGTTGGAGATTTCGTGGACGACCGCCGTGCGCGTGATCGCGGAGCGGCTCCTGCTGTCAGCCGTCTTCGGCGCCGTCATCGCTGCCGTCGATCACGCCCTGCGCCACAGTCCGCTCTACACCGGTGCGCGCCTGGCCCTCGACGCCGTGCTTGCCGCCACGCTCCTGCTCACGCTCATCTGGACGGCAGCGCACCTCATCTTCGGCCGGTTGGCGGTCGCTTTTTTGTTGGACTATGCACCGCACCTGCCTGGGCGGTACGTACGGCAACTTCGGCTTCGCTTACCGATGGAAGCAAATGCCGCAGTGGATACCGTCCAGCTGGGCTAACGCAGTCGTTCTGAGCAAGAGTTGAGTGCAGC
>CAZZVI010000001.1:21266-24988 GCA_964657335.1 uncultured Terriglobus sp.
ACTTGCGGCTGTCGCGTGCTGCCTTCACGTAGTCATGCGATGTCTGGATGTGCGCTGCCTGCGTGCTGAGCAGCTGGTGAATCGGCAGCGGCAGCTCGTGCTTCAGAGCATCGGCATAAGCCTTCTTGGCGACGTCCTCGCCCTGCTCCGCGGTCTCGAGCAGCGTGTGATCGCCTCCACCGAGCTTGGCCTTCAGGTCGCCCCAGGTGCGATGCAGAGCGCCTCCGACAGTGCCGCTCTCCTTGTAGGCGTCGTGCACGCCTTCCTTGATCAGCACGTCTTCCAGTTCGCCCTTGAAGCTGGCGCGCTTCAGGCTTTCTGCGAGGAAGTAGCGCTTCAGTGTCTCATCCTGAAGCTTCTCACCGATGTCCTTGAAGCCTTCCTGTCCATCGATCAGTGACTGGATGACGTCCTTGACAACCTTTTCTGTGTCCTTCAGCGTTTCTGCCATTGTTACGATCCTTCCGGCGCTGTGCGCCACGTTCCGTTTACCTGGGCAAACCGCCCAAATCTCTGGTTGTTATGCGCGGATGATGTCCGCCGGTTGCAGTGCGATTCTCCTTCACCGGCAGCAAGGGGAGGAAATCGCGAAAACCCCCTCCATCACCCGCAGCATCTTCCAAGGGCTCTCCGGATTTAACGGAGAGCAAGAGCTGACCCGAAGAGCCAGCCGTTCTGAGGCAAACCGCTCAGCCTGCCTTCCACCCGTAGGAGAACAAGGCTGGCAGGCGGGTTGCCCGCTTGGATTCCTCCCCCAGATTGGTCCGCCACGCCAACATGCGAACAGAGACAATCGTGCATGATCCCCTTCTTGCCGCAACCCGCGGCACGCAGGTACCTGCCTACGCAGGGATCACCGGGAGAGCACCCACACGATGAAGCCGCTACGATTGGAAATGACGCCGACGCGCAGCCGTCGACTGAATGAGATTCTCGGCCTGGGCTTGCTGGCTGTCGCTGTTCTGCTGCTGCTGGCGCTGCTGAGTTACAACCCGCTGGACCCCTCGTGGAACACCGCAGGCGGCCTGACGGCAGCGAACACTCTGCGTCCCGTGCACAACTGGGCCGGACACATGGGCGCGACTGCCAGCGATCTGCTGCTGCAGGGGTTGGGCATCGCTTCGTTTGTCTTCCCGCTGGCGCTGGCCCGGCTTGCGGTGTGCTGGATGCGTTCACGTTCGCAGGGTTCGCCGGCGGCAAAGACCCTTGGATTGCTGTTGTGGATTGCTGCTGCTCCCGCTGCATTTGCCCTGCTGCCCATCCACCTGTTGTGGCGTGGTGCCCTGCCGGTGGAAGGCGTCGAGGGCCGGTTGGTGGCCGAAGCGGCGATTCCCCTGCTGAACTATCCCGGTGCCTGCGTGGTCATCGGGCTGGCTGTCCTGCTCAGCATCTACCTGAGCACCACCTTCACCTTCAACACAGCGCAGGACTGGGCCGGGCAGCGACTCGGGGTTGTGTACCGCCTCCGCGGGCGATACATTGCATGGCGGCATGGCCGCGCACACCTGAAGGCAGCGCGCGCCGCCAACAAGCTTGAGACACGCCGCGAGCGCGAAGCGGCCAGGCTGGAAAGAGCAGCCGAGCGTGCCGCCAGCGGCTCGCTGGTGAGCAGCCTGTTTGCGAAGTGGGGCTTCTGGCGTCGAGGCAATCGCAATGGAAGCGCGTCCGATCTGCAGTTCGAACCCGCAGCACGCACGCTGTGGGCGCAGATGCCACGCACCGACGTCGATGCCGGTCCCGAGCCGGAGTTCGCACCGCTGCCGGGTCACCTGCAGGCAGAGGCTGAAGCGCACCTGCTTGCGGAAGCTCGTGTGCCGGAAGAGCCCGCGCAGGAGAACTTTGCCGACTGGACAGAGCCCGCGCCGCAAGGTCGCGGTGAGCAGCCGTTTGCGTGGGTGGAGGGCGATCCGCCGCGTGGCCGCACCGGCGCACGAGGCGAAGTCGTTCCCTTTCCCGGTCCGGCACGTCCCGCGGAAGCCGCGGCACCGACGGACGGAGGCATCGCCTTTGGTAAGCGCGCGGATGAAAGCGTAAAGACGGTTACGCTCACCGCGAAGAGCGTGCATGGCTACAAGCTGCCGCCATCATCGCTGCTGTACCGCAGCGACGAGCACGCGTCCGTGCGCGAAGAAGCTCTGCGTGAAGAGGCGAAGGTCCTGGTGGAGAAATGCGCCGAGTTCGGCGTGGACGGCCAGGTCACGCAGATCAATCCCGGTCCCGTTGTCACCACGTTCGAGTTCCGCCCAGATGCCGGTGTGAAGTACAGCCGCGTCACAGGCCTGGCCGACGATCTGTGCCTGGCTATGGCGGCCGAGTCCATCCTGATCGAGCGCATGGCGGGAAAAAGCACCGTCGGCATTCAAGTGCCGAACCACGAGCGCGAGACCATCTGGCTGCGCGATGTGGTCGAAAGCGAGGGCTTTGCCAACAGCAAGAGCAAGGTCGAAATCGCGATGGGCAAGGACATCAATGGTCGCATCGTCACCGCGAATCTCGCAGCGATGCCGCACGTGCTCATCGCCGGTTCGACCGGTTCGGGCAAGTCGGTCGCGATCAACGCCATGATCATGAGCGTGCTGTTCAAGGCCACGCCGGAGCAGGTGCGCATGATCCTCGTCGATCCCAAGCGCGTCGAGCTCGGCATGTACGAGGGCATTCCGCACCTGTTCACGCCGATCATCACGGAGCCGAAGCTCGCCGCAAACGCCTTGCGTAACGCGGTGCGCGAGATGGAGCGCCGGCTGAAGCTGCTGGCCTCGCGCCACGTCCGCAACCTGGACCAGTACAACCGCCTGTTCGAAAGCGGCCAGTTGTTCAACGAAGACGGCGAAGAGCAGCAGCCGCTGCCGTACATCATGATCATCATCGACGAACTCGCCGACCTGATGATGCTTGACAAAGCGAACGTGGAAGAGTCCATCACGCGGCTGGCGCAGATGGCGCGCGCGGTCGGCATCCACCTGGTGCTGGCGACGCAGCGGCCAAGCGTAGACGTCATCACCGGCCTGATCAAGGCCAATGTGCCCACACGGATGAGCTTCCGTCTGGCGACGCGCGTGGACTCCCGCACCATCATCGACTCGAACGGCGCCGAGAGCCTGCTGGGCCGCGGCGACATGCTGTTTTTACCGCCGGGTACCAGCCGTCTGCAGCGCGTGCATGCGCCGTTCGTAACGGAGAAGGAAATCTCAGACGTGGTCGACTTCTGGAAGAATCAGGGCGAGGCGCAGTATGCCGAAGGCTTCCTTGAAGGTCCGAAAGATGACAAGGGCAACGATCGCGTCGAGGGCGAAGACAATAATGCGAATGACGAGCTGTTCGATGACGCGGTCCGGCTGGTCTTCGAGTTCGGCAAGGCGAGCACGTCGCTGCTGCAGCGCCGTTTGCGCATCGGCTACGGCCGCGCCGCCGCGCTGATCGACATGATGGAGCGTGACGGCCTGGTCGGCCCGGCAGACGGATCGAAGCCGCGCGAAATCCTGAAGGCGCCTGACTTTTATCGCGAGGTAGACGAGGCACTGCGGTAAGCAGGATCGCAAAGCCGATCATTTGGCTCGTGGCGCGGTGTATCGCGGAGGAAGTAGCGGCTATCTGTCAATGCCGCTAGTGCGTGTGGAAGAGCTTGTGGTTGATGTCTGGCCAGAACTCTTTGAAGGTGAAGTTCGCGCCGTCGATCAGGCCGCTTGTCAGCCACTTTTGACCGACCTTCGTCCACGTGCGGT
>CAZZVI010000001.1:25088-42239 GCA_964657335.1 uncultured Terriglobus sp.
CCGTCGATCAGGCCGCTTGTCAGCCACTTTTGACCGACCTTCGTCCACGTGCGGTAGTGCGTGGGATAGTACAGCGACGAGACGCCCGCCGCCGCGCCGGCGCCGATGATCTCTGAAAAGTTCGGCATCTCATTGCCGCTGTCGCTGCGCGAGATGAGAATGCGCGATGCAGCATAGACTGCCCGCTTGCGAAAGCCGCCATGGCCCAGCGTGTAGAAGCGTGGATCCTGGTGGAAGGCCGCGGGAAACAGGCCGGCGACCATGAAGTTCTCATCCGCGGTATCGGCCAGCGTGTGCCAGTAGTAGCGGCCGTAACCAACGATTCCCTGGTGGAACTCCGGGTACGATTTGCCGTTCATGGCGAAGCCCGCCTGCACTCCGGCGATGAAGAACGAGGAGTAGTCGAACGTGTTCTTGCCGGCGAGCACAAACTTGTCCTTCACGCTGAGGGCTGGCAGTCTCTCGTCCGCCGTCACGGAACTGAAGTTCGGCATGATGCCAAGGATGCGCTTCGTCTGCTGCGGCTCGCCTGAGGCATTATGGCCCTTCTGGCCGGCGTTCCCGGCATGCGGGTCGGGCGCCTGTTGCCCCGTCTGCTCTTCCGCGTCGTCCTTGCTGGATGAGATCAGATAGCCTGGCGAGTCCGGCAGGGATGCAGGTACTTCGGCCACCAACGGCTGCTGCGACGACAGCGAATGTGCGCTCTGCGCGACGGCGCAGATACTGAACACCGACAGCGCTGCGGCTGCCAAATACCTTTGCCCAAATCCAGAGTTCACGTCTCTTGAGACGATTGCCGCCACCGGAGAGATTCAGAAACCGTCCTTTGGCACCAATCGGCAGATCGCAGCACGCCGTTTCATGTGGCTCGAAAACGCTTTGAAGTGAAGGTCTCGTTCAGCCGCGGAACGCGTCACTGCTGCACGGAAGACTGCGCGGAGGCTTTCTCGACGTTGGTCGGGCCTGCTAGGCTTCTGCGCATGCGAATCTTCGGCCTGCGTCTTCTGTTTGCGTCTTCCCTGCTGCTGCTGCCGGCGACCCTGCGCGCGCAGTTCGGCGGCGAAGGCAAGCCGAACAACGACACGGCCACCATCCACAGCACATGCAGCCCTGACGGCACGCAGACCATCAAGGATGACTACTCCGGCTCGGTCTACACCGATCACTCGGCGACGACAAAGTACATGTTGCCGATCGACGGTGCACGCGCTCGCGGGGAGTGGACGGAGGTGCTTCGACTGGCAAACATGAGCATCAGGAATGCGCCGAAGTGCTACTACGCCTACTTCGCCAAGGCGCAGTCAGAGCTGTACCAATGCAAGCTGCCCGATGCCAAGGCGAGCTTTCAAGACTTCATACAGTCCGCGAGTGGTCACGGCGAGTACCAGTCGCTCGTCGTCGTTTCAAAGGACCTGCTGGACTCCATCAACAGCGGAGATGCAGCTGCCAAATGCAGGTGATCGCAACGGATCAATGCTTGTGCAGCAACAGGCGAACCGTCAGCAGGAGGGCGAGCGCACAAGTGAGAATGGCAATAAGGAGCTTCGCGCGCTTTGAAATTCCCACGTGCAACGCGTTCGTCTGGTGAAACGCAGGATTGCGCTGGATTGCTCCCATGCTTGACAGCAGCGGCGTCGCCTTCGGCTGAAAGAACCGGCCGAACTCGTAATGCACCGGCGGAGCCCCCGGGTTGCCGAAGAACAGCGTAACCGGCGATGAACTCAGCGGCTGGTAGCAGATCTCGCGCCGTCGCATCTCGAGCACAGCGTGAGCGAGTGAAGCCGGTGCAGGATCGACGCGAACGGTGACGGTTGCGGAATCCTGCAGGTTTGCGCCCAGCGTTACGGGCAGCAGAAGGTGCTGCGGTGCTGCCAGCAGCTCCACCAGCTCTGCCTCCTCCAGCGCTTGACCGGCAGCGCTCGGCCTGGCTGTGAGGGTGACGTGCATCGCCGGCGGCAGCGCCGGTTGCGGGCCGCCGTTGTCCTCAATGTCTAACCGCAGGCGCTCCACCGGTACATGGGCAGGAACGAGCGTCATCGCTGACTTGTCCGGCGCTGGCGCGAGCGTTGGCTTGGAGCTGCGGGGGCCGGCATCCATGAAGCTTGCCGTCACCACGGTGTCGTAGACCGAGCGGTCATCCTCCGCACTCAGGCGAGAGTCGGCGTGTTCGTCGACGCTCTCGTCGATGGCGTAGGCCAGCTCGCGGCCGTCCTGCACCAGGCGGGCATCACGCAGACCAGGAGCGGCGCGGGCGAACACGTCCGCATCCAGCACCGCGCACTGTTCCGAACTCGGTGACGCGGCATTAGGCACAATCGTACGTTCCCACCTCCACGACGCATGCGTGGGCGCGCCCGGCCGCGCCGCCGGAGCGACCATCAGTGCAACAAGCGCCAAACCAAGCGATCTTCTCAATGCGTCGGCCTCAAGCAAGACAGCAGATTGGCCGATTGTAACGATGAGTCCAGATGACATCACTTCATTCCGCTTTATGCGACGGACAAGCAACCCTGCGCGGGGCCTGCACTTCCGGTGGTCAGGACTAACTCTTGCGCCATTACGCGCATCGCACTGTATATGGAACCCGAGCTATGGTTGCCTGTGTGGCTCACGAGAGGAAAAGAATGAAACTTCAACAGAAAACATCTGCTCCACTCCGCCTCGCCGCGTTGCTGACCGGCATTCTTGCATGTGGGCCGCTCGTTCGTGCGCAGGAACTGAACCCGACGGCGGACCCGCGCACCGCGAACAACGGCATCCAGAACGGCGGCAGGCCCGTCGGTGAGATCAACGGTGTACCGCTGTTTCGCGTGAACGTGGTGCAGCGCGACCTGGACGCCGTGAACTATCTGCATCGCAGCGGATCGACCAAGGTGTCGATGGACGGCACAACCCTGCTGCCGCGCGCCAAGGGTGAAGCGAAGGTTCAGAGTGAAAAGGGCAAGATCGGCGTCGATCTGCATCTGGAAGGCCTGACGCCTGCCAATGGCTTTGGCAATGAATATCTGACGTATGTCGTCTGGGCAATCACCCCGGAAGGCACCCCATCGCGTTTGGGCGAAGTGCTGCCCACCGGCGGCGGGAACAAGGTCGATCTGCACGTCACCACCGATCTGCAGGCGTTCGGACTGATCGTGACCGCGGAGCCATATTTTGCCGTGAACGTGCCGAGCGACGTGGTCGTGATGCAGAACCACATCATCGAAGACCGGACACAGGGCGTGCTGACCAAGGTGAACGCGCACTACACATTGCTGCCCAAGGGCCTGTACGCGCAGACGGATGGTGCGAAAACCAACTTTGACCCCATCACGCGCGACGAGCACAGCCCGCTCGAGCTGTATGAGGCGCACAACGCCTACAACATCGCGCGCGCGGCAGGCGCAGAACGCTACGCGGCCGACATCATGGCGAAGGTCAAGACTGACCTGCAGAATGCAGACGCGATCGATGCCAACAAGCACCGCAGTGGCGACATGAAGAATCAGGAGATCATGTACTCGCGCTCGGCCGTGCAGGGAGCGGAAGACGCGCGCATCAGCACACTGCGCAAGAAGGAAGCCGAGCGGCAGCAGGCGCAGATTGACGCGCGTCAGGCCGCCGAGGCACAGGCTGCGCAGTCGCAACTCCAAGCCCAGCAGCAGGCCTTAAACGCGGAACGCGAACGTGCCGCTGCGGACGCGGCGCGTGCCGCGGCAGATCGCGAGGCTGCCGAGCGTGCCCGTGCTGAAGCACAGGCTGCTACCGCCAACGCGGCCGCGGCAGATGCGGCTGCACGCGCTGCCGCAGCGCAGCAGTCCGTTGTGGCCATGCGCGAAAAGCTAAGAGCGCAGCTGAATGCTGTTCTTGCGACGCAGGAGACGGCGCGTGGCCTGGTCGTCACGCTGGGTGACGTGCTGTTCGACAGCGGCAAGAGCAACCTGAGACAGAACGCGCAGCTTTCGCTTGCGAAGGTCTCCGTCATTCTGCAGCAGTATCCGGACCTGAAGCTGCAGATCGAGGGCTACACCGACTCGGTCGGCGGCGACGAGTACAACCTGAAGCTGAGCCAGGACCGTGCCAACTCCACTATGGCGTTCCTGGTGAATAACGGCGTCAATCCCGGCGCCGTCACCGCAACTGGCTACGGCAAGTCGCACCCAGTGGCTGACAACACATCGGCCGCAGGCAAGGCGCAGAACCGTCGCGTAGAGATGGTCGTGTCCGGACCGTCGATCGGTGTGGCAACCCAGTCGCCTGACGCCGCGCAGTAATGCGGCTTTGCGTCACCCAGGAGAGGCTGCTTCGGCAGCCTCTCTTTGTTTGCCGCGCGGCTTGTACGATGGCTTGAGACAACACACACCAGGAAGAGGCACCATGGGCATCAGCATCCGCGGCAAGGTTGCATTCATCACCGGAGCAACTGCAGGCATCGGCCGGTCCACGGCATTGGCGCTGGCAAAAGAGGGCGCGAAGCTATTGGTCTGCGCGCGCTCCACCGGCCCGCTCGACGAAATGCGCGATGAGTTGTTGCAGGCCGGTGCCGCCGATGTCCACAGCTTTGCGCTGGACGTACGGCAGCGAGCCGAGGTGCAGTCGGCCATTGCAGAACTGCCCGAGCCATGGCGCGGCATTGAGATCCTTGTGAACAACGCGGGCCTCGCGCGCGGCCTGGAGAAGTTCTATCTCGACGACATCGAGAACTGGGAGGAGATGATCGACACCAACACCAAGGGCCTGCTGTACGTGACACGCGCGGTCCTGCCCGGCATGGTCGATCGCGGCGCGGGGCACGTCGTGAACCTGGGTTCAACGGCCGGATGGATGGCCTATGCGGGCGGTTCGGTTTATTGCGCCACCAAGGCCGCGGAGCGCATCTTGAGCGAGGGCATGCGCATCGATCTTCTGGGAACGCCGGTGCGCGTCACCAGCATCGATCCGGGCATGGTGGAGACCCGCTTCAGCGAGGTTCGCTTCGGCGGTGACAAGGAACGTGCGGCCAAGGTCTACGCCAACACGACGCCGCTCACGCCCGATGACGTAGCCGACGCAATCGTGTGGGCCGTCACGCGGCCGCTGCATGTGAACGTCTCTTCGTTGCTGCTGACGTCCATCAGCCAGGCGAACGCGGTCAGCATTCACCGCACCTCGTAGTCGTCACATGGGAAAAAGATGGCGGCTAAACGACGTCGTCAATCGTCCAATGCGCAGTCTATGCTTTCAGTTATGGGAAATTCAGGCGAGCCGCGCGTCCGCTCGCGCTTCAACGTGCCTCGCAGTGCCGCGCTTCTAGCGTTTGCTGTGGCAGCGCAGGCACATGCGCAGGGATCCAATGCATCGCTCTCCGGCATGGTGCGCGATGCCAGCGGCGCGCAGGTCGCCCACGCCTCGGTTAGCGTAACGGAGCAGAGCAAGTCGGCGCATCGCTTGACCGAGACGAACGCCTCGGGACTGTATGCCGTGCCGCAACTGCCGCCGGGTGAGTACCGCATCGTGGTGCAGGCGCCGGGCTTCGCGGCAACACAGCGCGACGTGGTGCTCACGGTCGGTCAGCACGCTGATCTGGATCTGCAGTTGCAGGTGCAGGCCTCTGCCGTGGTAAACGTACAAGCGGACCAGGCTGCCGTGGAGCTTGAAGACCCATCGCTCTCGACGGTGACGAATTCCCGCGCTATTGAGCAGCTACCGCTGAACGGCCGCGACACCACGCAGCTTGCCCTGCTGTCACCAGGCGTAGTGCCATCGCGTCGTGTCAATCCTGACTCGCAGGGACTTGGGCGGCAGATTTCGATCTCCGGCCGTCGCACCAACCAGGTGGATTTTCAGCTCGATGGCACCGATGTGAACGATGCCTACAACAACACACCGGGCGGCGCGAGTGGTGTGATCCTTGGCGTCGATTCGATCGGCCAGTTCCGCGTGCTGGTCAACGGCTACGGTGCGGAATTTGGGCGGACGGGTGGCGGCGTCATTGACGAAATCACGCGCAGCGGCACAAGCAAGCTGCATGGCAGCGCCTTCGAGTTCGTGCGCAACTCCGGCATGGACGCGAAGAACTTCTTCGACGTTGCGACGCAGCCGATCCCGCACTTCGTGCGTAACCAGTTCGGCGGAGCGCTTGGCGGTCCGATTAAGAAATCTACGTTCTACTTCGGTAACTACGAAGGCGTGCGTCAGACCCTTGGCACGACAACGACTGCCGTGGTGCCCAATGCGGCATCGCGCGCAAAGGCCGTCGCAGCGGTGCAGCCCTTCCTTGGCATCATTCCCGTGCCAAACAGCGTGGATTATGGCGATGGTACGGGCGCTTATGTCTCAGCCAACACGAATACCCTGTCGGAAGACTTCTTCATTGTCCGTATTGATCATCAACAGTCCGATCGAACGTCTTACTTCGGCCGCTATCAGTTTGATGATGCAAATGCAAACACACCCGACTCGCTGCAGATTTCAGCGAGCCATAACCGTTCCCGGACGCAGTACCTGACCGGGCAAATGACCCACAGCTTTTCGTCACACATTGTGAATGAGGCGCGGGCAAGTTACAACCGTTCTTACTACACGCTGCAGTACAACATCATCAAGAATATTGATCCTTCGCTTTCGTTTGTGCCGGGCCGGCCGTTCGGGTCCATCAGTATCACCGGCGGCCCGATGATTGGCCCCATGCGCTTTGGGCCGAACGTCAATATCCTGAACTTGTTTGAAGGCAGCGACGACCTCACTGTTACGCTAGGCCGGCACACGATTGCGATGGGCGCGGACGAGAAGCAGATCCTCTTTCCCGAGCAGGCAGCACAGTCGCAGAATGGGTTCTACCAGTTCAACTCTGTAGCTCAATTTATCCAGGGTGTCGCATCATCTGTTGAGATCGCGCTGCCCGGTTCCAACCCGCAGCGCGAGTGGCGTCAGCACATGGACGCTGCCTACATCACCGACACCTACCGCGCAGGTAAGAAGCTCAACGTAACCGCGGGCCTGCGGTATGAGCGCACCAGCGTGCCAAACGAAGTGAACGGCTTGCAGGCCACGGTGCGCAACGTGTTGACCGACACGGCAGACACGATCGGGCCGCTGTATACCAATCCCTCGAACGCGAATTTCGCGCCGCGAGTTGGAGTAGCGTATGCGGCGTCTCCGACCACAAGCGTGCGCAGCGCCTTTGGTGTCTACTTCGATCCGCTCTGGACGGATTTCTACCTGAATGCAGGCAGCCGGCAGCCGCCGTTTTTCACCGTTGGCGGTGTCAAGACGGGCACGCCGATTACTTTTCCAAATACACCGGTGACTGCCTCTAATTTCAGCCTCGGACGCATTGATGTGGTGCAGTATCATCCCGCGAGTCCATACGTCATGCAGTGGAACGCAAGCGTGCAGCAGCAACTGGCGCGCAACGCCGTTTTGACGATAGCCTACGATGCGAATCGCGGCGTTCACGATCAGCGCATCGTCGATGAGAACCAGGCCATTCCTCAGATCGTGAACGGTCGGAAGTTCTTTCCGGTTAATTCCGTGGTTCGAAATCCGAACTTTACGGCAATCCGGTACAAGGAGACGAACGGACTTTCTGACTATCATTCGCTGCAGGTTAGCCTGAGTTATCAATTCCGCGATTGGCTTCAACTGCGGTCGAATTACATCTGGGGGAAGTCGATCGATACCAGTTCCCTCGTGGTTGCGCAGGGTACAGAAAACGATGTACCGCAGGATCCGGATAGCCTCGCTGCTGAAAAGGGGCTGTCGAACTATGACCTTCGAAATTACTCCAGCACTTATGTCACAGCGAATCTCCCGCGATTCCGCGGGCCTAAGTGGATTGCCGCAGGCTGGCAGGCGAACGGCATCGCCACGTTGAGCTCCGGCGCTCCATTCTCCGCGCTCATCAGCTTTGACAACGCGCGCGCACGCATCGGTACCGGCCCCTCGCAGGAGCGGCCGGACCTCGTGCCCGGCCGAAGTTCCAATCCCATCAAGGGTGGGCCGGTGCAGTATTTCGATCCGACTGCATTTGCCCTGCCCACACCCGGCTACTTTGGCAATCTTGGCCGCAACACCCTGATCGGTCCGGGACTGATCTCGATCGACGGTGCGCTTAACAAGAGCTTTGCTTTCGGCGACCGCAGCCGCCTGCAGTTGCGCGGCGAGGTGTTTAACATCCCCAACCGGCCTAATTTCGCCATTCCGAACCAGCGCGACGTTTTCACCCCGACCGGCCGTGTCGGCAGCGCCGGCGTCATTACGACCACGCTGACAAGCTCGCGGCAGATTCAGCTTGGCGCGCGCTTCGAGTTCTAGAAGCCGGCTGTTCTGAACACAGCGATGACGCACCCCATAAGCTAGACTCATGCGCGAGCACTTTGCATGACTGAACCAACACGCCCGACGGTATCTGTCGCCATGATTGCGACAAACGAAGAAAAGAACCTGCCGCGCACGCTGGCTGCACTTGCGTGGGTCGATGAGATCGTCATCGTGGACTCGGGTTCGACGGACCGGTCGCCCGAGATCGCCCGTTCGTTTGGCGCGAAGCACAGCTTCAACCGCGATTTCAAAGGTCATGCCGAGCAGAAGAACGTTGCCATCGCGCAGTGCACCTGTGATTGGATTCTTCTGCTGGATGGTGACGAGGTCGTCACTCCCGATCTCGCCGAGGAAATTCGGGTCGAGCTCGCACATGCGACGAAGAATGCGTACTGGATTCCGCGATTGAATATCTTCCTGACGCGGTGGATGCGGCATGGTGGCTTGTTTCCTGACGAAAAGCTCCGGCTCTTTCGCCGCGGAGTCGCCGTAGTGGATGAGAGTATCGGGCCGCATGGTACACCGCAGTACAACGCGGACAAGGGCCGCCTGAAGCACCATCTGGAGCACTACGGATACCCGGACTTCGCCAACTACCTGGACCACATGAACGAGTACAGTACCGGCACCGTGGCTGCGCTCAGCCGCCGTAAGGCCGGCACATCCGACGCGATGATCCTATTGCAATCGTTTGTGAATCCGTTTTTCGGCTTCCTGAAGAACTACATCCTGCGCGCAGGCTTTCTCGATGGAGCCGAGGGTCTCATCTTCCACCTGAACCATGCCGTCTATGCGCACTGGAAGTACGTCAAGGTATGGGAAGCGCGGCAGAAGCGGCGCTCACAGGCGTGAGCACAAACCTCGTATGCTTGAGGCATGCGGCTGCGTGTGCTCTTCTTCGGTGTCCTTCGCGACCGGTTCGGTCCTGAGGAGCAGTTGCAGCAGTTTCCCGGCCAGAGCGTCGCCGATGTCCTGCAGTATTACCGGGTAATAGCGCCGGAGCTAAACGATCTTTGGGGTTCCGTAGCGGTTGCTGTGAATCAGCAGTATGCGTCCGGGCCCACACCGCTCGTCGAGGGAGATGAGGTCGCATTGCTGCCGCCCGTGAGCGGCGGTTCCAGCCGGATTGCCCGTCTCAGAATTGAACGGTCATGCGAATAGAACTGGTGCAGAACGCGATCGACTCGCAGAGTCTGGTGAACGAACTGAAAGCTGGTAAAGACGGCGCGGTGGCGATCTTCGACGGCATCGTGCGTAACAACACCAAGGGGCGACAGACACTCTATCTGGATTACAGCGCCTATGACACGATGGCGCTCGACCAGATGCGCAAACTCGCTGAGGAGGCACTTGCACAATTCAGTGTGCGTGACGTGCTGATGGTCCATCGGCTGGGACGGCTCGAGGTGGGCGAGACCAGCATCCTGATCGCGGTGGCGTCGCCCCATCGCGGCGCGGCGTTCGACGCCTGCCGCTGGCTGATCGACACACTGAAGCAGCGGGTGCCCATCTGGAAGAAAGAAGTGTTCGTGGACGGAGCGGTCTGGGCACCCGGTGAGCCGTTTCCGGCGCAACCGTTGTAGCCGCTTACCGTGCTTCGGCGTCACAGTCCAAGTAGCTGAAGCATGTCCTTTCGCACTTACGCGCGCTGTCTGGTTGTTACGCTCGCCTTGCTGCCCTTGCCGGCTCAGCAGGCGACGCAGGATAGCGCGGGCGTGCCCGTCATCCGCGTCGAAACGCGCCTGGTGAACGTGCCGATCAACGTGGTGGACGCGCATGGTGTCGCCGTCTCCGACTTGTCGCAGGACGACTTCACGGTGAAGGAAGACGGGCGGACGCAGAAGATCGCGCTGTTTGAGCGGGAGGCGAGTACGCCGCTTTCGATCGTGATGGCGGTCGATACCTCCGGCTCTGTCTTCTCACAGTTCAAGACGGAGCGCGACGCGGCAAAGCGATTTGCCGAGCAGATCCTGCGGCCCGAGGACGAGATGGATTTGATCGCCTTTTCCTACCAGGCGGATGAGATCGTGCCGTATACCAGTGATCCACGCCGCATCGATGACGGCCTGAAGCGGCTCGTGAAGGGTGACGATACCGCTCTCTACGATGCGGTTTACGTGGCCAGCCAGCGATTGACGGAGGCAAAGGCGGATGCAACGCGCCGGCGCATCCTGGTGCTGGTGACTGATGGCGGCGATAACTCCACCAAGCGCGAGATCGGCTATACGAAGGCCATTGCCGAAGCGCAGCGTGCGGGAGCGGCGATTTACCCCATCATCATTGTGCCCATCATGGCCGATGCGGGACGCAACACCGGCGGCGAACACGCGTTGATCCAGATGGCCGCGGATACTGGCGGCAAGTATTTCTACGTAACGGATCGCGACGACCTGAAGACCGCCTTTGCGCATTTGTCCGACGATCTGCGGACGCAGTACCTGCTGGGCTACTACGCTCCAAAGCGCGGCGTCGATGCGAGCTTTCGCAGGATCGACGTCACACTGAAGGACTCGGCAAAGGCTGCCAGTATGTCTCTGCGCGCCCGCACCGGGTACTATGCCGACGCACGCTAGGCCGCGCCAGCCGTGCGTGTCGCGGCGTATCCTGTTGCTGCATGAGTGTCTTCGATCCAAGCAAGTTTTCTTTCGCCACCCTCGCCGGGGAGGTTGCGCGCGAGGCGGGCGCGCTGCTCCGCCGGTACTACGAAAAAGGCGTCACGGCAGAGTTCAAGGGCGACGTTGACATCGTCACCGAAGCGGACCGCGCCAGCGAGAAGCTGATCGGCGAGCGGCTTGGAACACTCTTCCCTGACCACGGCATCTTTGGCGAAGAAGGCACGCGCCAGCGGCTGGCGGCGGAGTATCGCTGGTATGTCGATCCGCTGGATGGCACGACCAACTTCGCACATGGGTTCCCGTACTTCTGCGTCTCGCTGGGGCTGGAACACCGGCCCGCCGGCACGGCGGACAACGCAGATGGCCTGATGGTCGCGGCCGCGATCTATGAGCCGCTGCGCGATGAGTTGTTTCTGGCGGAGCGCGGCCAGGGAGCGTACCTGAACGGTCGTCGCATCCACACCTCGAAGACGACGATGATGCAGGAGGCGCTGCTGGCTACCGGCTTTCCGTCGGTGAAGCGGCACGAAAATCCGAATGCGCTGTTTTATCACCAGCTCACGCTCAGAACACATGGGGTGCGCCGCGCGGGTGCCGCCGCAGTTGATCTTGCGTACACCGCGGCCGGGCGCATTGACGGCTTCTGGGAGTTCAACCTGAACCCGTGGGACACGGCAGCGGGCGCACTTCTAGTGGAAGAGGCTGGCGGTGAGATCAGCCGCTTTGACGGCTCGGCGTTCCGGCTGGATTCGCGCGAGGTGCTGGCGAGCAACGGCAAAATCGGACCGGAGATGCGGCAGGTGTTTGCCGACATGTTTGCCGGCCGTGACATGCAGGAGATTCCTTCGCCGTCGGAGTTCAAGCGGCGGCGCGATGAAGCCGGCCAGGCTCGTTAGGCGCAAGACAACCTCTGCTTTCGCATGGGTCCGCGTTTCGGAACTGTTATCATCGGATTCGCAGCGATACAGTTGAACTTGAAAGGATTTTCAGCACCATGGCATACGTCATCGCAGAACCCTGCATCGGCACGAAGGACACGGCATGCGCCGATGCCTGCCCGGTGGATTGCATTCACCCGAAGAAGGGCGAGGACGGTAACGAGAGCTCCGAGCAGCTTTTTATCGATCCCGTAGAGTGCATCGATTGCGGCGCATGCGTGCCGGTCTGCCCGGTGTCAGCGATCTACGCCGCCGATGATCTGCCAGACAAGTGGGCGGAGTTTGCGACAAAGAATGCAGAGCACTTCGGACGGTAGGCTCGCTCATATCCTACGTTTTGCAACAACGCGCAGCTCTCGCTGCGCGTTGTTGCGTTGGTACACTTGGCGCAGGCGGGAGGACGTATGACGACAGTGACAACGGAGCAATTGCAAAAGGACTTTGTTTCTGTGCGTTCCTTGATCGACCGCGGTGAGACCTTTCCGCTGGAAGGGAATGGGGTCCCGCTGGGCACGTTTCTGCCGGTCGTCCCTGAGCAACGTTTGAGCAAGAGGATTCTGGGCACTTTGCAGGGAAAGATGAGCATCCCGGATAACTTCGACACCATGATGCAGGATGAGATCGAGACGATGTTCTACGGCGAAGTGTGAAACTGCTTCTCGATACTCACATCATTCTATGGATGTTGGAAGTCCGGCTGCACTTTCTCCGCGCAGTCGAGCGATTGTGGAAGAGGCCGGCAACGACCTCTTCTTCAGCCGGTAAGCCTGTTTGAATTGGCAATGAAGCTGGGTGCGAAGAAATCGGAGCCTGCTGTCGATTACCGGATTGAGAGAGCAGATGATCGCCCAGACTATAACGGAGCTTCCGCTACGCTCGGCCTACGCCATGCGTGTGGCGTTGCCGCCCTCCATCCATCAGGATCCATTCGATCGGCTGCTCCTGGCGCAGGCAATAGAAGAGCAATTGACGCTTCTCACCGTGGATGGGATACTGCTTCGCTATCCCTCTCACGTACTGGACGCGCGTTGATCGTTGCCTAGCCCGCACCAATCCGAAGCCATCGTTCTGCGCACCTGGCCGTTTGGCGAGGCGGACCTGATGGTGGCCTTCTTCACACGTGAGCAGGGCGTGGTGCGCGGCGTGGCGCGGCATGCCATGCGTTCGCGCCGGCGTTTTGGCGGTGCGCTGGAGCCGATGACGCATGTGCGCGCGACGTGGACGGAGCGGCCGAAGCAGGACGTGGTGCGGCTGGATCGCTTCGACATTGTTTGGTCTCCGTTGAGCGAGCCCGTGGATTATCCGCGTGCCGCGGCGCTCGCCTTTCTCGCCGAGGTGCTGGAGAGCGCCCTGCCGGACCGCGCGCCCGAGGATGATCTTTTTCGACTCGCGCTGGCCGTTGCTCCGCGCCTTCGCGAGCAGGCGATCCCGCTGGCCGTCACGTACTTTGCGCTGTGGACGACGCGCCTGATGGGCTGGATGCCGGAACTGAACACTTGCTGCATCAGCGGTGTTGCGTTGCGCGATGAGGCGGTGTACTACTCCCCTTTGCGCGACGGCGTGACCAGTGCCCACAGCCGCACGAGCGGCTCGATCGCGTTACCCGCGGATGCTGTCACGATGGCGTCACGCATCTTGAGGCAGCCGCTGCCCGCGTTGTTGCTGGAGCAGGCGTCACGCGCGGCCGTGCAGCAGTTGCGCCGGTTCGCCATCAGCACGCTGGAGCGGCACCTGGAAGAACGCCTGCGTAGCGCCCGCGCGCTTGCCACGCTCTAGCGGCCGCCCGCCGCGATCCATGCATCGACACGCCGCTCCAGCACGTCGAGCGGCAGCGCTCCGGAATCGAGCACCTCATCATGGAAGGCGCGGATGTCGAACTTCGGCCCGAGCTTTGTCCTGGCACGTTCGCGCAGTTCCAGGAACTCGAGCTGTCCTGACTTGTACGCGAGCGCCTGCCCTGGAATGGCGATATAGCGATCAACCTCGGCCTGCACGCTGCTCTCGTCCACTGCCGAGTGGTCATGGAAGTAATCGACCATCTGCTGCCGCGTCCAGCCCTTGCTGTGCACGCCGGTGTCGACCACCAGCCGGATAGCGCGCCAGATATCCGCCTGCAGCCGGCCGTAGTCGTCGTACGGGTCGGTGTAGAACCCTACATCCTTACCGAGCCGCTCTGCGTACAGTCCCCAACCCTCCACAAAGGCCGTGTAGCCGCCCTCTTTGCGGAACTCGGGAATACCCTGCAGCTCCTGCGAGATGGAGATCTGCAGGTGATGGCCGGGAATGCCCTCGTGAAAGGCAATCGCTTCCGCGGTGAACAGCTGGCGGTCAGCGAAATGGTACGTGTTCGCGAAGAAAGTGCCGGGACGCTTGCCGTCGGGCGTCGCTCCTTCGTAGTACGCAGGTGCGGAGTTTGCTTCGCGATAGGCGGGTACGGGCTTCACCTCGAGGGTCGCCTTGGGCAGCCGCCCAAACAGATCGGGCAGCTTTGTCTGCATGGCGGCGAGCGGTTTCTGAAAAGCGGCGATCAACTGCTCGGCCGACGTTGGATGCTGCTTCGGGTCCGTCTTCAGCGCCGCGTTGAAGGTCTTCAGGTCGCTAAAGCCGAGCTTCTTTGCGATGACCAGCATCTCGGTCTCGTCTCGCTTTACCTCGTCCAGCCCGAGCTGATGAAGCTGGTCTGCCGTGCGCGCCGTCGTGGTGGAGCGGCGGATGCGAAAGTTGTAGTACGCCTTTCCATCGGGTAGATCGGTCGCGCCGAGCGTCGTGCGTGCTCCGGGAACGTACTGAGCCTTCAGATAGCGGCCGAAGCGGTCGTAGCTGGGCAGCACTTTGCCGGTGATCGCATCCATGGCCTCGGTCTGGATGCGCTTGGCATCGGCGGCGCTGATGCCTGCCGGCATCTTCTTGAGCGGCGCTGCAAAAGGCGAGTCCTCCGGCTTGGCCGCGGCAAGCTTCGCGACCTGATCCTGTGCCTTGGCCATCAGCATCTGCGGCACAGTACGGCCGTCCGCCAGGCCGGCGTCCATCGCCTGCTGCACCTGGGCAAACACAGCGGGGATCTTGTTGAGCCGCGCGATGTAGTTGTCGTAATCCTTGACCGTGGAGAACGGCATCACGGCGATCACTTGCGGAAAGGTGAGGTGCGGGCCATCAAACTGGCTCACCGGCATCTCCCATTCCTTAAAGCGGGCACCCTCCTGGTCCTCGACCAGGCTGCGCAGCAGCAGCTCTGAGGACAGGCGCTCCTGTTCCGGCAGGCCAGTCGTATCGATGGCGCCAAGCCGTGTGATGAACTCCGTCTCACGCGCAAGATTGGCGTTGAAGGCGGAGGCGCTGTAGTCGCTCCACGCGTCGTTGTAGCGCGCATCGCCCAGAAAGGTGGCTGTCTCCGGCGATGTCTTCAGCACGTACTGCCAGTACTCATCGAACAGCCTGGCAAGCGCGCGGGAGCGCTCCGCGGCCGGAGCGGGAGGTCCGGCCTGCGCCGGCGCCGTCTGGGCAATGCTGCGCGTCTGCGAGGGAATGACGGTGGTGCAGGCACCGGCGATGAGCGAGGCGCAAAGAACGGGGGCAAGCAGACGCATGAAAGAAACACTCCGAAGCCGCAGTGTATCGCGGCCCGGAGTGCCATGCGCTAGGAGGACGCCATCACGGAAAAAGCGTCCAGCATGCGGTAAAGCGTCGAGCGGCTGATGCCAAGAACCTCCGCCGCTCGAAGCTTATTGCCATCGCAGCGCCGAAGTACGGTAAGTACATGGCGGCGTACGACGTGGTCGAGCCGCCACGCACGCAGATCCATGCGTTCGGCGGCAGGTGTGGGCGCGGTCGGTAGGGTCTGCGTGCTCACACTCACCCTATCGGCAGAGATCTGGCAAATCTGAATGAGCAAAACAAAAGAGAAGGCCGTAGCCTTCTCCCTTGTCGAGACTTCGATGGCTTTATGCCGTTGTCTTAACGCAGTAGGTGTCGAATGCACGCGCGAGCTCTTGCGCGATGGCCGGCGCGTTCGCGTTTTCAATGGCAGAGCGCTGCATCAGGTATACGAGTTTGCCGTCCCGGAGGATGGCAATCGCCGGCGAGGTGGGCGGATGGCCGCCAAAGTAGCCACGGGCCTTCTCCGTCGCTTCGCGGTCCTGCCCGGCGAAGACGGTGACGGAGTGATCCGGCTTTTGGGTGTGCTGCATCGCCATGCGAACGCCAGGGCGCATCTTGCCCGCGGCGCAGCCGCAGATGGAGTTGACGACCACCATCGTGGTGCCGGGCTGCGCGAGCGCTGCGTCGACTTCGGCACCGGTACGTGCCTCGGAAATGCCGGCGCGGGTCAGTTCCTCGCGCATCGGAATCACCATAATCTCTGGATACATGCTTCCTCCCGCGGCACACGCTAGTGCGGCGCCGCAGCTTCATTCTACTCTGCGCTGCAGGCCGGTACCGCGTCGTTCTTCACGCTGGTAGGCTCAAACGGTGGAGTTTCAGCAGCACATTCCCCTTGCGCCATTCACCACGCTCGGCATCGGCGGTCCCGCCCGCTGGTTCGCTGCCGCGCACTGCGAGGACGATGTAATTGAAGCGGTCGGCTTTGCCGCGGAACATGCGGTGCCGTTGTTCGTTCTTGGCGGCGGCAGCAACTTGCTGGTGGCCGACGCAGGCTTTCCCGGGATGGTGCTGCGGATGGGCATTGGCGGCATAGAACCCGTTGAGGGCGGCTCCCTTCTCCGCGTGGGTGCCGGCGAAGTCTGGGACGCGCTGGTGCAGTTCGCAGTGGAGCGGAACCTTGCCGGGATCGAGTGCCTAGCGGGCATTCCCGGCACGGTCGGCGGCACACCCGTGCAGAACGTCGGCGCCTACGGGCAGGAGGTCGCAGAGACCATCCGCGGCGTTCGCTGCTTCGACACGAAGACTGCCGCCTTCGTCGATCTGTCCAACGACGCCTGCGGTTTCGCCTATCGCACCAGCATCTTCAACACCACCGAGCGCGGCCGCTACATTGTCACACGGGTTGATTTTGAGCTGACTCCGGGCGGCACACCCAAGCTCACGTATGCCGACCTGCGAAAGCGCTTCGCGGCAGGCGAGACGCCCACGCTCAGTGCGACGGCAGAAGCAGTCCGTACCATCCGGCGCACGAAAAGCATGGTGGTCGAAGCGTCCGATCCGAACAGCCGCTCGGCGGGATCGTTCTTTCAGAATCCCGTCGTGCATGAAGATGTACTGGGGCAGGTAGCGCGGGCCGCGGGTATGGAAGCCGGAGACGTTCCGCACTGGCCTGCCGGAGACGGTTGCATCAAGCTGCCCGCGGCGTGGCTGCTGGAGCG
>CAZZVI010000001.1:42339-77764 GCA_964657335.1 uncultured Terriglobus sp.
ACTGGCCTGCCGGAGACGGTTGCATCAAGCTGCCCGCGGCGTGGCTGCTGGAGCGCGCGGGTTTTTTGCGCGGCTACGTCATGGGCCGCGCGGGTATCTCCGCGAACCACACGCTCGCGCTGATCAATCGAGGCGGTTGCACCGCCGAGGAGATGGAACACCTGCGCGATCGCATCATCGATACCGTGCGCAGGCTGTTCGGCATTACGCTGCAACAGGAACCTGTCAACGTGCGCTGAGTTCCATTACTTCTCGTTCTTTGGGTTCGCAACCTGCAGGTCGTTCGTTACCTTGAACACCCCGGGCACACCGTTGGCGCGAATGCCGGCGGCATCCTTGTCCGCTTCGTGATCGACGACACCCGTGAGCGTTACATTGCCGTTGACCACGGTGATGCGAATGGGTTTTGCAGGGTCCATGCCGTAGCGCTGCAGCATGGGAAAGCCGTACACAGCGCGCGCTGTTTCGATGCGGATGCGGTCGTCATTCGGGGACAGGGGCGCGACCTCGATGTTATCCACCACGTCCTTCACGCCGGGATAATGGGAGACCAGCGAGACGGCCGAATCCTTATCGGTCGGACCATACGCCGTGCCGCCGAGTGTCACCACGCCGTTCTGCACACCGATGGTAAAGCTGTTGAAGGCAGTGGTGCCGTAGCCCACGCGATCATAGGTAAGCTTCTCTGCCAGCTTGTTCCGCAAATCGCTGTCTGATACTTCGGCGCTGCTACCGCCGCCCTGCACCTGGATCAAGTTCTGAACGGCGTTGACGCCCTTCTTATGATGGATCTTGTGCTCGGCGTCTTCCTTTGTCGCGTAAACGTCGACCGTGCCTGTAAGTGTCACAATGCCGTTCTTCACGGATGCGTGAACATCTGAGAATCGCTTGTTATCAAGCGTCTTTTGTACTTCCGCGAGTGTCTGGCTGTCTGCTGCCTTGTTCTGCGCGCGCATCGGCAACGCAGGCGCGATCGCCGCGAGAGTTAGTGCAACTGCCATCCACTTGAAATTAGTAGGTCGTGTCATGTCGTTCTCCGAACCGGCAAGCCGCTATCATCGCGGCGTTGCCTTCACCAGATTGGACGGCTAAGTAATAAAGGGCGATTGCAGGTGACGTTTCGTGGCGCAGGAACGATCGCGGTCACTGAACGCAACCATGTTGTGCAGACGACGTCACTTTCGGTAAGCAGTTGCGGCCGTACTTACCGGTATCGCTTGCGTATCTTGTACACGATCGAGAACACACCGTTTTCATCGCGCGTCGCAACAATCGACTTATTGTCGCTGAGCTGATATTGCAATTGGATCAACTGCTGCGTGGATGAGTTCACGTTAGTCGCGAAGGTGACAGAGACCTGCCGCGTGACCTGCTGCTCCACCGTGATGCGGGCGGAGGAAGTGCCGAGCGTGCCGACAAAGGCCGGATCGATCTTGACCTTGCCCGCGCCTCCGAACAGCTTGTTCACGCGGCTTGAGACAGTCGCGTTCAGGGCGCCGCCAAGCAGAGCGTTGGTGGTCGGATCCTGGCCCTGCTGCTGCAGTTGCTGGCTGTTGATCTGTGCCTCTTCCTGCGTGCGGCCGAGCGCCAGCAGGTTGAAGATATCGGCCTGCGAGAGCGGCGGCTCAGACCGGTAGGTCAGCTTGAAGTTCTTCGACGTGCCGTGAACACCAATGGTGACGTCGTAGTTCTCCACTCGCGCGGTCGCATCCAGGTCGATCAGCGGATCGATGCGGATGGGGTTGTTGAAATAAACTTGTCCGCGTTGCAGCTGATAGTTCGTCCCCGCAAAGGTGGCTGAACCATCATTGACGGTCACCTTGCCGAGGATGGACGGCACTGCCAGCGTGCCCCGCGCCGTGATGTCGACGGTGCCTGCAAGGTGCGCGTAACTGTTCTGGAAGTCGAGCGCGGGCGATGACTGCACGCGCACATTCAGCGTGATCTTGTTCAGCAGCGAGTCGGGATCTGGCGGCGGTGAAACGTCGCCCGCGCTGCCAGCGACGGAGGCGAAGTCAAAGGTCTCCGCCAAGCCGAAGCGCGTGATGAGTACGTTGCCGGACAGAGCCCCGCCATCGCCGGAGCCCTGCAACCGGATATTGGCATTCATGGTCGCGGAAACGCCGTAGTAGCGGACACGCACGGCAGTCGCGGTCGCTGTCATGTCGGCGAACAGGCCGCCGCGGAATGATACAAAGCCACCCAGCTTGATTCGTCCGCCGCCGGAAGTCGCGGTGATGTTATCCACCTCCAGGCGATCTTCGGTGAAGGTCGCGGTACCGGTAATGTTCGACAAGCCGTTTGGAATCGATGAATAGGCAAGATTGGTATTCGAGAACGTCACCTTGCCGCCGAGGTTCGGCTTGCCCGTTGTGCCGGTCGCCGTGACGTTGAAGTCGATCTTGCCGGACGAAACAATCTCAGGATTGATGCGGTGCGCGATGCCGACATCAACCGTGCCGCCCGCACGCGCATCGATGCGGCCGCCCTGCGCGGGCAGCGGGCTGCCATCGGCGGAGAAGACCTGCACCGAAGCGGATGCCGTCAAGTCCGTGTCAGGGCCCGTGATGTGGAGCTCTTCCAGCTTTGCGGTGCCGCCGCTGAGGGATGCTCGCACGGGCGCTGCCGACGCAAAGGTCAGTCCCTGCGTTGTCACGCTGAGTGGATTGATCACCAGGGTGCCCGCGAGCATCTGCGGCTTTTTCGCCGGTCCGCTCACGTTCAGCTCGCCCGCTGCCTTCGAGGTCGCGTCGACCGTCGAGCCGGTCAGCTTCAGCACGGGCGCAATGTCCAGATTGCTGAAGCTGGCATGCGCCTGCATCGGATAATCGCCCGTGAGCTGCACCTGTCCAGTGACGTCGAGTTTCGCCGTCAGAAGATCGCTGTGCGCGGTGAGGAAGACGACATCGCGGTCGCTGTGTACGTCCGCATTCAGCTGGCCGATGGCCTGCTTGTTATAGGTTGCGTTGGCAAGCGCAAGATGCGCCGTTAGACCCGGCTGCTCGACCGTACCGTTCGCGTCGGCGTTGAAGGTGAGCACACCGTCGACTGGCGAGCCTGCCTTGCGCACCGCTTGCAGACTCGACAGACGAATGTCGTTACCTGCAAGGTGTGCGTGCAGGTGCTTCGAGGTCAGGTTGTAGCCACCATTGCCTGCGATCTCGACGCCTTGGGCCTTGACGTCGAGCGTGCTTGCCGTGATCTCCTGTCCGCGCACGGAGACGTTCGCGGTCACGGCGTCATACGGCTGGTCATACGCGATGCCGTTGCGCAACGTGATTGCGCCGTCACCATTCAGGTTGCCGAGCGTGCCGGTGGCGCTGCCGTTGATGTTGATGGTGCCGGTGACGGGCAGCGCGCCCTGCCCTGCGATGTCAAGCACATCATGAATTTGCGCATCGGCGAGTTGGATCTTTGCGTTGACCTGCGTGTCGTCGTCGAAGGCGTACGAGACCACACCGCGCTTGACGATGCGATGCGGCTTCACCGCGCCCGAGAAGTTCAGCACGGCGGACTTCTGACGAATCGTGGAGCTGGCAACGGTCACGCCGGCCGGAGCATATTCCGCGTCAGCCACGAGGGAGTCAATCGCGACATCGCCCGCGCTGCCCAGATGAGCCTGCAGCCCGTTCGCCTGCAGATGTCCCTTCACATCCAGCGCCGCGATAGGACCGCTTGCCGTGCCCTGAAAGTGCGCGTCGCCGTGCAGCGCGACGGGAAGCGCAGAGCTGCCCTTCTTGCCGTTGTTCTCGTATCCGATCGCGTTCAATACCGAATCGAACTCGCTCAGGTCGCGGAAGTCGGCGGTCAGGTTCAGGCTCGTCAGCGGATCACCGTTGGCGACGCCGAGGGTTCCGGAGGCAACGACGTTGCTGGCAAGTGTGTGCGCTTCCACGTGCTTGATCGCTACGGTCTGATCGCTGCCGCGGTAGGTGGCCTGCACCACGCCGGTAAGCGGGATGTTCTGTGCGGCGCGGGGCCGCTTGAGGTTCTGCGGCGCGAGCTTCAGGTCTGCGGTGACGACCACGGAGCTTGGCAAGTCTTTCGTCGTGCCGCCCCATTCGACGTGCACCGGGCCGTTGACGGCTGTGTCCAGGCCGAGGTCGGTGTACTTCACCGGCTCGGTGACTTCATTGATGGTTCGCAGCGAAATATTGGCCAGCCGCACGTCGATGTAGGCATGCGCGCGCTCCACGGGACTGATCGCGGGCGAGCCGGTTGCAGGCGGCTTGGCCTGTGCGATCTGCGCGGTGGCATTTGCCGTCTTCTGCCCCGCGGCAATGGTCGGTGATTGCGCCGGTGCGTCTGGCGGCACTTCGCCGAGCCAGTTGTGAATGCGCATGTCCCCGGCGATGCTGCCGCCCGCTGGCAGGTTCAGCGCGATCGCGTTGAACAGCAGCTCCGTCGGTGTCACCCGCAGCGATGCGCCGCCGTTCACGCCGGGCACATTCACGTACTCATCGCGATAGCCGACGTTGTGCAGCTTCGCGTTGCCGGCAAGCAGATAACCCTTTTCACAGTCGGAGCTGGGCGGCAGCGCCTTTGTGTTCGCAGGATTCTTACCGGGATTGTGGCGCTGCCAGAAGCGCGGCTTCTTCTGCGCAACCTGCGGTGTCACGGCGCAGGAGTGACCTCCAAAATCCAGATCGACTACGCCCGCGACCAGGCCGGGAAAGCCGCTGAGCACGGAGATCTGCGGCACTTCAAGATTGCCCTTCAGGCTGACGTTCCACACGGGGTCATCGAAGTTCTCAATGTGCGCCGTGGCGTCGAGATGCGAGCTCTTGCCCGTGTCGAAGGTAAGGCTTTCGACCGCGATGAGCTTGCGACCGATCTCAGCCTTCAACTGCAGCCGCGATTGCGCAACCGGCATCGTCTGCATGCGGGTTCGCAGATCGCTGATGCCGACGTCGATGCCGTAATGATCCGACTTGGTGATGTAGTGGACGTTGACGCCGAGGTCGTTCGCTGCAAGGTCAAACGGGATCGCCTTGTCGTTCAGCAACGCCATGCCGTTGGCCAGCTCGACCTTTGACGCCTGCAGGTCAAGTAGTGTGTCCAGCACCGGCTCGTTGCTTGTGCTCTTCGTCTTCGGGACGGGCTGGTTGGTGCTGCCGTCCTTGTTGATGATCAGGTGGATCCCGGGCTTGTCGACGTGCAGCAGGGCGAGCGTGATGTACTTCATTGCGCCGGTCGAGTTGGTCGCGTGCGCGAAGAGGTTCTTCAGCGTGATACGTACGAGAATGCGGTCTGCGGAGATATAGGGAGCTTCGCCCGGGCCCTCGAGCCCGTGGATGACTAGGCCGTCGGCTTCGACCGCGAGATGCATCAGGCTGAACTGCACGCGAGCCAGATCGACTTTGCCGCCGGTCGCGTCCTGCAGGGTGTTGATCAGCGTGCTGCGAACGCGGTTCTGAAAGTCCTGCGTGGTGGAGTAGATGCCCAAGGCAACAACAAGCAGGATGAGGAACGTGACGAGGCTGCCCGCGACCCAGGCGGCGATGCGCAGGCTGCGACGCCGCATGGCGGGCGGCTTTGGATCTTCAGGAGGAGGCGTGCTGGTATCGAGCAATGCCATCAGGGCGCCTCTTCCCCTTGCTTCATCACGCGCACGCGGCCGGTGTCGCGTAACGTCTTGAGCCAGTCATCTAGCATCGCGCTGACCTGCTGCTGCAGCAGAAGTTCCTGCACGCGATCGTGGACGCTGTCCAGCGGGGGAGCGGCGGTCTTCTGCTTTGCGTACTCCGGCAGCATGGTGTTCGTGTAAAAGTCACTGATCTGCTTGTCAGAGATGCGTACCGCCGAGCGGAAGCGCTGCTCGATGAAGCGGGTCACCTGAATGCGCTGGCGAAGGCGGTCATGCAGTTCGTCTTCCGTGAATCCATCCGTCGCGAGAAACTTCTGCCAGCCCTTGTCGGTCGTGCAATCGACGTTGCCGCAGGCAGGCAGATCCTTGCGGAGATCTGTCTCTTCCTTTGCGATCTCCGCGTCGGTCACCGGCGTCTGCGGGAAGCTTGTCAGCTGCTGCAAGATAAGTGTCCGGTCGATCAACCGGGTGAGCGCCTGCTCGCTCGGCGACTTCTCTTTCGCGTCACCATAGGGATATAACTGCGTGAAGCGCTCTTCCTCTTCCACATCGCTTTGCAGGATGAGCTCGCCGTTGACGGTTGCGGCAATGCGGTCCACAATCTCACCGCGTTCCGCCGGCAGCTTGTGCTCGTCGGCCTTCGCCTGGATCTTCTCTGAAGACTGAGCCGGTTGCGGGTTGGGCTTAGCCTGCTGTGACACAGCCGCCAGCGCAAGCAGGCACAGGGCTGCTGGGACAATCCGAGCAACACCGGCGATGAGAGATGGCCTGCGCATGATTAGAAGCTCTGTCCGATGGAGAAGAAGAACTGGAAGTGGCTTTCCTGGCCCACGTGGTGAGTCGGAACCGCGGACGTGTAGTCGTCGATAACGGGGTAGATCGGCGGGTTCAGGTTGTAGCTGAGATCCAGGCGGATTGGGCCGACCGGCGTGTTGTAGCGCGCTCCGAGACCGATGGCGTGCGAGAAGTAGGCGAAGTCGCATGTGCCCACGGTGACAAAGCCGGTGACCTGGCGGCAGGTCTGCTGGTTCGGCTGCTGGAACCGCGCGATCGACTTGAACATGTCGCCCGAGTGAAGGAACGCATTACCCATGTCGTGAAAGATGACGAACGACACACTGTCTCCAACGACCGGCAGCACTGGTGGCGGGAGACGCAGTTCAAGTGAATTGACGAAGACCGCAGTGCCACCCACCGGATAGCCAGTCGTCAGATCGCGCGGGCCGGCATCGTTAATACCGAAGCCGCGGTGCGACGTGGCGCCGCCGGCATACAGGCGCTCCGGCAGCGGCACCGGATCGCATGATGCATTCGTGGTCAACAGCACCCCCTCGCAGCCGACGATGCCGGCGTTCGGGTTTGTTCCCGTGGCGTCTTCGATGCCAATGCGGGTGTTCCGTGCAAAGGTGTACTTCCGCTTCTTGCCCCACGTGTAGTAGGTGGAGTAGGTCACATCAAGCTTGTTGAAGTTGGTCTGGGAGCCGAAAGCAGAGTTCGCCAGAAAGTCCTGCACCGAAAGGTAGCGGCCCTTCTGCGCATCGAGTGGCGATGGGGTGCGCGTGTCATGAATCCAGGTGATTCCGGGGCCGCCAACTCGTACGGGCTGCGCCAACAAAGGGATCAGGTTAGCCGTGACCTGCAGGCTGTTCTGATCGACCTCGACGCGGCGATAGGTGAAGTCGTAGATGAACGTGTCACTCTTTGGGACCTTCTGCGTCACGCGGAAGAGGCCCTGCAGCGTGCTCGCTTTGAAGGTGGAGATGTTCTGCACGTTGCTGTAGCCGCCGCTGATCTGCGTAGAGAAATTTGGCTTGCCGAGAAACTTAGGCGTGTTCAGCGTGGCTGTGGCGACGCGTTCCAGCAGACCGTAGGTGCCATGCAGCGTGAGCGACTGGTCGGTGCCGAACAGGTTGATGCGTGTGACATCGGCGGACACACGGAACGATGCGCCCGCCTTGCCCTCTGGCGTGCAGGTGCTGCCGACGCCGCCGAGCGACTGCTGCGCGCGGCAGTTGGTCTGGGGCGTGGAGAGCTGCGATTCGAAGCCCGCACCGTAAGTCACGTCCCAGCGCTTGGCTTCGCTGAGCTGCACGAGAACGTTCTTGCGGTCGGCAAGGCCCTCTGGATTCTGCACGGCGACGTTGGCCTCGTTAAAGAGCGCGAGATCGTAGTAGCGGCGCTGCATCTCGACGATGGCCGAGCCATCCAGAGGATCATGCGGCTTCAGCAGCAGTTGATCGTTCACGAGGTTCCGCTTGGTGTGATGAACGCCCGAGATGAGCACGCGGTCAACCTCGACCTGCTCACCCTCCGTCACGAGGTAATTCACGTCAGTGATGGTTGGGTCGTCTTTACGCGTGATCTGCTTAACTTCCACCTTCGCCTGGTCGAAGCCCTTCGAGAGGTAAGCCTGCAGGATGTTGTCGCGGTCGTTTGAGACATTGGCCAGCGCGAACGGCTGACCTTTTTCTGCCGTGATGATGCCCTGCATCTGGTCTTTGCGCGACGCGTCTTCGCCCGCCAGAGTCACGTTGCCGAACTTTTGCTGTGGCCCTTCCTCGATGGTGATGTTTACCGTAATGGTGCCAATCTTCTTGTCCTGCGCTCCCTTGACCTCGGCACTTGTGATCTTCACCTTGTTGAAGCCATTGGCCCGGTACAGCGACGTGATGGAATCCACGTCATTCGACAGCAGCGTGGGAGAGAAGCGGCCGTTGCGCACGTAGGCATCGGCCTTGACCACCTGCATGCGTTCCTTGATGTTGTCGGTCTCGAAGTACTTGTTGCCCGTGATGTTGACGGCGACAACTTTGTACTTCTTGCCTGGATTCGCCTGGAAGGTGACGGTCTCCGTCAGGTTGCTGGGAGGCGGCAGCGGCGTTCCGTCTTCGGCGTAAGTGGGTGTATCTGGAATACCTGTGACGACAGGATCGACCTGCGCGTCGAAGTAGCCCTGCCGCTCTAGGAATTCGCGGATGTTGTGTGCGCCTTCGTTCAGCAGATCGGTGTCGACCGCGCTCTCTTCATAGATGGGCAGCAACTGCTTGCGGCGCGCGTTGGAAACCTTCGTGCCGTTGATCGCCACCTTCACAAGCGGCCCCTGGTTCGAACGGAAGCTGTAATCCAGTTGCTTGCGGCCCGCGTCGTATTGGCTCTTCTCGAGTGCCACCGCGGCTTCGAGCCGCTCTTTCTTCTGGTAGAACTGCCGCAGGTTCGTCAGCGCTGTGCTGCTGGTGTCGTGCGTGACCTTGTTCGTGCTCTTGAAAAAGTGCAGGGTTCTGTTTACTGACTGCAGTTTGCCGCGCTTGCGAAATTCCTCGACGGAAAGGCCGGGATCGCCCGCAAGCGCGACGGTGCCGACCGTTGCCTTTGGACCGATGAAGATGGAGTAGATCACGTCGACCTGCTTGCCATCAGGCAGATGCTCGGTCGAGGAGTGGATGACGGGAGCGTAGTAGCCATTCTGCGCAAGGGTCGTCTTGATGCCTTCAGCACCCGCGCTCACCTGGGCATTGGTGAAGGGCAAGCCGGGCTGCAGTTCGGTCGCATATTCCAGCAGCGACGTCAGGCGCTCGATGGGCACGCCCTGAATGCGGACGCGGCCGACGAAGAACCGTGGCGTGCCATCGAAGATGAGGGTGATGCTGCCGTCCGAGCCGCGCAGGCTGCGTACGCGGATGTCACGGTAGCGGCCTGTCAGGAAGAGCCGACGAGTGACGGCGCGAATCTTGACGGGATCGAGGGTGTCGCCGGCGTGAACACCGAGTTGGCTCATCAGCGGATCATCCGGGGCAAACTCCACGCCCACAAAAGAGACGCCTGCGATCTTCCTTCCGCGCAGACCGGCCAGACCAGCAGTGGCAGCCTGCGCCGCGACGGTTGCCTTCGCCGCCTGCACCTGCTGGGGATCCTGCGGGCCGGCATTCGAGCCGGTTGTACCCGGCTGGGACGGTGCCTGCGTCGATGGCTGCGCAACAGGCGGAGTACCTGCCCTCTGTCCCTGTGCAGGTGTGGTTGCGCCGCTTGAAGGTTCCCCTCCAACCGTGCCCTGGGCATGGCACAGTGCCGCGCACAACACGGCAAGCACGAGCGCGATGGACTTGCTAAAGGTCTTCTGCATCGCCCCTGCCCGATGGTCCGGTGATGCCAACGTTACCGCCCTCACAGACCGGCATTTACGCACGGCCAGGTTCTCTTCACAAGATGGACGCTACACGCGGTCTCGCCCTGCTGCCAAGTCGATATGGTGCATTAGGATGCTTATTTCGTGCTACGGGTTTCGCCACGAGACGACCGGCCGCTGGCTCGTACACTCAAAGGGTGAGAAGTGTTGCATCCGCCGAACAGAAGTCCTCTATGTCCGCTGCCTCGCGGCCGATGGACGATCGCTATTCGCGGCAGCGGCTGTTCGCGCCCATCGGGAACGAAGGCCAGGAGAGACTCGCCGCATCGCATGTTGCCCTGGCTGGTTGCGGCGCAACGGGAGCGGCTTCCGCCGGCATGCTGGCGCGAGCCGGCGTTGGCAGGCTGACGATCATCGATCGGGACTTCGTCGAGCCCTCGAACCTGCAGCGGCAGATGCTGTTTACCGAGCAGGATGCGCTGGAATCGCTGCCCAAAGCCGAGGCCGCGCGACGCAGGCTGAAGGAGATCAATGCGGAAGTCGAGGTCGTCTCGCACGTCGCCGACCTCACGCCGGGCAATGTACGTGCGCTGCTCGCAGGAGCGGACATTATCCTGGACGCGACCGATAACTTTGAGACTCGTTATCTATTGAACGACTTCGCCATCGAAAGCGGCGCCCCATGGATCTATGCTGCAGCCATCGGCTCGTACGCAGCGACGATGAACATTCTGCCGACGGGCGAACATCGCACCGCGTGCATGGCGTGCGTGTTTCCTGAACCGCCGGGTGGTACGGTCGAGACCTGCGATACCGCCGGCATCCTGGGCTCGGCAGTGAATGTGGCGGCTTCGCTGCAGGTGATCGAAACCATCAAGCTGCTAACGGGGCATGCCTCCGCAATGAGGCGCTCGCTGGTGTCAATGGACCTGTGGAGCGGCGAGCGGGCGGAGGTGTCAGCGGGACATCCGCGGGCGGACTGCGTTGTGTGCGGCATGCACCACTTTCGCCATCTGGAGGGGGAAGGCCGGCCGCATATCACATTGTGTGGGCGCAATTCCGTGCAGATTCACGAGCACAACCGCCCGGTGGACTTCGATACGCTGGCTGCCCGCCTTCGCCCGCTGGGCGAGGTGCGATGGAACGGCATGCTGCTGCGCTTCGCTTATGGTGATTACACGCTGTCCGTCTTCGCCGACGGCCGCACTGTGGTGCAGGGTACCAGCGAGGTGCCGCGCGCCCGCGCACTGTATGCCCGCTTCATCGGCAGCTAATCGACTTATTCCTGTATCCGATGAAAGTTCCTCTTTGCAAATACAACCTGCGGCTCCCCGTCCGATTCCCATAAACAACCACCATGCGTTGAGCACGGCCTCGGTCCTGTATTCTGACTGTAGCCTGCGATCTTCTTTGGAAAGGCGGTGCTCCAATGTCGGAGCGCCAGATCGACGGGCGATGGAAGTTCAGGACTACCGAATGACACAATCCAATTCGACGCCGCCTCCCGGGCATTTCAAGCGAAATCCCCCGATCGCCGGAGAGGCAGACGCGCTGGAGCGCGCAAAAAACGGCGACCCCGACGCATTTTCCAAGCTCTACGCCCTGCACAAGCGACGTGTCTACACCCTCTGCCTGCGCATGCTGGGCAACGTGTCGGAAGCCGAAGACATGACGCAGGAAGCCTTCCTGCACCTGTACCGCAAGCTCGGGTCATTCCGTGGTGAGAGCGCGTTCTCCACCTGGCTGCACCGGCTTACGGTCAACCTGGTGCTGATGCACCTGCGCAAAAAGGGCCTGCAGCTTGTCTCTCTGGAAGAGACGATCAACCCGTCGGAAGAGGACGCACCGAAGCGCGACTTCGGGTCACGCGATCCACGCCTTTCGGGCTCGGTGGACCGGGTCGCGCTGGAGCGCGCCGTAGCGACGCTGCCGCCGGGCTATCGGCTGGTCTTCGTGCTGCACGACGTGGAAGGTTACGAGCACAACGAGATCGCCGGCATGCTCGAGTGCTCCACTGGCAACAGCAAGTCGCAGTTGCACAAGGCGCGGCTGAAGCTGCGCGAGATTCTGCGGCAGAACGAGCAAGCCCCCGTTCTGCAGGAGTCGAACTGATCATGGCAGACGAAAAACTCAGGGCAGACGAAAAGCGCTGGACCTGCGAAGAGTTCGAGAAAGCCCTGCCGGAGCTGTTCGAGCAGGCAAATGGAGGAAAGCTGAGCGCCGATCCGCGCTTCGTGGCGATCCTTCGCGATTGCCCGCAGGCGGCGGAACTGGTGCGCGATCTGGAGTACATCGCCGAAGCAGCGCGCCTGATCCTGGAACCCGAAGGCGAGATGCCGAGCTCCGACCTGTGGAAGAAGATCGAGAGCAAGCTCATCACGGAGACGGATGGGAAAGAAACGGTCCAATAGACTTGCCCCAACGCAATTGAAGGTGTACGCTTCCTGACAGAGATGACGCAGAACTTCAGCTTCGCCGGCTTTACCTACCGCTACTGGCGTCCAGTAGCGGCTCCGGCGGTTCCTGCGTCTCGTTTGCGCTCTCAATAGGCAAGCCCTGAACTCGAACACTTCCTGAGCCGCGATCCCTAGGGGAACGCGGCTTTTTCACGTTAGGCGCATTACTTCCCTGCTACACATTGAGACGACCATGACCACGCTTCTCGACTCCGCCACGGCCGCACCGGCTATCGACAACACCACCCTCACCGCCCAGCGCATCGTTCTGACCGGCTTTATGGGAGCCGGCAAGAGCACCGTAGGGCGCTTGCTGGCGGCGGAGCTGGGATGGCGATTCATCGACATTGACGCAGAGGTGGAGGCGAAGTACGGCATGACCATTGCAGCGATGTTTGCGGCGGAGGGCGAAGAGGTCTTTCGGCGGCGCGAATCCGCGGCCATCGCCCGCGCGCTCGGCCAGAGCCACGCGGTCATCGCGCTTGGCGGCGGAGCACCGGAGATCCTGACGAACCGCCTGCTGCTGGAGCAGACCGCGATGACCGCTGCCGTGTTTCTAGACGCGCCCTTCGAGGTGCTGTTCGACCGCTGCGTGTTGCAGGAAGGTGCCGCGGTGCGTCCCGTGCTGATGGATGCCGCCGCGGCCGCCGAGCGCTTCCACCTGCGCACGCCGCATTACCGGCGATGCGCCCGGCTCCACATCGCGACAGCGGAACAGGCGCCGCAGGAAACGGCCGCGGCTATCCTGGAGGCGCTTCGCGGCTGAATCCAACTCAGTATCTTCGAAGGCGCCAACAACGCCGTCCTGCAGGATGCATCACATGACCTGTCGGAGGGTTGGGCCCTGAACGTTGCCGCAGAACCACCATCGTTTCCGTCGGGACAGCACCGCGAAGTACGCAAGCACATCGTATTTACGGTAGCCGTTCTATGCCTGCTGGGCGTCTCCTGGAAGCTGCGCCATGTATTCGGCATCGTGTACCTGTCCGGGCTGTTCGCCGTGGTGCTGAACCCAGTGGTTGCGAAGATTTCTACCGTGCGAATTCGCGGTCGACATCTTTCGAAGGCCCTCTCCGTTGCTGTGCTCCTCTTCGGCCTGTTGACGTTCTTCGTGCTGTTCTCCTGGATCGGCCTGCCACCCGTCCTGCGAGACTTCCGCAACTTCCTTGGCGATGTGCCGAGCCGGCTGCCTGCGATCGCGGACAAGCTGCACAAGCTGCCGATGGCAGACAAGATCGGCCTGGATGATGTGAATACGCGCATTGCCGCAGGCGCCGCGCAGGTCGCGTCGTATGTCTTCGACTCGCTGCCTACGTGGGCGGAGCACCTGCTCGACATACTTACGGCCGTCATTCTGACGGTGTACTTCATCCTGGAAGGCGAGGAAGTCTACAAGTTCTTCCTGTCGCTCGTTCTTCCTCAGTCACGCGTGCGGCTGGCGAACACCCTGCTGATCGCAGAGGAGCGCGTTTCTCGCTGGCTGATCGGACAACTCGCGTTGATGGCCTGCGTTGCGATCTATAGCATCATCGTCTTTCGCATCATCAACGTGCGGTACTTCCTTCTGCTCGGCTTCCTGATGGGGCTAACGAACATCATTCCCGTGGCGGGAAATCTTGTGACCATCGTGATCGTTGCGCTGATCGCGGCTGCAGACAGTTGGACCAAGTGCGGGCTGGTGCTGGCAGCGTATGCGCTCTATGTGCAGGTTGAGAACGCTTTCCTGACACCGCGCATCATGAAATCGAGCGTGGACCTGATGGGTATTACCGTGCTCATTGCGCTGCTTTGCGGCAGCACCATCAGCGGCATACCGGGTGCGCTAATCGCCGTGCCGACCGCCGCGATCATCGTGGTGTTTGCCAGCGAATACCTTGTGCAGCATGAAGATCCAGAGCGGCTCTCCGTGCTCGATTAGCGCAATGCCGCAGAACGCCTGCGATATCCTTGAAGCAGGATCATGGTCACTGCCGCACCCATTCCCGCGACACACGCCGCCCGCCGCTCAACGCTGGTCGCGGACTACGTGGAACTGGCTAAGCCGCGCGTGACCCTGATGGTGCTGATTACTGCGGCAGCCGGTTACTATCTCGCGTCCTTGCGATCAGGCATCAGCCCCTTCAACCTGCAGTTCGTCGAAGCGATGCTGGGCATCGCAGTTGTCACCGCCGGATCAAGCACGTTGAACCAGGTGCTCGAACGACGAACGGACGCGTTGATGCCGCGCACCGCAAAGCGGCCCATGGCGGCGCGGCGCATCTCGTTTGCGCACGGCCTGATCGCGGGATTTCTGGCGATTGCACTAGGATCGGCCTTTCTCGCCGTGACGACGAACCCGATCACGGGCATGCTCACGCTGTTGACCGCGGTCGGCTATGTCGCGGTATATACACCACTGAAGCGCATCAGCATGATCGCAACGTTTGTCGGCGCGTTTCCCGGGGCACTGCCGCCTCTGATCGGATGGACGGCCGCGCGCGGCACCATCGAGTGGGCCGGGGTTGCGCTGTTCGCCGTGTTGTTCGTGTGGCAGTTTCCGCACTTTGAGGCGATTGGCTGGCTTTACCGCGGCGACTACGCGCTCGCCGGCATCCGCGTGACCGCCGTTGCCAGGCCAGGCGGGCGAGCCACCGCCGCGCAGGCGCTCTTCTATGCCGTCCTGATGCTGCCGGTCAGCCTGTGGCCGGTCTGGCTTGGCATTACCGGGTACTACTATGGAGCCGCCGCACTGGTGCTGGGCCTGGTGTACCTCTTCTACACGTTGCGCTTCGCACGTATCACGCGCGATCTGCCACCGGCACAATCTCGCGCGATTGCGCGCGATCTCCTTCGGGTGAGCGTCATCTACCTGCCTCTGCTGCTTGCAGCCATGATGCTCAACGCGCAAGGACGCATCTTCTTCTAAGCCATGATCACTACTGAGACACGTCCCATTCCCGCGCCCGAGCGCATCAAGACGCCACCTTCCGTGATCGTGTCGATCCTCGCGGTGTCGGTAGTCGCGAGCCTCTTCCTCTTCTGGCTGGTGTACTACCATCCGCCGGTCGATGCGGCGCACACGCGCTTCGTCTTTCTGCCCGCGCTGAATGCCGTGCTGAATGCGCTGGCTGCGATCGCGCTCGTGATCGGCTTTGCGCAGGTGCGTGCGCGACGTATCCGGCAGCACCGCGCCGCCATGTTCGCGGCGTTCCTATTCTCGTCGCTGTTCCTAGTTTCCTATATTGCGAATCATGCGCTGCACGGCGAGTACAGACTGCCCATCGCGCACACCGGCGCGCTCTGGTACAGCTACCTCGTGTTGCTGCTGTCGCACATCAGCCTGTCGATCGTTGCGCTGCCGCTGATCCTGATTACGTTCTTTCTTTCACTGACACAGCGCTTCGAGCAGCATCGCTCTCTTGCGCGGTGGACCTTTCCCATCTGGCTGTACGTCTCCGTGACGGGCGTTCTGGTGTTTCTGGCGCAGGCCGTCATTCGCCGATGAACATCACAGAGCCGCAGAGGCGACAGACGGAATCGAAGCGATCCGGGCAGATGCGCGGCGATACACGGGCCATTCTGCGCGTTGCCAGCGGGATTGAACTGCTTGGCATCGCGTGCGCGGCGGCCGTGTGGTTCAGCGGCGGCTGGACCAAGCATGGGCCGCACGGCAACCTGGGCTGGCTCGGCCTGATCGTGGCGCTTGGATGCCTGCCCACCGGCACCTTCTTTCTGCTGCTTGGCACGGCCAAGTGGATGAACGATCGCAACCGAGCTGATGAATCCGGTTCATAGGGCATCTATGCACCGCATCTACATGGACGCGAACGCTACAACGCCGCTGCTGCCTGCCGTGCTTGAGGCGATGCTACCGCACCTGGGGGAGCGCTTCGGAAATGCCTCCGCGGTGCACTCCTTCGGCCGCGGGGCGAAGGGTGCGATCGAGGGCGCGCGCGAGCAGCTCGCGACGCTTGTTGGTGCAAGGGCGTCGGAGATCACCTTTACCAGCGGAGGAACGGAGAGCGACAACCTTGCGATCTTCGGCCTGTTGCAGCCAGGCGATCACCTGATCGTGACCACCATCGAGCATGATGCGGTGCTGCACGCGGCGGACGCGATCGAGCGAAACGGCGTAGTCGTCACTCGAGTCGCCTGCGATGCTGACAGCGTGGTGCATCCTGAGGCTGTTGCAGCTGCGATCACGCCGCAGACGAAGCTGGTCAGCGTGATGCTTGCGAACAACGAGACCGGCGCGGTACAGCCGGTGGGCGCCATTGCAAAGATCGCGCACCGTGCAGGCGCATGGCTGCACACCGATGCCGTGCAGGGCTGCGGCAAGCTGCCGGTCGATGTCGCGTCGCTGGGGTGCGATCTGCTGTCGGTCTCCGGCCACAAAATGCATGGGCCGCAGGGCGTGGGCGCTTTGTGGGTGCAGACCGGTGTGCCGCTGAAACCCCTGCTGCACGGCGGCAGCCACGAGCGCCGCCGCAGGGCCGGCACGGAGAACGTTGCAGGCATCGTCGGCCTCGGACATGCAGCGAAGCTCGCACGGGAGTGGATCGCTAGCGATGGTCCCGTGGCGCTCGGTGCCCTGCGCGACCGGCTTGTGTCCGGGCTGAAGGAGCGCATCAGCGGTATTCACGTGAATGCAGGGAGCGTCGAGCGCCTGTGCGGCACGGCGTCGGTTCGTTTTGAAGGCATCAATGCGGAGGAGCTTGTCATCGCGCTCGATCTGCAGGGCCTTGCGGTCAGCGCGGGTTCCGCATGCCAGAGCGGCGCGACGGACTCATCGCACGTGCTGCGCGCGATGGGCCTGACAGACTCCGAGGCGCGCGGCAGCATTCGCTTCTCGCTGTCGCGCATGAGCACCGCGCAGGAAGTAGACGCCGCCGTCGCGCTGGTAGCCGCGTGCGTGGAGCGCATGCGCTCGCTCCAGGCTTACAGCGCGACTTTCGCGAAGCTGAGAGAATAGACAGGATGTTGTTTGCTGCCGACACCCCGGCCAAGACCCACGCTGCTCCTGATCCCGCGAGCACGATCGCGGTTGCAATGTCAGGCGGCGTGGACTCGTCTGCGGTGGCGGCGCTGCTGCAGTCGCAGGGTCACACGCTGGTCGGCTTGACGCTGCAGCTTTGGGATCAGCGCCGGCTTGCCGGGCATGACGGCATACCCGAGCAGGTGCAGGGACGCTGCTGTTCGCTTGATGATGTGTACGACGCACGGCGCGTGGCCGAGCAGCTTGGCATTCCTTATTACGTCGTGAACCAGCAACGGCGGTTTGAGCAGGATGTGGTGCAGCCGTTTGTCGAGGAGTACCTCGCCGGCCGCACGCCCATTCCATGCACCCTGTGCAACAACCATCTTAAGTTTGACGAGCTGCTGAAGACTGCCCGCGGCATCGGCGCGGAGCGCGTTGCGACCGGCCACTATGCACGTGTTCGCTTTGATGAAGAGCGCGGCCGATGGCTACTGATGCGCC
The DNA here is from genome assembly GCA_964657335.1 of uncultured Terriglobus sp. GTDB lineage: Bacteria > Acidobacteriota > Terriglobia > Terriglobales > Acidobacteriaceae > Terriglobus. Next base: position 59,964 of record CAZZVI010000001.1, read on the forward strand.
CCGCGGATCGCGCAAAGGACCAGACGTACTTTCTCTTCGGCCTGACGCAGGAGCAGCTGAGTCGCACGCTGTTTCCGCTGGGCGAGATGGAAAAGTCTGCCGTTCGCATCATGGCGGAGGAGCATCAGCTACGCGTCGCGCACAAGCCCGACTCGCAGGAGATCTGCTTCATTCCGGGTGGCGACTACAAGACATTTCTTGCTGCGTACCTGCAGGACCAGGGCCGCGCGATGCCCGACACAGCCGGCGAACTGGTCACGGCGATGGGCGAGGTGGTGGGTGCGCACGGTGGCATTCACGGATTTACCGTGGGGCAGCACAAAGGCGTGCAGCAGCAACTGCATCAGCATCACGCAGAGCCGTTCTATGTGCTTGGAATTGAGCCTGCAGGCAATCGGGTCGTAGTCGGTCGCGAGGACGAACTGCATACACGCGATGGCGTTGCTGACCGTGTGAACTGGATCAGCATTGAGTCTCTGCAAGCACCGATGCGAGTGTCCGCCAAGATTCGACACCGGCACGAGCCAGCGCCTGCGACGATTCTGCCGCGCGAGAGCGGACGGGTGCAGATCCGGTTCGACGAAGCTCAGCGTGCGGTGACCCCAGGGCAGTCTGCCGTTTTCTTTGACGGCGATGTCGTGGTAGGCGGCGGGTGGCTGGTCTAACGGGGGGCTGCGTTACGCATGGTAATCGTCTTCGTAGCCGGTATAGATGCTTTCACCCTCAAAGGCGATCGGCTTCGGCGTTGCCGCCTTTGACTTGGGTGTGAACTTCGCGATGAGTGACTCGATACTGGTCTTGGCGCCACTCACCAATCCGGACATCTGCCGCACCGGCGCAAGAATGGCATTGCCAATGTGCGCGGCAGTCTCGCTCGTCTTCGTGATTGCGTTGGTCACGATTGCATCGACACGATCGGACTGTCGCTGGGCCTTGTCCTTCGTATCGGTGATTAGCGCATCGACCTGAGCGACCTTGGCACGATAGACGTCGCTTGTGTCGGCGATGTTGGTGGTGACACGCTTGATCTTTGGTTCGGTGTCGCGGATGACGTTGCGCGCGACTTCGGCGATATCCTGGCCTTTCGCAGAAATGTCACGCACGGACTCTAGAATTGGATAAACCTTACCCTTGGCCTCGGTCGTCAACTCGGCAAGCTGCTTCATCAGCTTGGCGGCCGCGAGGGCAAGAATGACGAGCGCAATCCCCTGGATCAGGATCGCAAAGGCGACCACTCCGGTGTAGGCGAGAAGATAGGTGGACTGGTGCTCGGTCATAACATTTGCCTCGTGCCTTAAAGTCTAACGAAGAGAACAGCAGGAAGCCCGCGACGTATTCGATCGCGGGCCTCCGTGAAGGTGGTTTTACGAGTTCTGGGGCTGACCTTCTACCTTCTCCTGGTAGACCTGCTTGCCGGCGTCAATGGCGTCCGTGACCTTGTCACCCTGCTGCTGCAGGAAGTCCTTACCCTTGTCCACATACTGGCTCCACTGGGTACGGCCCTTGTCGTAGTAGTCCTTGCCCTTATCCACGTAATCGTTCACCTGGGTCTTGCCCTGTTCGACAAGCTGGTTCGCCTTTTCCTTGGCGTCACGTGCCTGCGCAGCCAGGTCGTCGCGGGTCTCCTGGCCGCTCTTGGGCGCGTATAGAACGCCTGCAAGGGCACCAATGCCGAGTCCTGCAACAAACCATCCCAAACTGCCGATCGAGCTATCGTCTGCCATGTCGTTCTCCTTAAGAATTCGTGCGGATGTGCGATCGCTCCCGAAACAGAAAGCACCGCTCCAACAACCCAACGGATGCAAGGGTATCCCGTGTGGTTGCCGCGTAACGGGCTGTTGATCAACGTATGCCGCTCACCAGACAAACGGCCAGCCTCCGGCATACGTCTTATCGCTGGGAACGCAGACTAGAATGAGCCCGTGATGTCATCGCGGCCCAGGTCATCGCGTCCCAAATCGGATGGAGGCACTCAATGCCAAGGAACAACTTCTCTTCCGCACGCGTAAGCAAGCTGGCACTCGCAGTCGTTCTTCTGACAGCAGCGACTGGGTGCCGGAGCAGTGGGCCGGCGGTCGATGATCCCACTCTGACGGCGCAGGTGCAGCAGCGGATCGCCGCGGACGGCGCCCTGACGAACGAGCCGGTGCAGGTGATCGCTCAGGCCGGTATTGTGACGCTGACCGGCGCGGTAAGCAACGCTGCGGCACGCAGCCTCGCGGCGAACGATGCCGCAGCCATCCCGGGTGTGGCGAAGGTGGTGAACGACATCACGGTAAGCGCCGCAACGGGTCCTGCGACGACCACGACAACGGCTCGCCTGCAGCAGCCGCAGCCGGAGATCGCTCCCGCTCCGCGCGAGCGCGTTCGAGCCTCCGCGCCTACACCTTCACCGGCGCCAATCACGCGGAGCTCCGCGGCGCCTCCGCCTCCACCGTATCCGCAACAGCCGCCGCAGCAGCCGATACAGCAAGCGCCTCCGCCGCCTCCGCCGCAGCCCATCGCACGCGTGGTGACGCTGCCCGCCGGCAGCACGTTGCCGGTGCGCGTGACGCAGACGCTGGACAGCGCGACGGCACAGCCTGGCGACACCTTCACCGGGGCAGTAGCGACCGACATTGTGCAAGATGGCATGCTGCTGATCCCGCGCGGATCGACCGTCAGCGGACGCGTATCTGAGGTGCACGAAGCAGCGCACTTCAAGGGCTCGGCCCTGCTTACGGTGGAGTTGACCAACGTGAATGCGAAGGGCGAACACATCTCCGTTTCGACGCAGCCCTACAGCGTGGAAGGCAAAGGCCGCGGCACGAACACGGCCGTGAAGACTGGTGTGGGAGCGGCGGCGGGCGCCTTGCTTGGCGGCATCTTCGGTGGGGGCAAAGGCGCTGCCATTGGCGCGGCTGCCGGCGGCGGAACCGGAGCGGCAGTCAATGGCGTCACACGCGGCCAGCAGGTGCAGATTCCGAGCGAGACCGTGGTCCGCTTTGTGACGACTAACTCGCTGGCGGTCCGCACCTCAACCCATGCGGGAGCGAACAACGGCGATCCGGCTCTGCAGAACCGGCAGTAAGACGAAGCAGGCGTTTTGAGAGCAGGAGTCGGGCAACATCTTTCCGTGAGCCAGCGTGAACGCTTGTCATTCCGCGGTGAAGTGGTGTGAGCAGCTTCTCTTCCCTCCCTTTTCGCAAAGAGTGAACAGGATGGAGACCATCGATCCTGTGAATGTGTTCGCCTGCCGATCACAGGTTCGGGTGAGCGTGCTTCGTTGCATACTTTGCGGATGCAACGGCCAGCTAACGCCGTCCGCGAAGCCACTCGTCTACCTGCTGCATCCAATCTCACACTTTGGGAAATAAGCGCGCCGCATGAGTAAGTCACTGAATGCAAAAGCAGGGTGCTTTACGTTTGTGCTTCACGCGCACCAGCCGCTTGTGCTGCATCACGGCACGTGGCCTCACGGCCTTGAGTGGCTGCTGGAAGCTGCCACAGAGACTTACCTTCCGCTGCTGCGGACCATCCGGCGTTTGAGCAGTGAGGGCATTCCCTTCTGCGCCAACGTGAGCCTGTCGCCGGTTCTGCTGGAACAGCTTGCGCATCCTGATTTCCGGTCGGAGCTGCCGCACTATTTGCAGCGCAAGATTCTGTCTGCAACGGAAGATGCTGCCTTCTTCCAGCAGGCAGGTGAGCATCACCTGCTGCACCTGGCGCGGCACTGGGAACGTACCTTCCGCGAGGCCCTGGTCGAGTTTGAGGAGTGGGACGGCAACTTGCTCGCGGGCTTTCGGGCCGCGGAAGAAAGTGGCGCAATCCGCCTGATGACCTCTGCCGCGACGCATGGTTACGCGCCCCTGATCGGCACGGACGGCAGCCTGCGAGGACAGTTCCAGACCGCAGTGCGAGCGCATGAAGAGCATTTCGGCTCCCGGCCAACAGGCGTGTGGCTGCCGGAATGCGGCTACCGGCCCGCCGGTGCATGGCAGCCCCCCGTGGCACCGTTCGGCGGCTCCGGGCCCCTGCCGCTTGAACGCATCGGCGTTGAGACGGCACTTGCCGACGCGGGCCTTCGCTTCACGGTAGTGGACTCGCACCTGGTGAGTGATGCCGAGTCGCTTTCGATGAGAACGCCAGCCACCGAGCTAAGCCCGTCCTCGATGTACCGTCCGCACAACATCGAGAACAGTGGAGTCGCTGTCTTTGCCCGCGATCCTCGATCTGCCTTCCAGGTGTGGAGCGCGAGGTTCGGCTATCCGGGCGACTTTGCCTACCTAGACTTTCATAAAAAGCGCTGGCCGGGCGGTCATCGTTACTGGCGGGTCACCGGCGCGGAGCTCGGCATGGAGGCGAAACAACACTATTATCCCGAATCGGCGGAGGAGCGCACACTTGCGCATGCTGACCACTTCGCGGGTCTGATCGCCGACACGCTGCTTGCACAAGGCGGCACCGGGGACGTGCCGCCGATGCTTTGCGCTCCCTTTGACCTGGAGTTGTTCGGGCATTGGTGGCACGAGGGCATTCTGTTCCTGGAGCAGGTCGCGCGTACCCTGGCCACCGGTCGCCACGGTGTGCAGCCAATGACCTGTGACGCTTACCTTGAGCAATACGGCGCGGCGGACTGCATCCGCATGCATGAGGGTTCGTGGGGTTCGGGCGGCGATAACAGCGTGTGGCTCAACACGGAAACGGAGTGGCTGCTGTCGCAGATGTATGCCGCGGAGTCTGCCGTGGACGCCGCCTCGCATTGCGAGGCGTGGAAAGACGGCGGCATCGGCGAGCGCATCGCACGGCAGATGTGCCGTGAACTGCTGCTGATGGAAGCGAGCGATTGGCCCACACTGATCACGACAGGTGCGGCGCGCGACTACGCGGAGCGGCGCTTCAACGAGCATGCTCAAAGCTTCCAAGCGATGGAGACGGTATGGGCGACTTACCTGTCGAGTCACTCCATCGATGCCGGCGCCGAAGCGGTCCTGCACGAGGCCGAACAGCGCGACGGCATCTTTTCGGAGATCGATCCCGCGGACTGGCGTGCCGGCACCGCTTGAGACACCCTATACGGAATGTCGATGCAACTCTGGCGGCGGGAACATGCGCTAGCGATACCGTTGCGCTTAGCAGCTCGGCCGTGGCGCTATGGCATCTGCTGAGCCTGGATGCGCCCTGCGTGGCTGCGCTCTGGACGGTGTTTGTTGCGCGCGTCTTTCGCGTTCCGCTGCCATGGACCGCGCCGTCGGCACTCGCAGTTGCGGTGTGGATGCTGTATGTGGCGGACCGGCTCGCTGACGCCGCTGCCGGCAAGGCTTTCGAGGAGCGTCATCGCTTTCATCAGCGGCACAGCACGGTGTTTGCGGTTGGCTGGCTGCTGTGCGCTCCCCTGCTGCTGCTGCTCGTGTTTCACCTGCCGCATGCGCTGCGAGATGGATGGCTGCTGCTGGCGGTGCCTCTGGCGGCCTACGTGGGCACGGTGCATGCATTACGCCTGGAGCATGTGCCGAAGGAGCCGCTCATCGCCGTCTTCTTCGGCATGGCGATCGCGATGCCAGAGATCAGTTCTGGATCGTCTTCGCAGGGCCTGCTCCGTTCCGTCGCGTTGTTTGCCCTGCTCTGTTGGATGAACTGCGCTGCGATCGGCCGGTGGGAAGCGCCGTTGAGTGGATATCTTGACCCGGCGACGCATTTTCTTGGGCGGCGCTTGTCCTTTTGCACTGCCGTTGCGATCCTTCTCTCGCTCTGGATCGCCTTACATGAAGGCCCAGCGCGGTGGATCGGAGCGGCTATCGCGGCAAGCCTCGTTCTGCTCTTTGTGCTGGGACAAGTGCGCGGACGCATGGACCGCACCCAGCTTCGCGCGCTTGCCGATGTTGCTTTGTTGACGCCGCTGATGATGTTGCCTCTGCTCGCGTGGCTGGGACGATGACGAACGGCTTCGACCGGTTGGCCAGACCATACCGTTGGATGGAGTACTTCACCTTCGGCAGAGCATTGGAGCGTTGTCGGTTTCGCTTTCTGGATGATCTCAAGCACACAACGAATGCCCTCGTGCTTGGAGACGGCGATGGGCGCTTTGCTGCGCAGCTATTGAGCACAGCGCCGGGATGTCATGTGCATGCGGCGGATGCCAGCCCAGCCATGCTGCGAGTGCTGCGGGCACAATGCGGTGAGGGCGATCGCGTTACGACACACTATGCTGACCTGGCAGCGGACCTGCCTGCCGCGGTATGCGCTGAGTCTTTTGACTTGGTAGCGACGCACTTCTTTCTGGATTGCCTGGCGACCCATGAGGCCGATGCGCTGGTGCAACGTGTGCGGCCCTTGTTGCGGCCAGGCTGTTGCTGGGTCGTGTCTGAATTCCATATCCCCCGCGGCAGGATGCGTGTGCCTTCAGCGCTGATTGTTCGGGCGCTCTACGTCTCATTCCGGGTGCTTACAGGCCTGCGCACAGAGCGCCTGCCCGACTACCGGTCCGCGATGGAGCGGCATAGGTTCGTATGCCGCAGGCGCGTGAGCTCGCTCGGTGGTCTGCTTGTGTCGGAGTTGTGGGGTTTGTGCAATGACAGTTAACCCCATCGAAACATCGATGAGCGAGATGCGGCTTCAGCCGCGATCACCAGTTGCCTGATCGCTCATCGAAGACCTTCATGCCCGCCGACGCTTAGAATGGAAGATGCATGAATCTTTACCTCATGAGGCACGCATCGGCCGGCACGCGACGCAGCAATCCGCTGCTTGATCTGCGGCGCCCGCTGGACAAGGCCGGCAAGCGCGATTGCCTGTTGCTGGGCAACACGCTGTCGTCGATGAATGTGAGCTTTGACCTGATCGTGTCGAGCCCACTGAAGCGCAGCCTGCAGACCGCGTCGCTGGTCGGCACGGAGACCGGCTACGAGCAGAAGATCCTGCTATCAGACGCGGTCGCACCGTCGGCCAACTTCACCCAATTTGAAAAGCTGCTGGTGGAGTGTGCCGGTCACGAGTCGTTGCTGGTCGTTGGTCACAGCCCGAACCTGGTGCAGTTTCTCGGCCTGCTGATGCAGCCCGCGCAGGCTATCAAGGCAAGCCGTCCGCCCGCGTCCGTGCGCATGCGCAAGGGCGCAATTGCTCGGCTCAACCTGGAGCGCGGCGCGGCGACGCTGCAGTGGATGCTGGACCCGCGCGTGGTGCGAACCCTCTATGCGAGTTCGACGACAAGGTCGCGACGAAAGACTTCGCGGAAGTAAGGCGCTTCCTTGCGCAGCGACCACCGCTCCAGGTCCGCTCCACCACGGCCAGGGTGCAGTTCCAGCAGCACACGCTTCGGATACACCCGCACTTCGGCGTGGACCGCGTCGGTGGCGCGGTTCTGATTAAGTGCGATCGCAAGCCGCAGCAGGACCGTCGCACGGACCACGCTGCCCTGCTGCTCCACGGGGATGGAGCGCATCGGCCGATCCATCGGATCGGGCCTGCTCTTGCCGAGATAACGCGCAATCGCGCTGATGCCCGTACGCTCCGCCGGCGAAAAGCCAAAAATCTCCGAGTTCTCAATGATGTACTGCGTGTGCCGGTGATGGCCCTGGTGGTTCATGAACTTGCCGACCTCATTCATCATGGCTGCCGCTGACAGCCACTCGCGATACTGCGAATCCAGGCCGTGCACGCGCGCCATTTGATCGAACAGGTGAACGGCGTCGGCGCAGACGGGCTCCACGCGCTTCAGGTCGATGTTGTAGCGGCGGCACACGGCCAGCACGCCCGTCCAGCGCTCCTCTTCCACTGCCTTGTGGACGGAGGCGCGGCTATCGCTGTCGGATAGCATCTGCGCCAGCAGGCCGTCACGCAGGCCGAGCGGCGAGTAGCGGAAGCTCTTCAGGCCAAGACGCTCCATGATCTCGGCGTACACAACCGCACCGCCGATGATGATTTCGCTGCGCTTGGGGCCGATGCCGGGCACCTGCAGGCGCTCGCTGTTCTTCATCTTGACGAGCCGGCGGGCCAGGGAGCGTATTTGTGCCGTGTCTGCCTGCAGTGCAATCGGCCCGGTTCGCCGCGCCGACTTCTTCGCGGCGCGCTTCACCGCCTTCTTTGCGGCCTTGCCACTTGCCTTTAGCGCGATCGACTGGCTTGCCTCGGCCAGCGCCGCCGCAGAGCCTGACGTTGCAATTACCAGAGGCACGTTGGGCTTCCCGAGTTTGCGCTCCAGCTTGCGCAGCTCGCGATCGATGTAGCTGTGCAACTGACGGAGTTGATCCTCCGTCGGAGGGTCGGATTGCAGAAACTCCTGTTGCAGGCGCACCGAGCCGAGCGGCAACGACACCATCTCGCGGATGCGTCCGTTTTCGGAGAGCGACACCTCGCATGAACCGCCGCCCAGGTCGATGAGCACGCAGCGGCCGCGCGCGCCGGGCTCATGGGTGACCACACCGAGGTGGATCAGGCGGCCCTCTTCCAACCCGGAGATGACCTCGACCGTCCATCCCGTCGCCGACTTGACCCATGCGATAAAGGCCGCGGCGTTGCGCGCGTCGCGCATGGCCGAGGTCGCCACCACACGCACCCGGTCGACCACCTGCGCCTGCACGGAACGCTGAAAGCGCTTCAACGCTCGGATGGTGTTGGCCATGGCGTCGGGAGAAATTTCACCCGTCTGGAAGACGCTGTCGCCCAGGCGCACCACTTCGCGGTCCTCAAGCAGCACCTTCAGCTTGTGCTGCTGCACCGACGCGATGGCGAGGCGGCAGGAGTTGGACCCGATGTCGATTGCGGCAAAGGTGGGCATATGGCTCTCCTGCCGAGCGTGTGCACCGGCGACACCATGCACTCTACATCAGCCCGGTGTAGATATCGCGAACCTGTGCCTTAGTTGGAACCTTTAGGAATGCTGTGCATCCCGTATCGTGGACAGTGGGGCACCTCGCCTATCTTCCGCCGGAGAAAACGATCCGCTGCATGCACAGAAGAACTCGCAGTATGAACCAACATCTTCCCGTGCTGCTGGCGTTGTGGACCGTCATTTACGTGACCGCTCTGTTTGCTCCGCCGTTGCTGGACGATGCCGACGCCACGCACGCCAGCGCCGCGCGCAACATGCTTCAGACGCATGACTTTGTCACGCTGCGCGTGAACGGTGTTCGTTACTTGGAAAAGGCTCCACTGCCCTACTGGCTCGCCGCCGGAGCGTTTCGCGTCTTCGGCATCAGCGCATTCGCGGTTCACTTGCCGCAGGCGCTGGGCGTGCTTGGGCTGGCGCTGCTGGCGTGGGCGTGGGCGCGCCGCGCATGGGACGAGACGATCGGGTTCTATGCAGGATTGATCGTGCTTACGTCGACGGGCGTGTTTCTGTTTACGCGCATCTTCATTCCAGAGGTGCTGTTATCACTTTTCTTGGCGGGCGCGTTGTACGCGTTTCAGCGCGCGCTGGAAGAGCCGCAACGGACACGCATCATCTACGCAGCGTACGCCCTGCTCGCGCTCGCGGTGCTAACGAAGGGCCTGATCGCGATCATCTTCTTCTGCGGCACGGCCTTGCTGTACCTGGCAATTACTGGGGATTGGCGGCGATGGCGCTTGCTTCGGATCGGCACGGGCACGTTGCTGTTCCTCCTCCTGGCTGCGCCGTGGCATGTGCTGGCCGGGTTGCGCAATGCGGGCGGTTACCGAGGGCACGGCTTCTTCTGGTTCTACTTCGTCAACGAGCATTTCATGCGCTTCCTGGGCCGGAGAATTCCGCACGACTACAACAAGCTGCCCGGTTCGCTGTTCTGGCTTCTGCACCTTGCCTGGTTGTTTCCCTGGAGTCTCTTCTTTCCGGCTGCAGCGGCTGCTGCGTGGTTTCGACGCAAACAGCTTCATGAAAAACTTGCGACCGAACAGGGCCGCACTGCGCTGCTGCTGGCAATCTTCGGCTCCCTCATTCTTGTTTTCTTTTCCATCTCGACGAACCAGGAGTACTACACCTTTCCGGCTTACCTGCCAATCGCTGTGCTGACAGCTGCGGGTCTGCGTGCGGCGCAGAAGGACCGGCGCTTACAGCGATGGGTCGCCGGAGCGCATGTCGCCTTTGTGGCCTTTGGAGCGGCGATCGCTATCGCCCTGTTGTCTGGCCTGTGGAGCGCGCGCCGTCTGCCGTATGTCCCTGACATTGGCGATCTGCTGGCCCACCGTGGCGTGGGTGACTACACATTGTCCATGTCGCACCTCTTTGACCTGACGGGACCGTCGTTCGCGGCGCTGCGCTTGCCCGCCACGTTGGCAGCGATCACTTTCACCGTCGGGCCATCGCTGGCATGGTTTCTGCAGCGGCGTGGGCGAGTCATCGCCAGCACGTGTGCAGTCGCGCTGACATCGGCCGCCTTTCTGGTTGCGGCGCATATCGCGCTGGTTCGGTTTACGCCCATGCTGTCTTCCGCCGCACTGGCGCGCGACTTCACACAGGCACAGGCCGACGGCCGCATCGAACGCACCAGCGAGCTGATGCTATACGGTGATCAAGCCTATGGCTCGTCTTTGCCTTTCTACACCGGACGCGTGCTGCCGCTGGTGGATGGCCGCACCACATCCATGTGGTTCGGGTCTACGTTCCCGGACGCACCGCCCATCTTTCTGACCGGCGCGGATCTGGTGGCGCAGTGGGGCCGGGGCGAGCGCAAGGTGCTGTTTGTGCCGGAGGAAGAGCGCAAACAGGTCGACCGGCTGCTTGGAAGCCGTGAAGTCATCCTGGCAGACCTGTCAGGAAAGGCCCTCATCACCGACCGTTCGCTGCTGCGGTAAGCGTTCCCCATCCAAAGAACTTGCAAGTGTTATGCAGGATACCGTACAGATAGGAAATCAATGCTTGCAGTAGCCATACCAGCCACGACGGACCCAGGCGGGGTGTCCGCCTCGACGGCGCCCGCGCGTCTGCAGCGACGGCCGGTGATTGTGCTGATATTAGTGTGGTTTGTGCTGCATCTCAGCTGCCTGTTCACACCGGGGCTGCTGGACGATGTGGACTCCGTATACATCGAGGCAGCACGCGAAATGCTGCAGCGTCATGACTATGTGACACCGTACGTGGATGGCATTCGCTTCTTCGACAAGCCCCCACTGATGTACTGGATTGCAGCGGCCGGGATGAAGGTCTTCGGGCCGTACGACTGGGCCGCAAGACTGCCGCTGTCGCTGATGGTGCTGGCGCTCTTCCTTGCGGTCTATGCGTTGGGGGCGCGCCTGTTCAGCGAGCGCGGAGGCTTCTATGCGGCGCTTGCCATGGCGACCAGCCTTGGACCATACCTGTTCACACGCTTTTACATTCCAGACATCCTCAACGCGCTCTGGATGACGCTTGGCGTTCACCTGTTTCTCATCGCACTGGACCGCGTGCGCGACGGGGTGTCTCCGCGCTGGGCAGCGTGGGGATTCGCCGCGGCCATGGCGCTGAACCTGCTGACCAAGGGTCTGATCGGGGTGGTCTTTCCGGCTGCGTTCGTCCTTTCGTACGCTCTGCTCACGAAGCAGGCGCGCAGGCTGCTCGGCATGAACCTTTTTTCCAGCCTTGCCATCTTCGCAGCCATTGCGCTGCCGTGGCATGTACTTGCGGCGCTGCGCAACCCTGCGATCGCGATGCCGGTAGGTTTTGGTTTGCCGGCACGTGCTGGCTGGTTCTGGTTCTACATCGTCAACGAGCACTTCATGCGCTTTCGCGGCCTGCGCATTCCGCACGACTACGGCCAGGTGCCGATCCCGCTTTTCTGGCTGATGTTTTTCCTTTGGCTGACGCCGTGGGTTGTCTTTCTGCCAACGGCATGGACGCAGTATGCGCGGGTTTGGCGAAACCGTTCGCTGGAGAACTCGCGCCGCAAACAGGCCGCGCTGACCGTGCTGTTGTGGAGTGGCCTGGTGCTCGGCTTCTTCACGCTGTCGTCACGGCAGGAGTATTACTCGCTGCCGGCTCTGCCCGCGCTCGCGCTCATGGCGGGCGGAGTGATGGCGGGCGCCGAGCATGGCGATCCGCATCTGCGAAATGGCATCCGTGTCGCGAGCACGTGGGTGCTGATGCCACTGGGAATCCTCGTTGCGGTGATTTGCGCGACGCTTGGCATCATCTCGCCCCCGGCGCCTGCGGGCGTCGACGTATCGCAGGTGCTCACCAGCAATCCCGATCAGTACAACCTGGCGCTCGGCCACCTGCACGACCTGACAACGCCAGCTATGGGCTTCTTTCGAGCACCGTTGATCGGCATGGCGTTCGCCATGATCGGGGTGGGGCCGATTGCCTGGTGGCTTCGGCAACATGGATATCGCCACGCCAACCGCGAGCGCGCCGCGAATGCGGTACTCGCCGTCAGCATGTGCGGCGTGCTGCTCTGCGTCCACTCTGGACTTGTTCGCTTCTATCCAATCATCGGATCGAAGGGCGTGGCGATGCAACTGGCGGCAGTGGTCAAGCCGCAGGATGCCGTCATGCTCGACGGCGAACTGACGAGCGGATCGACGCTGCTGTTCTACACACGGCATCCGCTCCTCCTGGTGAACGGACGGAAGAACGGCCCGTGGTTCGGCTCGTTCTGGCCCGGCGCGCCGGACGTCTTTCCCGATGAAGCCGGCCTGCATCGCGCGTGGGCGGGGCCGCAGCGAGTGTATCTGCTTACCTATGAACAGGCGCGCATCGCGGATCTACAACGCATCGCTCCGGTCCGCGTTTTCGCGGCGTCGGGCGGCAAGATGATCCTGACGAACCGTTAGCTACTCGGCGTCCGCCTGCAGCCGCCCATCCGGCATGATGCGGAAGCGCGTGCCGTGGTACCGGGTGTCTGCCGGCAGATAACTGCAGCACCACACGACGAATCCAAGCAGATCGCGCAGCGGATAGATCAGGGTGTAGAAGCCGGTTCGCTCCGAGCCGAGAACCCGGAGCATCCCGTATGCCTGCAACATGCGGTTGAGTATTGCAACAGCCAGGAACAGCAGAGCGCCAGGCCATGCGCCGCGTGCCGCTTCCACCGCAAAACCTAGCAGGCCGAAGGGCATCGCAAAGGTCAGCCCAGTACCAAGATGTCCCCAGGGTCGCGATCGCCGCGTGCTTTGCATCCACCGCAGCTGGTCGCGGAATGACCGAGCCGCGCCAAGGTCTGCGACCACCAGCTTGATGATGTGCGTGGACATCTCCACGCCTCTGCCAAGCGCGTGCAACCGATGCCCGAGAACGAAGTCCTCTGCCCAGTGGTTGCCTAATTCGGCGTATCCGCCTGCATCCAGGAAGGCCTGTCTCTGCAGGATCATGGTGACGCCCAGCGCGAAGTCCGTGCCATTGAGCATGTCGGCCACCAGCACGCCCGATCCCATCTCGACACTCTTTCCTGCCGCGTCCAGGTGCGTGAACAGGCCGCCGCGATCGACATGGCCCAAATACAGGCATGAGGCAAGCTCCACCGGCCTGCCGTGCTCCGTGTGGCCTGGCGCGATCGACTGCACGCATCGCAGCAGGTAGTCCCGGCTGACGCGCGCATCGGCGTCGCTGGTGATGAAGTGAGGATAGGACGCGGCCTCGCTCATGACGGAAAGCGAAAACATCTTTGGATTAGGAAACTGTGGATCGCCGCAGATAATCACCCTCACCGGCTGCTCCGGGTGCAGGGCAGCAATTTCACGCGCAATCCGCAGGCCCGCGTCATCCTCATGCCGCGCGCAGAACAGAATTTCGTAGGGAGAAGGATAATCCTGCCCGAAGAAGCTTTCAATGCTCTCGCGCAGACCCGGTTCTGCGCCATGCAACGGCTTCAGCAGGCTGATAGGCGGCGTGAATAGCGGAGGTGTGCGTTCCGCGTGCCGTTTTCGGCGACCAAAGCGCGCGGCGGCCACGAGCGTCAGTCCGCAAAAGATCGCGGAGGTGACCGTGCCAACCACAGCAAGGGAGAACAGGACGCGCGCGCCTGCGCCCGGTACTGACATCATCCGCGCTTCTTGACCGGCTTGCCGATGACGACGGTGCGGCTGAACGGCACCAGGCCGGCCTCAGCCCGTGGGGGCTGCTGCATGCGGCTCAACATCTCATTGCGGACGTAGTTCACGAAGTTCTGCATGTCGGCATTCATCTGCTCCATGCGCTCGCGCATCTGCAGGATGATGGCGATGCCGGCGATGTTCACGCCAAGGTCGCGCGCCAGGTTCAGGATGAACTCAAGCCGCTCCAGGTCCTCGTCGGTATACAGGCGGGTATTGCCCTCCGACCGCGATGGCCGCAGCAGGCCCTCCCGCTCATACAGCCGCAGCGTCTGCGGATGAATGGCATACATCTCCGACACCGCCGAGATCATGTAGGCGCCCTTGGATCGTCGCTTGGTGGCCATAGGCTTTCGTTCCTCTATCTTAACGCCCAGTCGTGGCGCCGGGACGACGCACAGCCGGCGCAACGAGCGCGCCGCCCGGAGCGTCAGACGAAGCATGATCGGTAAAGTTCTGAAGCTGGGCAGCCAAGCAGCATGGCGATACGCGAAGCGCAGAGTGCGCGCACACAAGACGGAAAGCTCCCTTGCGCTTGGCTTGCTCGGCGCGGCCGTGGTCGCCAGGTCTGCCTGGAACGCGCGGCAGCGGCAGACCGCGATGCGCGGCAAGGTAGCCGTTGTGGTGGGTGGCAGCCGCGGCCTGGGGCTTGAGATTGCGCGGCAATTTGGCTTGGCGGGAGCTCATCTTGTGCTCGCTTCACGGAACGAGGAGGAACTGCGCAACGCGCTCGGCAAGCTGCATGAAGAAGGCGCCATCCCAAACGGCAACGCAGCCCACATCGTCGTCACCGACATCAGCAAGAAAGCAGACTGCGATGCTCTGATTGCTAGCGCGACGGAACGCTACGGCCGCGTCGATGTGCTGGTGAACTGTGCCGGCACCATGCTGGTGGCGCCGATGGAAGACCAGACTGCCGAGGCTTTCCACGAGGCCATGGACATCAACTTCTATGGCCAGGTCTACACGATCCAGGCCGTGCTGCCGCAGATGCTGGCACGGGGCTCCGGGCACATTGTGACCATTGCCAGCATTGGCGGCAAGATCGCCGTTCCTCACATGCTGCCCTATGTTGCAAGCAAGTTTGCGCTGGTCGGTTTCAGCGAAGGCCTGCATGCGGAGTTGCGGCACAAGGGCATTCGCGTCACCACCGTCTGCCCCGGCCTGCTGCGCACAGGCGCGCATGTGCAGGTGAAGTTCGCCGGCGATGTCGAGAAGGAATACCGCTGGTTCAAGTTCGGCGCCACCGTGCCGGGTGTCTCCATCTCCTCGCGAGGAGCAGCCCGCAAGATCTTTGAAGCCACCGTCGCCGGCAAGGCAGAGATCACCATCACACCGCAGGCCTGGCTGGGCGCACGCTTGGTCGGCATCGCACCCGGCGCATCGCAGGTGTTTGCCGCAGCGATGAATGCGCTGGTCCTGCCAGAGGCCAACGGCAACAGGCAAACCGTACTCGGATCAGAGTTGGAAGCCAGGCGCAAGGGCTCGTGGAGCGAGCATCTGCTTAAGGAAAACAACCAGCCTTCGGTTTAGCTCGACGTCGCAAGTACAGCGTTGCCGGAGTCCTCCAGAGGAGTAATACTGTTCGCATGGCGACGGCAGTCCACATCCCGGTAAGCGAATACCTCCGAACTATGTACCACCCCGATTGCGATTATGTTGACGGTGAAGTGCTGGAGAGGAACTTGGGCGAACAGACACATGGACTCGTGCAAGCTGCCCTGGCGGCTGATGGAAGCCGCTCCGAAAGCCTGACCCTTTTCGCGATTCACCGCTGAAGCGCATCCAAAGCGGATGAGGGACCAATATGGCCAATGAAGCCAGCGCGAAAGAAAATCTCGATCAGCAGCTCGCAAGCAACACCGCTCGCATGGTCGACCTGGTGGAACAGCAGTACAACGTCGAGGTCACCCGGTCGCTTGTTCTGTGCTTCTCGTCACCGGGGGAGGATTGCGCACGCGCCCTGAACAAGGCCTTGTTCGCCAAAGGCACTCGCGTTCTGCAGCAAAACCCTGAGAAGAAGCCTGACAATCGCTTCCACATCCGTGTCGGGGTCAAGCGCAGCATCCGAGATGCGGTGCGCGAAGAGTTCGTCGCTGACCTGGTGCATACGGCCAGCGGCATGAACGGCAGCTACGACGGCTGGAGCCTGCTGAGAGATGAACCAGCCGAAGAGGCGCAGGCGCACAGCGAAACTCCGGACGCAACGACCGCCTGAACTGGGCGGTCCTTCCAAAGGCAGCAACCTTCCTCTACCCTGAAGTTAGTGACCGAACAATTGCATCGCGAACTCTGGACGTCGTGGGCTTCCCTGCTGCGTTCCTACGCCGCCGTTCATTCGCTCGGCCGCGAGCAGCACGCCGTGGTTGAGGTCTCGTCCGAAACGATTACCGTTCGTTACGGCCTACGCTGGATGACCTTCACGCCTTCGGCATTCACGAGCAGCGAGGGTGTGTCCGAGACCTTTGCCCTGACAGAAAGCGGAGGCGCCCGTGTCGGCGACGTGGAAGATGAGATGGACCTTTCCGCAGAGCGGCTCGCATCGGCGATAATTGCCGTGTGAGCACCGTAATGGACAGCATTTTCACGCCGGCCACGGCCGCGCGTTTCGATCAACTCGTCACGCTGTACCCGGTCAAGCGGTCGGCGCTCGTTCCTATGCTGCTCTATGCGCAGGACGAAGTGGGCTACGTCTCCGACGCGGTCGTCGCCGAGATCGCACAGCGGCTCGATCTGCTGGAGCTGGACGTTCGCGGTGTGCTCAGCTACTACTCCATGCTGCGCACCAGGCCTGCAGGCAAGTTCAACATCCAGGTGTGCACCAACATCTCCTGCATGCTGGTCGGCGGCTACGACATCCTGGACCACTGCAAGGCGAAGCTCGGTATCGGGCACAAGGAAGTCACCAGGGACGGACAATTTTCTCTGGAAGAGGTCGAGTGCATCGGCGCCTGTTGCTGGGCACCCGCGATGCAGGTCAACTATGACTTCCATGACAACCTGACGGCTGCCAAGGTCGACGCGATTCTGGACGACTACGCCGCGGGCCGCGGGCAGGATGTGAAGTAGCCCATGACCTCGGTCGCAGAGGCGGTCGAAGCGAAAGAGCGTGATCCGCATGCCTCCGACTCCAGCCTCCGCTACATGCCCGGCCTGGATGTTGCGCGCGCGCTGGCCATTGTTCTGGTGCTCTGCTATCACAGCCTGGCAAACTTCATCTCGCTCGATGCCGCCGCGCCGGACCGAGCCACGCGCTTCCTGCTCTTCCTTACGGCGGTTGGATCGCACGGGGTTCATCTCTTTTTCGTGCTCTCAGGTTTTCTCATCACGGGCATTCTCCTGGACAGCTGCGAGAAGCCGGGTTACTACCGCACGTTCTACCTGCGGCGCGCGCTCCGGATCATCCCTGCGTCCCTGCTGGTGCTGTTCGGTTTGAAGGCAGCTCACTGGATCTCATGGCGGTTCCTGTGGGCTGCGGCGCTCAATTGCGCCAACCTGCCCCGCCTGTTCGGCACCGTAACGGAGTTCGGCGTGATGTGGTCGCTCTCAGTGGAAGAGCAGTTTTATCTGCTGTGGCCCGCGGTTGTGCGGCGCGCAGGCAGACATGCGCTTGCTGCGATTTGTGTCGCGCTGATACTCCTCACGCCCATGCTTCGCCTGGCCTTGCAGTATGGGCCGCAATCGCTGCGAGACATCAGTTTCAAGACCTGGGTCGTGTGCGACTTTTTCGCGGCGGGCGCACTCATCGCGATGGCGGCTCGGTCGTCCGCGTGGATGCGCTACCTGCCGCAGACCAGGGCTCTTTGCCTGCTGTGCGGTGCCGCACTCGTTCTGCTCTATAGTTG
>CAZZVI010000002.1:0-1441 GCA_964657335.1 uncultured Terriglobus sp.
GTAAAGAACCTTCATGCAAGCGCCTCGTCGTAAACGGCACGAACCCTCGATGCGATCGCGGGCCAACCGAAGTGATCCACTGCGTACTCGCGGCAGGCTTGCTCCGTTGGCATCGCTTGCGGGCCTGACATTGCGGCTGAGAGGCTAGCAGCCATGCCTGCGGCAGAGGGATCGCTGAAGATACAGCTCGGGGCGAACGGCCTTATCACCTCGGGCAGGCCGCCCACGTCGGTCACGTAGACGGGCGTGCCGGCGGCGAGCGACTCGAGTGTGACAAGGCCGAATCCCTCAAGCGAACGCGACGGCACAACGGAAAGGTCCGCAGCTCGGTAGGCGATCGGCAGCAGCGACTCGTCAATGCGTCCAAGCAGCATGACATGCTGCTGCAGCCCATGCTCCTCGATGCGTTGCTTCAGTTCACCGGAGAGCGGACCCGCTCCACCGAGCATGAGCAGCATGTCTGGATGGGAGCGTACGAGGATCTTCGCCGCGTCGATCAGCTCCTCCAGTCCCATGCGTCGCACCTGCCTGCGAACGGACAGGAGGATGAAGCGATCAGTCGGCCATCGCAAGCGGGCTCGTGCTTCGGAGCGACTTATGTCGATGTTGAAGCGCTCTGCGTCAATGCCTCCTGGAACAACCCGAATCCTCTGTTCAGCAATGGCGTAGCGCTGCATCAGTTCACGCTTGAAGTACTCAGACAGCACGATAAGTCTCTCCGCGCGGGAGTAGACCATGCGCTCGATAGCTGCCTTCATCTTCGAAGCAACGCCGGTAGCAGCTTCGGCAATGCTTTCTCCCGCCCATGGCCCGTGAAAATGCACGACCAGAGGAACACCGGAAAGGCGATCAAGCAAGGGCAATCCATACGGAGCAAAGTGCGCCGCGACCAGCTCCACACCGTTTGTGTGTATTTGGAAAAGCCCCGCTTTACGGGCTTTCAGCATGCGAATGGCAAGAGAGTCTCTCATTTCGGCGAAGCTGGTCGTCGAGTCGCCTGCACCCTGGCCGGTGGCGCCCACAACTAATCCATGGTGCATCGTTCCGGTAAGCGGCAGATGCCGCAGCAGCTCAGAAAAATATCTGCCCAGTCCACCTTCCTGCTCGTACAGCGACACATCGCCTATCTGCAGCGTCATCATTTCGCTGCTCCCGTTTCGTGTGCACGTGGAAGCCTAGCGTCTACGACGTCCTGCAGGAATGCTGTCACTTTGCGAATCTGGGCGTTCCGGTCGAAGTCAGGATCATCCAGTCCTTCCGGGATACTTCGTGGTAAGTCCCTCAAGGTAAGTGAACTCATCAGTTCACTAAGTGCGTCGAGAAATTCTTCACACCATGGCGAGCTGCCGGGTAATCGCCAGATATCGCCGCGATCGAGGTCATATGCCATCGGAGTGTGATTGGTGAAAAATGGCAATCCCACGCTGCGATACTCAGAGAT
>CAZZVI010000002.1:1541-30721 GCA_964657335.1 uncultured Terriglobus sp.
GCTCGCCGCGCTCCCATGCTTAACGAGCGGCCGACAAGATAGGGTGTCCAGCCGATGTAACCGGAACTGCAGCGATACAGGAGGCGTTCATAGAGGTGGAACAGGGGAGAGGCTAAAGGAAAGCGTGCGCTGAGAAAGGGCCCGACCGCGTCGCCGCTGCTTAAAACGTACGGGCGACGGAACAGCACCGCAGCCAATATCGCTGGCAGGCCCGCGCAGGTGCCTGTTCCTTCAAGCACGAAGACGTCATGTTCCCCGGAACGCAGAGCGTTCATGCATTGCCGAAAACCTTTTAGTTTCTTGTCTCGCGAAAACGGCAGAATCGTAGTTCGGAATTCCGACAGCAGGACCTGCAGCCGGGCTTCGTCATCGCCGCCCGATCCCTGAGAGGCGCAGGCAAGCACGCGCAGGCCGCCCTGCCTCTTCAAGGCTGAGGCTGAAGGAGCTGGAGCTACAGCCGTCTCAATCATGAAGCTCTTAACTCCACAGGGCCGCTGTGAGGTTGGCCATGCGCCGTGCTCATCGCAACGCCCTGGTAAGCAGTGAGGTATTGCGCAACGGTGCGGTCCCACGTCAGACCGGCCGCCCGCGCCCGTGCCGCGGCACCCAGCGCAGCGCGTCGCTCGGGATCATGCATCAGTATGTCGAGCAGAGCGGCGAGGCCCTCCGCATCGTCAGGATCCTCCAGGACGGTCAGGCAGTCGCGAAAGCTGCTCACCGAGCCAACGGTGGACGCAAGGACGCAGGGCAGACCACTGGCCATAGCCTCAAGCACAACCAGCGGGTGCGCCTCATAGCGTGACGGAAAGACGAAGAGGTCCACGGAGCGCATCAGCGCCGGGATGGCCGAGGTCTTTCCCAGAAAGTGAACACGCCTCTCAAGTCCTAAGCGATAAGACATAGCGGGAAACGGGCTGCCGTCTGTCTCTCCAGCGACTGCAAGATGCAGCGTCGGAAGTTGCTGAACCGCGAGCAGTGTCGTGTCCAGGTTCTTGCGCGACGTGCGAATGTCTCCGACGAAGAGCGCCATCGGCACATCTGCCGGCAGGCCGAAGCCACCGCGCTCGGACGGCCCGGGATGAAACTCCTCAATATCCACCCCGTTGTAGATCACCTGCATCTTCGAAGGGGTAACGCCAACGCGAACCACGTCGGCGGCGACCGCATCAGAGACCGCAATCACCTTGTCAGCACGTAGAAACACAAGCCGCTCAAACCATCCATTCACCGCAGTAAAGAACCTCTGGTACAGCCCTTGCGGTCGAAGCGTGCCCCGGAAGGGATACCAGCGGCTGCGCGACCAGGCGGCGTGGACGAAGTGGGCGGTGACAATGTTGCACCGCTCCCACGTGGTGTAGCCGTTTGCCTGGATCACATCGAACTCGCTTCGGTGGGAGCGGATCCACGCGGAGCTTGCCAGTGCAAACGCAAAGTCGCGCAACAACTGACTTGGCAGATGTTCCTTTCCCACGAAAATTACTTGGACATTGGGGATCGAGACGAGGTCCGGCGCACAGTGCGCTGTAAGAAGGGTCACCGCGTGACCCAATGCCGCGGCTCGACGCGCGATCTCATAGTTGACGCGGCCCTGGCCGTCATTCTGCTGGAAGCGATGCGCAATCAGCGCAAGTCGAAGTCTCTGCATGTCCTTCTCCTACGCAGCCATCACAGACGAGACAAGGCTCTCAAAGCGCCGTGCAAACGCCTCGATAGAGAACGTCTGTGCGCGAAGCCTGGCGGCCGACTCGATCCGCTCGCGACCTTCTGGATCGCCAAGCAATCTGCGCACGACATCGGCAACAGCATTCGCATCGCCCGGTGGCACGAAGATGCCACTCACGCCATCCTCGATAATCTCGCTGATACCTCCGGCCCTGCTCGCAACCACCGCGCGGCCCGCCGCTAAAGCTTCTACGATCACCATGCCGAAGGGCTCCGCACCGGTCACCGGATGAACGATGATGTCTGCGCTGGCAAGCCACAGCGGGATTTCGCAGGAGGGCCGCTGCCCGACCAGATGAAAGCGGCCGTACAGATCGCTGCTCTCGGCCTGGGCCCTGATCTCGTCTGCATAAGCCTCATCCAACGGATGGGCACCGCCCACTATGAAAAAACTCGCAGTGGGAAATTGCCTGACCAAAACGCGGGCGGCTTCGACAAAGACATGCGCACCCTTCCATCGCTCCAGTCGCGCCACCATGCAGATCACTTGCGCATCGGCGGCCAACCCAAGATGGGCTCTCGCTGCTTCCTTCGACGCGATGTCATGAGACGGTATGGGTACTCCGGGATGACATACAAAACTTCGGCGTCCTGGAACTTGTCTATCCTGCGTCTCCTGGACGTGTCCTGAGCAGCAGAGAATGCCATCAGCAGGCACCCAGGCGCCCAGCACATCCATCCAGTGGCGACGCGAGATGCCATGCTGAAACCACATCCGCTTTATGCGCAGCGAGACAGCCGCCGGGCCGGCGTAGAGGTGCGCCTTCTGCATCCAGGAAAATACGAGATCGAGGCGAGACGCTTGCATCCAACGCCGAATTCCCAGAACCGTCCTTGAGTAATTTCGAACGTCGCTCAGATGCGTGGTTGCGAGCACTGCCGTTTCATATCCCAAAGTGCGGGCCTCATCCACTAATGGACCCTCTTGCAGAAACAGGCAGGTGTATCGGAATGAGCGGCTCTGCGTCCGAAGCAGGTGCTGGAACAGACTTTCAGCACCACCCCTTTGCGAAGCCAGCGGCATCACCAGGCCTACCGTCGGCAACGAGAGAGTCGAAGCCATCAGCTCGCACCGCCGCTTACCAGGCTTTGTTGCAGCACCGACGACTTTCGCTGCACACGCCGCTCCGCCAGATAATCTCGTAGCCGGAAAGAAGGCCGCTCGATCAACCAGTAAGACAGCTCAGCGCATAGAACGATGAACACAAGGTTCAACGGAAACCAGCGGGTCCGCTCTCCCGTGAACAGCTGTTGCCAGAGATAAAGGCTATACGAGATAACTCCTATGTGTCGAAGCCATGACTGGTTCAGCAGGCGCCCGAAGAGAGAGGATGCATTCCGCACCGCGTACGTCAGAATAACTCCACATCCCAGGGAAATTATTGTTATGCCGAGAGGAAGATAGAAGGCGCCCCGGAATGTCTTCTCCAACGCAGGCGTAACTACGACTAACAACACGGCCCATGTGGCAACCCAGAGCGGCTTGTTGCAAAGATCGAGCCATCTGGAAGTCAGCCTCAGGCTGGAAGCGATTGCCAGGGCGCAGCCCACCATCATGGTATCGAGGTGGGTGGGCAGCATCATGTCGATGTGCCCGCGCAGCGGAGGGAAAAGAAAATACGTCGCGATCCGTAGGATAGGTGAAACCGCGACTACGGCGACCGCAAATTTCAAGCAGTACCGCTTTGGCAACAGCCCAACCATCATCGGCCAAAGGAGATAAAACTGCTCCTCCAGGCTGAGCGACCAAGTGTGGCCGAGCAGCCATCCATCCGCGTGCAAGTTGTAGTTCCAGAGGTAAGTTGCCGCGCTGGCGAAGCTTCCCCATGTAAAAGCAGACGGATGATTGATGCGAATGATCGCGACCACCGCGAGATATGCATAGAAAGGAGGAAAGATGCGGAAAGCTCGACGGACATAGAATCGCTTAAAGTTGATCCCAGCTCCCTTGTCCGCCTCCTTCAATAACAAATGCGTGATTAGATAGCCGCTGATCACGAAGAACATGTCTACGCCCAACGACCCGCAGCGTTCGATGAAGACCATCGGCAAGACACTTGGGAAGCTGGCCTGAATGTGGCAGGCGATGACCAGGATGATAGCCAGCGCGCGAAGCCCGTCGAGTGATGGGATGGACCGCTGATTGGTCATGCACCAACCTCAGGAAACTTTGACTTAGGAGCCGAGGGGCTTTCGGCGATCATGCGCAAGAGTACATCGGACTTACGGGTGGCCTCTTGATACAAAACAAGATTGCGGTCAGCCCAGGGCTCTAGGGTAGACAGCATGACGACCTCGCGGAATGCTTCGCTGGATGGTTTGCGCGCGATTGCCGTCCTGCTTGTTCTTCTGTATCACCACGGTCTGCTGAACTCCGGCTGGCTTGGAGTTGATATCTTCTTTGTGCTGTCGGGATTTTTGATTACGACCATTCTTCGGCGGGACCGGGACACCCAGGATTACTGGTCTCGCTTCTGGGTGAAGCGAACGTTGCGTATCATGCCGCCGCTTGTCCTCGTCCTTCTTCTTACAGCCGGTCTCTCCTTTCCGGTCTCGCGAACTCAGGCAGCCGCCTACTTATTTTCTCTCGGCGATGTTCTAGCGTACGTGCGGCCCGGCTTCGAACCTCTGCGTCCGTTGTGGTCGCTCGCCGTGGAAGAGCACTTTTATCTGCTTTGGCCCTTTGCCGTTCGGTATTGCCGGCGCCGAACCTTATTGATCGGCATCATCGGGCTGATCGCGTTGGAACCTTTGCTGCGCGGCGTTGCCTCCGTCTACAAGCATCAGTGGGAGCTTACCTACTTCCTTACGCCCTTCCGCCTCGACGGTCTCGCGGCGGGATCTTTGCTGGCGATGCTTTTAGAAGACGCAAGGTCCGCAGAACGAATTCGACGATGGTCAGCCCCGGCCGGCCTGTTCGCGACAATGCTCTGGGTGTCGCTGCGTGTGCTGCTGGGCACCGCTTTCACGCGCGGCAATCCAACCGTCAGCTACAACGCGTGCTGCTATTCGCTCGTGGCGGCGGTGTGCGTGTGTGGTATCGCGTTCCTGATTACACATCCGAAGTCGCTCGCGGTTCGGGTTCTTCAAGCGAGGCTGCTTGCCTGGTTGGGACTTATCAGCTACGGACTTTACCTCTATCAAGTCCCGGTACACGAGGCCGTCATTCGACTGCAGCCTCGGTTTGCCCATGTTGCCCTTCTCGTTGATGGACCCATCACGCTCGCCTTGGCAGCCGCGTCGTACTACGTCGTCGAACGGCCGGCCATGCGCGCTGGACACTCCAAGACCAGGCTCATGCCGCAAACGGAAGTTGATCGTGTGACTTCGCCAGCTCTCTAGGCTCGTCTTGGGTGAAGGAAGAAACGTCGCCGGCCTGAGAGTGATTTGTCGCTCCGATGAGGAAGAAAACGAGAGCTGCAGTGGAGTATTGACCTGAGATAAGCCAGGCTCCAATGGTCGCTGTAAGGATCGCAGCAACGGGCAGACCAACGGTGGGCTTTGTGCGCTGCAGGTAGGCGAGCGCGCTCCGCAGCGCCAGAATGAAAATGACGATATAAACGATGCCTCCGACTGGACCCAGAATAATGAACATGTCGCTGATGTCCACTTCTGAGCTGATCTGGTCGGTCGACCCGGTGAACTTGGTGGCAGCCCCCGTCGTTGCGCCCAGGCCATGTCCGAGAGGGGCGCTCAGGCTATTGCCGATGGCGCCAAGGAACATTCCCTGATGGATTCCGAGCGTAGAATGGCGCTCGTCGAACGGGTGCGCTAAGCCTCCACTCAGGTGGGCAATCGATTCCTGGGTCGCGGAGTATTTCACAGATGATCCTTCCGCCGGACCCCACGCCGCAGCCAGATAGCTGACGCCAGCTAGACCGCAGAGCACAAAGGCAAACAATCTAACCGTTGCCAGCGTATTCAACGGCTGTTGTTTCCGGAGACTCCAGACGACGGCTAATGCGAGGATCAGCTTGACCACAACCGTTCTGCCGGAAGCAAGAAGCATCGCTGCGACGAGGAGAGGAAAGGCCAGGGCCCATATGCGCCTTCGCGTAAAAAGAGCAGCAGCAACGCCGGCAGCAGTCAGCTCCAACAGCGTGGCATACTCCGCAGCTGACACGGAGAAGCCGAATGCCCGAGTCGTTCCGCCAAGGCTTAGGGCGGTGTAGTTCTTCAATGTCACGTCGATCCAGGCCTGCTCATAGGGAAAGAATCCTACCAGCGTCTGCCAGAGTCCGAGCACAGCCGCGCAGATGCCAAGTGGAAAGATCACGCGATAAAGCAGGCGTTCTATAACGGCCGGCGAAGCAATGCTTCGGCCGATCCAGAACCAGAGGACAGGCACAAGGTAGAACAGCGCTCCCGAGATGCCTACCGCCAGTCCGCCCTGGGCCGGGTTGATGACCTCAAACGCCATCAGAACCGTGAGCAGAAGCATCGCCTTTGATAAAGAATCCTTGACTTGCAATCTAAGCAGGATCGGCAGGGCCAGCAAGAGCGCCATAAACGGCCCCACCAGCAGCAACAGATCAAGGTCAGGAACACCGGTAGCCACATCCATTAACCTGCGCAGATCACCTAGAACATGCACATAAACCAGCGTCAAAGTTGCCGCCAGCACCGCGCTGCGAGTCAAGACGAGAACGAGGACGCTGGTGATCATCAGGGCGCATATAAGGTTAAGCCTGCCGCCCACCAGCAGCAGCCAGAGCACGCCCAATCCAGCAATGCAGCCAAGCGCGACACCTGCTTCGCGCCAGAACCGGCCTATGTTTACAAATGGTTCATAGCGGGCTGCAGCGATCATGCGAAATACCTCTTATGTCGCAAAATAGGTTGTTCTATCAAGTGAAAGCTAACCATTGAAACCGCAAGCGATATGCCGAGAGAGAGCAGCACAAAGATTGCGCCACCTGCGATGGCTGAATGCGTTACCGACTGCAGCAAGGGCAGGTGCGGCACCAGGAACAGAAGTAGAACGCCATGGTAGATATAAAGTCCGTAGCTGTATCTTCCAAAGAAGCGCAGGACTCTACGATCGCAGGCTTGACGTACCCAGCCATGGTCCTGCTGCGCATAGTAGACGATGCATCCGAAAAACAGAGCGATGAATGTGTAACCTGCCGTGGAGATCAAGGCAGATTGATGCGAGGCGCCTCCACTCGCAAGAAAGATCAGGAGCATTCCGACTCCCGAACCTGCCAGCACTGGACCGAGGCGAAGCTTTCTACCCTCCTCCAGCCGCACGAAGATCGCGAGAACGCTGCCGCAGATCAGGCTATCGGCACGGGTCGGCAGCAGTTGGTAGATAACATCCGCATCCACGCCTCTCAGTACGAGCGCGACTCTCAACAGAAAAGCCGCGACCATCACCCCTATGGCAATCCGTAGCAACAACTTTCGATTGCTGACTCGCCAGACAATCACCGGCCAAAGCAGGTAGAACTGTTCTTCGACAGCAAGCGACCAGAAGTGCACGAAGTCCACCCCTCGACCCGGAGGGATGATGTGCTTCACGAACAAAGGCAGCATGTTCGATAAATAGAAAAAGTACAGCAGATGCTGCGGATGCCAATGCAAATGCAGGAAAGGTGTAAGCAAAACGAAGAAGAAGAGCACGCCATAAAACACAGGAAATATCCTGAGGGCACGTCGAGCATAAAAGTTCCGTACCCTGTGTGGATGGCCGGCCGTGTCAAGAAGAATTCCTGTTATTAAAAAGCCCGACAGCACGAAGAAAAGATCGACACCCATCCATCCGGCATCCGTCACGCGCGCGGCGATGTGTGCCGCAGCATTCCCGTTGGTGTGTCCGCCACCATAGTGCGATAGAAACACGGCGAGGATCGCCACGCCTCGCAGACCATCCAGTCCTGGATAGTGGCGCCGAAGCCCGGTCGGGGGTTTGTCGACATGTGTCATCAAGGCAGTTGACATGGCTAGCCAGGGAACTCAGGGCGCGGCAGCAGTCACCCGCGACGCGGGGTCAGAGGGAGCGCGATGGCGCCTGCTGAAGCCAGGCTCAATGGTTGACTTGATCTTGGACTGCGGAAGACTGGGCCTCGCCGCGATGCTGCTCAGAGTTGCGTGTTGCGCATGCGTCTCGTGCGAAGGCGTGGGACGGACGGTGGGAACCGGCGGCGCCTTCTGAGGCAGTAAAGTGCGGTAGACGCCGGCTTGTGCGGAAGAATGCAGGTTGGAGAATCTCGTGATCTCGGTCATGCGCACGGGCGAAGCGAGAGTACTGTCCGCTTCATGTTGAAGCCGGGAACGGTCGCTCAGTGAATGAGCCTCGAGTGAACTCATTCGCTCAGCCGATTTCTGCGGGATGGCGTCGCGATAAGTCGCTGAGCGGGGCCGGGCGGCCGGCACATACAATTCCGGTGCCACCGCCGCATCGTACGACCGGCTGGAAGAGGCGTCATAACGTCTGTCCGCATCAAAGCGAGCCTCCTGTTGCGACAGCGCCGAGCTGCACGGGCAGGCAACCAGCAGCAGACACACCAGCGATCGAAGCGTCGGCACGCTCGCGCTGAACGCGGCCTGGCGTTTCATCGAAGGACCAGCGCCGTTGTCACTGCACCAGTCACAGCGGCTGTCGCGCTCGGCAGAGCTGTTTCGAGTAACACCTTGGCGCCGCTGCGCGGAATCACCAGGATGTCAGACGCCTCCAGCACAAGGTTCTTCTCCTTGTTCTTCATGATGCGATCGAGATTGACCGGAATTGTGACGGCTCCGTCTGTGGTTTTGCGGACGATCGATGCCTTCGTTCCGGCAGCCGTATGGTTCAGACCCGATGCAAGCGCCAGTGCGTTCAGAACGCTCATGGGTTCACCGCTTTGCTCGTAGTAGGCTCCGGGATGGCCGACATCGCCCACCACGTAGACCAGATCAGCCTTTGAAACGACGATGACGTCGCCGGGCTCCACCGGCATGGTTCTCTCGACTTCCGAATAGTTCGGCGAGTGCACTGGGATCAGCACCGGATGGCCGGCGGAATTGCGATGGCTCACCGTGATGCTTGCGCCAGCAAAGGTCGAGGTACCACCCGCGGCCGAAAGTGCACTGTACAGCGAATGCTCGCCGAGAAGAGTGTAAGTTCCCGGATTGCGAACCTCGCCGAGGACTGTCACACCCTGGGTTGCGTATTCGTTCACGAACACGCTGACGTGCGGATCGCCCATCACCTGCGCATCCCGTAACCTGGCCTCGATGAGACGGGACGCCTGCAAGGGCGTAAGGTTTTGAACCGTCACCTGCCCGCCAACCGGCAGGGTGATCGCGCCGTCAGGTGTGACGCGAAGCTTGGCTGACAGCTCTGGAGTGTCAAAGACCTCGACGTCAAGCAGATCCCCCGAACCGAGTAACAGCGTGTCATTCGCGCTGCCTGCGATCGGCTCTGTGTGACCCGCTTGCGGGTGCTGATAGAGGGTCTGCGCACCCGCAGAATGGCTGAGCATGGGCGACGCGAACGCTAACGTGAGTAAACCTATCAAATCAGGTTTGCAGAATGGATTAGTGTTCCGCTTCTTAGTAATATCCTTCACCGCTGCCTCCGTAGTTGAGGGTGCTTACAGGAACATCATTGAGAACAACGCCGCCAATGTGCGCACCAATGCGGGCAAGCACATTTTTTGCCCGAGTCAGGGCTTTCAGCGGTGTTGCGTTGTACCGGGTCACTAACAGCACCGAATCTGCCACGCTGGCCAGCGAAAGACTGTCGCTGACCAGAAGCAGGGGAGCAGAATCGATCAGGATGTAGTCAAACTGATGTTCCCAACGCTCCAGTAACTCGCGGAGCCGAAAAGACGCCAGCGCTTCCGCAGGCAGAGGAACATGCCTTCCTGCAGTCATCAGCTTGAGGTTCTCGAGGCCGGGAAGTGGCGTAAGGAATCTGTCGGGAGCGTCCGGCGTGAGTAACATGTGGGTAAGACCCTCGCTGTTATGAACACCGAAGTGCGTGTGCAGCGTCGGACGTCGAAGATCACAATCGAGCAACAGGACCCGCGCACCCTTTTGCGCGAGCACCACCGCATAATTGATGGCGGTACTGCTCTTGCCTTCTTCGGCAAGCGTGCTTGTAACAAGCACCGTCTTCAACTGCGCCTCAGTGGAAGAGAGCTGCAAGGAACTCCGAAGATTGCGGTACGCTTCCGCACCTTGAGACTTAGGTTCCCGGAAGCTCAGCGGACCGCAAATCGCCTGCTTGGGTGACGCCAACTCTCCGCGCCGGCTTGTACCGCCCTGGGACGACAGGTGAGGGATGATGGCGAGAAGAGGGTAGGCAAGCACGCGTTCCAGCTGCTCACCGCTCTGAATGCGCTCGGAGATCGCTTCTTTCAGCAGCGAGCCCGCGACGCCAACGAACAGTCCAGACGCAAGGCCGAAACCGAGGATGACAAGCGCCTTCGGTTCAACCGGGGCCAGCGCCGGCCGGGCATTATCCACGAGCATGGTGTTGACGCCGTTCAGGCCTGCGATCACGCCAGCCTGCTGCAGCTTGTACTGCAGCGTGTCATATAGGTCCCGGCTTGAAGTCCCCTCTGCCTGCAGCACCGCGTACTCCGCTTGCTGACGATTAAGTTGGTAGGCCTTGCCCGTCTGCAGGTCATACTCTTTTTGCAGCATGCCCTCGGTCTTGGCGGCCGCGTCATACTGCTCCCGGATTCCATGGCGAGCCGTCTCGACCGAACGCGCGATCTGTGCATCAATCTTTGCCATCTGCTTGTTGAGTTCGATCAAGGGAGGGTAGTTCGGGCCGAACTTTACCGACTGCTGAGCATACTGCGCATACAGTGTGCCCTTCTGTGCCTGCAGCGAAGTTAAGTTCGCGTCGGGGAACAGCGATGCAAGCACAGCCGGCTCCTGCACCTGAGACGCGCGCATCTGCGCCTCCTTGACGATGCGCTCCGACTGGGCCTCTGCAAGGCGGCTGTTCAGCAGCCGCAGCCGGTCGATGATGGTGTTATTCGCAGGATCACTGCCGAGAATGTTGTTGTGCTCCTGAAATGCGGCAAGCTTCTGCTGCGCATCGGAGGCACGGTCCTGCAGGGTACGCATCTGCGCAGACAGCCACTCGGACACCTGCGACACGGATTCGTAACGGCTGTCAAAACTCTGCCTGCGGTACGCGGCGACAGCTCCGTTCGCCAGGAGAGACGCAGTGCGGGGGTTATGGTCCCGGAAGCTGATCTCAACCAGTTGCGTACCCTCCACCTGCTTGACCTTCAGCGCCTGCTTGAAGCGGGACAGCAGGTTCTCCGCGGCCGGCGTGCTGGGCACGTCCTTCGCAAAGGCAAGCGTCGTCTTCGGGATGTGCGCGTACTGCTCGAAGTCCTGGTCCGAAAGAGACTTCAGCGTGTCGATGGCGACCACGTCGCTCTTCAGGATCGCGATCTCTGTTTGGGTTGCGTCCATCCCGAACGCGCTTCCCGGTGACGACAGCAGATCGCTTAGACCCAGGGAACTCGCCCGGGTGGGATCAATACGCAAGCTGGCGGAAGCTTCATAGACCGGTTTGGCAACGAAGAGATATGCGCCCGCGAAAAGCAGCGAGACAACGACACACGCCCCGATGAGTAACTTGTGCCGCAACAGCGAATGCAGTAAGTCACTGATGGAGAGTGATGTTTCGCCCTCGCTGCCGGAATGCGACAACGGAGCCAGCACTTGCCGCGCCGTTTGAACTGCTTTTTGACTCCTCATGAACCACCGCCTCCTATAGCCGTTGCAATGTGCTTTTGTCCCGCTGTTCTTAACTAGCCGGCAACACGTTCGATCTCTGGTTTCACAAGGATCGGTGTGACCGCGTGCAGAACGTGAACTGACGCCTTGTCCCTTGGCTCGCCCTGGCCGGCAAGAGCCTGATCCACGAGGTGCTTCAAACCGCTCCGAAACCGCTCCGTTGCGAAGCGCTCCGCGTTGCGCCTGCAACTCGCGGGCTTGATGCGGTGGCCGTGTGACTCAAACTGATCGACCGCTTCGATCAGGGCCTCTCTCGTCTGCTCGTAGAAATAAACGCCAGTAGGATCTTCAGAATCGAGGGGCTGAATGGTCTCCAGGCTTCCGCCCCGGCCGAGACAGATCACCGGCGTTCCCGAAGCCTGCGCCTCCAAGGGCGATATTCCGAAGTCTTCGATGGCGGCGAACACAAACGCTTTGGCCTTGGAGACAAGCCGCCTGAGCTCTTCATCTGACTGATAGCCCAGGATCTGGATATTGCTATGTCCTCGCGCTGCCGCCTGGATCCGCTTCATGTCCGGCCCGTCGCCGACCACGAGCAGCTTGCGGCCGGGCATGTGTGCAAAGCTTTCTACGATCAAGTCAGTCCGCTTGTACGGCACCAGCCGCGAGGCCGTGACATAGTAGTCATCCTTTGCTGTCTCCAGTACAAACCGGTCCACCTCCACAGGCGGCGGCAGCACCGCAAACTCCTGCCGGTACATACGGGAAATCTGGTGGCCCACGTATTCGGAGTTAGCCAGAATCATGTCCACGTTTACGGCAGAGCGGAGATCCCAGATGCGCATGTAGTGCAGCACGGCACGAACGCAGATGCTTGCAAAGCCCTTATCGATATGCATCTCGGCAAGGTATTGGTGTTGCAGATGCCAGGCATAACGGATCGGCGTATGCACATAGCTCAGGTGTATCTGCTCTGGACCCGTCAGCACGCCCTTTGCTACGCAGTATGAGCTCGAAAGAATCAGGTCGTAGGCGGAAAGGTCAAACTGCTCGACTGCAATCGGCATAAAAGGCAGATACATGTAATGCTTTTTTCTTGCGAAAGGGAGCCGTTGCACGAAGGATGTCTTCGGGGTGCGTCCCTCCAGCAGATGCCTATGCTTAGGCTCCAGAAAGTCGACGACGGCAAACAAGTCGGCTTGAGGGTAGCTCAGCAACATCTGCCGCAGAACTCGTTCCGCTCCACCGGGGGCGGTTAACCAATCATGAACGATGGCTACTTTTCTGGGCTTCAGCGATGCATCTGTCATAAGCACTACCTCACGGCTCCCGAGCTCGGCACTGAGGCCTCAGGGTTGGTTGAATCAAAAGCAGACAAACTCCAGGCAGTTGACCTGGAAGAAGTGAACAAGTCAGGTACGGCAGCCTTATCCCCGTAGAGATGCTCCGCTATCGTCAGTGCGGCGACCGATGAAGCTCGCTTCCTGTAACTCCGAGCGATAGCCGGTGCAAGGCCCTCAAGGAATGCAAGGGGTGGCAGCGCGGACGAATTCTTTACGACGAAGTAGTCCAGGCCTTCGGCCAGCCCTTGGCAGATCGGCGGGAACTTACTGTCAGAGGAAATAAAAGACACCGTTCCGGACGCACAAGCCAGGGCGTGAACGCCTGACTTGGTTAACAACGGGACTGGATAGAACATAAAGTTAGCCAGTGCAGACCGCATGGTGGCAGCGACTTCCTCCGCCGGCAACAAGCCTCGTCGAACGACAGGCACGCCGCCAACCTGTGTGCAGGTGTGCTCGGGAATGGGTGCTCCCACGTCAACGATCCGTGTAGCGGCTATTCCTGCACACACCGCTGCCAAAGCTTCAGCTCCTCGGGTGTAAGTCCATCGCCTTTGATCGGCGCGACCGAAGATCACAACCTCCCGCTCACGCCGCTGTGCTGGTGGGGGAGCGTCGAGTTCACCGATGTTCGAGAAGTTCGGAATCAGTGGTACGGGCCTGCGGCCCCAGGCTTGCAGCTTCGATTGATGAAGGCCAGTGTTTGTGTATGCGAAGGCGGAGATGCGCAACAGACGCCGCATGAGGAAGCGCTGAACGCCCGGAACCCAGTACGCGCTGCTCAGCACACGTGAGCTCTCTACATCGAGCTCGTGGAAGGCCGTGTTTATTCTTCCTGGTGTCCTCGTGTTCAGCTTCTCCAAGGCGCTTACCAGCCATGTGGGGCAGCCTCGCTTCTGGTAGCCATACGGGGAAAAGTGAAGCAGGATCGGAGCGTTGGCCTTCTGGCGCGCGCCCAGTGCAGCCACGGCGTCAAGCAGGGGTGCTTCGCGGCGCTGCTCTAAGCCCACAGCTTCGAATTCAAGATCGCCGGCGTTGCCCGGCCACGCGGGATCGCAGACAAGGAACGCGGTCTCAACACCGGCCCGGGCGCGGAGTTGTCTCGCGAGTTGAAGAGCGTAGTCACCGATGCCATCGATCACCGGCGAGAGGCTCGGCACAATCTGAATCATGAACATTTGTCTACTCATCGTGCTTCCTCCCTTCGCGTCTTCAGGCATTCGTGCGGGTAAGTCCGAGAGCATCGGCGCCACTCGCTTCCAGGGTTGCCGCGCCGGAAGGCTCGGTCACTCGCGGACCAAGCAGCAGGCCATAAACACCGGATAGAGAGTTAGTGACAAATGCCACAAGGACGGTGGCGAAGCTCAGCCAGACGACGGATCGTACGCGCGTGAGATCGGCTTTGCTGATAAAAATGACTTGAACGGCAAGGGTGAGCAGAATATTAGCTATGTTGCTCCACCAGTAAATGAACTTCCGCGCCGAATGCATCGACCAAAGAACATTAGTCAGGTAACTGAGCGAACTGGACGCGACGACGATCTTTACTTCTGTGGTCAACCCTTTGTAGGTAGGTCCCAACACCAGGAGAAAAACAGCGGGAAACGCGCAGGCAGCCGCGACGACAAGCACGCATAAACCGGCGGTTATCGCCAAAACGGCGGTGTAGTTCTTCCAGAGCCTTTGAAGCGGTAAGCGCGCAAAGAACGGCTCGATGAGCAGCATGTTCATTTGGCCAAACAGCACAAAAATCTGTCCCAGGCGAGAGAGCGCGCCGACGCTTGCGACTCCGGATGTCCGGCCAAAGAACGTGATCAGCAGAAGTGCGATCTGACCCTGCAGCGCGTAAAAGACAATGCCAGGAATGTTGGGCAACGCAAGCCGGATGATGGCGCGCCGCTTCTCATCGGAGACGGTGCCGCGATGTTGCAGGAGCTGTCTG
Source organism: uncultured Terriglobus sp. (assembly GCA_964657335.1). Classification (GTDB taxonomy): domain Bacteria; phylum Acidobacteriota; class Terriglobia; order Terriglobales; family Acidobacteriaceae; genus Terriglobus. The sequence continues at coordinate 16,236 of CAZZVI010000002.1, forward strand.
GCTTTGACAAGAAAGAAGATGCCGACAAAGACGATTCCCGCGACATTGATGAGAATGGCTTCAAAGGCACCCAACCTGTTCACTGACTTCATGACACCGAGCAGTACCAGCGTTCCCAAGGCCGAAATCATCTGACCGCGATACCAGAGACTTCTCTGCTGCAAAAGGATCAGCACCGCGCCGTAGGAGGCTCCGATACGCATGAACCACGTCGATACAAGCAGAATGCCCACCATCGCCGCAACGACGGCGGGGCTCCATTGGCGATTGCGTACAAGATACGGATATGCGACCACCAGACATACTGCCAGGCCGAGATACAAACGGTGGCTGACACTGCGAAGCGTAGCCACGTAATCGGCTATCAGGACGTGGTTATCTACCTGTTCGCCAACGAGCGGGATCAGACTGCCCGAGACGCCTACGTCCATAAGAATGACGAAGGTTCCTTGCACGCCAAAGAGCACGACAAACTTTGCATACTCCGAGGGAGGCAGCAATCGAACGCAGAGCAGACCGTAGAGAAGGTTGGAGGCGACCGTCACGCCTTGGGAGACGAGATATTGCCGAATCGCAAGAAGACGCGAATGCTGTGACGCCAGCAGGTCTCGAACGTTCACCTTAGCCCTCCTTTCCTGGACAAACCCATCTCAATGCAACAAACGCTGGTACGAGACGGTATAAGCGAGATCGCTCGTCCGGCTTCCCAGTCGGCGGGCTGGAATGCCGCCCACAACCGTGTAGGGAGCAACGCTCCTGGTGACAACAGCGCCGGCCGCAACCACAGCGCCGCGCCCCAGGATTACGCCCGGAAGAATCATTGCCTTTGTCCCGATAAAGACGTGGTCCTGAACCTGAACCGGCTCTTCACGGCCTGCAAACGTGCTGGATTGAATGTCGTGCTCCGCGGTGAGTATGGTCACGCCACTGGAGATAGAAACACCGTCACCTATGGAGAGGCTGCCGCGGGAATCGAGCAAACAGCCCCGATTTACCGTGCTGCCCTGGCCGATGATTAGCTTTCCAGGTGATTCGAAGGTCGTTCCCATGAAAATGCTGCTCTGTTTCCCGACCTGGAAGCGAAGCACAGACCTGTAATAAAGCAGCCGCAGGGTGTGCGACGGGATATGCGTGATGACATGGTTCGCGACATACAGCCGTAACTCAAGAGCTAAATGCCTGAGAGATGGAGGGATCGTCATGATCGCGCCTCCATAGGCAAACTGCTAGCCGCTGGATCTTGCACAAAGGAGTTTTTCTCCGCCGCATGCAGGCGCCGATACGTCGGCTCGAAATAACGCTTCAGGCGAAGAAAGGGTTTCTCAAAGTAATGAAAGACCAAGACTGCGAGAAGATAAGAAGCCCCTATGCCTATGACAAGGTTCGCAACGTCGAGCAGCCGGTTCTGCCCCTGAAAAAGCAGGTGATGCTGACGCAGCACCTCCCAGACCGGCATGTGCAGCATGTACAGCCCATAGCTGTAACGCCCAAACCGCTTGAGGAAACCACTCTCCAGCAGTGCCTTCCAAGGTGCTGCGGTTCCAGGCAGGACCGCGAGTGTGAGTAAAGCCGTTGATAGAGCTCCCACTATCGGCAATCCCACACCCAGCATGACGGGATCGAGGATCACCCCATGCCGCCAGACGAACAGCGTCAGCGTTCCCGCTCCAGCCGCCAGGGCTCCCCAGCGTGCGAAGGTCTGCATCTCGCGCTGACTCGTGTTGCCTCTGAGGGCGAGTGCGACCAGCGCGCCGAGCGCCAGTTCGTCGATCCGGCTTAGTGTAAAGACGTAAGGCCCAAGCAGGTTGTGATGCATTAAGAATATGAGCCTTACGGCGTTTGCGAGAACAACGCAACCCATGCAGACCTGCATTGCAGATCGGCGCGAGCAGAGCAGTATGACCGTGGGCCAGATGAGGTAGAAGTGCTCTTCAACCGCCAGGGACCACAATGGTCCCAGCCAGCCCACCGATATGGCGCCGCGAAAGGCAACCAGTACATTCGAAAGATAGAGCCAGAACATCCACCGGTTCGCCGCGGGCGACGAGCCCTGCGTGGCCGCGAAATGAGGAAAGATCGATGTGCAGCAAAAGACCACGAGCAGGTAGAGAGGAACGATGCGCAGGGTGCGGCGCATGTAGAAGTCGCGGAAGTAGTGATCGTCGCGCTTCGCGTCGTAAAGAATACCGGTAATGAGAAAACCGGAGAGTACGAAGAAAATGTCTACCCCTGACCAGCCGACTCCCGCAACGCCATTGAGCAGGCGGAGCAAAATGGGACCGACGGAACGGTGAGGCAAGAGGTGCGTAAACAGAACCAGAAGTATCGCAATTCCTCGGAGCCCATCGAGCGCTGGTATGTGCGTTCTCAAGTGCGGTCCCTCATCTGCTCTCGCGGCATGCGGTGGAAGAGATAGTGATGAGGGAGAAGAAGCTTAGCCGTGCAAGTGATGTTGGGGCGTACCGAGGATGGCATCCATCATTCGGTTACGTTCGACGAGTATGACGTGTCTGCCAGAGCCAAGCCTTGACTCGTATCAATCGAATGAGCAGCTTGAAAGTGCGTTGCACTTCGACGAACAGTCACTTATGCAATGTTCGGCTAAATTTCGTCTTGCCACTGGAATTCAGTTAATTCCTGATGAATGTCCGGCGTGATTACCACGGAAGCGGAGAAGGAACGTCATCCTGATAGGTCAACGAGCCACAAGCGTTGTTGTTGCAAGTCAAACTACTGGGGTAAGGTTCCCTTGCAGCGCTTGTGGATGATCCTGCTCAAGGTCTCGGGCTTAATGGCAAGTAACTGTGCCAGCTCCATTTGCTTTAACAGAGGCAAAGGATCGAATGTAGTCCACTGCAGGTGCTTGGCTTCGCGTTCCCGCAGGAAACATGCCAGGCGATCTTCCGCATTGCTCGACATGAGTTGTACCTGCATGCCTCCCTGTGAAGTCAACTCGCGGCATAACGTCGAGATGAAGTGCCCGAGCAGCCGTGTGTTCTGCATGAGTTTGCACCAGAACTCCTCTGCCGGGATCGCCGCGATCGAACAGGGTCCGACTGCCGTAACAGAGTAGACGCTTGGGACTTTCGTCATCACAGATGCGGCACCCGGATACCAACCACTGGTCCGAAGGCCGAGCATGATTTCGGTGCCGTCGGAGTTCAGGTAGTCAAGACGAAGGAGGCCTTCAAATACCAGCAGGACGTTCTTTGGCGTTGTTCCCTGTTCCAGTAGCCTGGTACCGGCGGCAACTTCGAAGCGGGCGGGAAGATCGGTGAAGTTATTAAATGCCTCGGAGCTGACCGGCGCAAAACGCGGATATTCATTCGCAAAGCGCGCGTCGCTAGCCGCATTTTCCGACGCATTATCGAGTGCATGTCTCCATGTCATCAGTGTTTCCTCTTCCGAAGCATTTCTTAGCGGTGTGTCGATGGGTCAGGATCGACTCTGTAGATTGACTAAGGTCAATATGACATAAGACAAGACAGCGAACGGCGCTCGACAAGTGGTTGATACTGCCGGTGATACTCAAATAGAGAAAAACTTGTCTCGGATCAGGTTTGTTCAGCCAGTCAAAGTGCGCGAGGAAAGTAGTCACGCGGCTGCTGAATCAACAGCGGGACTGTGTGCTGTTCGTCGCTACACTGCGGACCGGTACTCGCCGATAGCAAGTCTTCCAGGTTCCACAAAGACTGTCTTGGTGCAGCATAATGGGAAGGCCAGCTTAGCTTGCCTCGTCGGTCAAGACGCGAGGAATGCCACCGGCGATGAGGTCTCGATGAGCAAGTCGTCGACGGCGAACAGAAGGCACGATCGCCAAGTCAGCTCAAACAGAAAGCGGCTCAAGACGACTGCGCCATGGACGCCTGAACTGCGCAAGCACGATCCTTTCGATGTCCTGAGTAAGGCGATGAAGGGCCGGCTCGGGTCTCTTCTGCCGCTGAAGAACAAGCGAATGGCGTTGTCCCCGTTCAGCTTCTTTCGGGGTGCTGTGCCAATCATGGCGTATGACCTTTCGCTCGGCGCCCACTCCGGCCAACTCACGCAGATCTGCGGCGACGCACATGTTCAGAATCTTGGTGCGTACGCCGGCATCGATGGAAGGCTGATCTTCGACATCAATGACTTCGACGAAACGATCGTCGGTCCCTTTGAGTGGGACGTGAAGCGGATGGCAACGAGCATTCTGCTGGCCGGCCGTGATGCAAACGTCGAGAAGGCAGATCGGCGCAGGGCCGCCCGGGCATTCGTCAGCGCATATTGCGACCTGATGCAGAGCCTTGCGGCACTCCCCGTGTTGGAGGCGGCTCGCTACCAGGTCAGGCGGCTTGACGTGACGCCAACCATCGCGGAAATTCTCAGGCAGGCAGAGCGCGCCACGCCTGAGCGCTTGCTCGACAGACTGACGAAGAAGCAGGGTAAGGACCGCCGCTTTCGATCGGAGCCGCCGGAGCTGCGTCCGCTGGGGAAAGACGAACAGGCATCTGTTCTGGCATCTTTGACCATGTATCGCAACAGCCTGTTGCCGGAGCGGCGGCACTTCATCGATCAGTATCGCGCGATCGATGTTGCGTTCAAGGTTGTTGGCACCGGATCAGTGGGCCTGCGGGACTACTGCGTGTACATGGAAGGCAACGGTCCGGCCGACCCGCTGTTTCTGCAGATCAAGCAGGAGGTGCAGTCTGCCTACGCCCCGTATCTCGAAGGCTCGGCCGGCTCTGTCTCCAATGGGCAGCGAGTTGCGGATGGGCAAAGAGCCATGCAACTGCAAAGCGACCCATTCCTTGGCTGGACTCGATCCGGTGGCCACACGTACCTGGTCCGGCAGTTGAATGATCACAAGGCATCGTTGGACATAACGACGATGGGCGAAGGTGCTCTGCGAGCGTATGCGACCGTGTGCGGGGAGCTGCTTGCGCGCGGCCATGCGCGGGCGGGCAATGCCAAAGCCATCAGCGCCTACTGCCGCGCCGGCGACGACTTTGCAGACGGCATTCTGCGTTATGCCATCAGCTATGCGAAACAAACCGTCGCTGACTGGAAGCAGTTTGTGGCGAAGCAAACGTAGCGAGGACGCGCGGAGACGGATCAGGCGTACGATGCGTGGGCCCAAGATGCCGGCCCGCCGTCGTGGATGGCCTGGTATCCGCAAGCGAGCCGGACTTATGCAGCGATCTTGTCACGCTCAACAGGCCGCTGGCTGATAGGCAGGAGTATCTCTACTGCAAGGCCGCCGTCCACACGATTTGCCGCGCTGATGCGGCCGCCGTGGAGAGCCACGGCGCGCTCTGCAATCGACAGTCCGACACCGAAGCCGCCGGTCGCTTCGCCGCGCGAAGAATCCGTGCGATAGAAGGCCCGGAAGATCAGCGGCAGGCTTGCAGCGGGCACGCCAGGACCTCGGTCGCACACCAGTACCTGTACTGCCGGTCCCAAGAGGCTGGCGCACTGGATCACTGCAACCTCAACATCGACCGTGGTTCCGGGCGCGGTGAAGCGGATGGCATTGCGGATGACGTTTTCGAAAGCGCGATGCAGAAGTTCACGGTTACCTGCAGTCGCGGGTATCTGCCCGTTTGCCTGGTAGCGGATGGCGCAGCCCCGGCCTTGCGCCTCGAACTCCATGTCGGGGATGAGTGACTCGACGATGGCGCGCACTGAGACGGCACTGTGCGAGGCCAGCTGCTTCGTGCTTTCCATCAGCGACAGCGTCAGCATCTGGCCGATCAGTTCGTTGACTCGTTCTGCTTCGGCTTCCATACGGTCGAGTGATGGAAGGTCCTCGTGCGCTTCTTCGCGCGTCATCTCCAATGCAAGGCGCAGGCGCGCCAGGGGCGACCGAAGTTCATGCGAGATGTCGCGCACCAGCAGTTTCTGCGCTTCGATCAGGCCGTTGACGCGGTCGACCATGTGGTTGAAGTCGAGCGTCAGGTTGCGCACGTCCGACCCGCCAATGCTGTTCCACCAGTGCTTTGACACAGGCAGGCGCACCGACAGATCGCCCGCGGCAAATCTCTTGAAGCCGAGCGACAGCTTGCGGATAGGGCGTATCAGCAGAAAGGAAAAGACCAGCGTAACGACAATCGACAACGGCAAGGCATCGCGCGGCAGCGGCGGCAAACCCAGACCCGCGACATACGGCGTGTGTTCCATCAACAGCCATCGGCGGCCGTCAGAGGAGTGCGCCTGCCGCACCTCGACCCACGAATCGCCGACGTGACCGCGTTGACCAAAGCCGTGAGAATGCGTGTCGCGTTGTGCGAGCTTCTGCTCAGCCGGTGTGATGGGTTCATTGCAGATGGGCTTCGCATCCGGCGTCAAAAGGATGTATGCGCCGTTCATCCTGCTCACAGCGTCGCAACCGCCGCTTGCAAGCGCTGCGAGCGTGTCGTCTGCGATGCGGCGGTTCGTCGCTTCCCCAGCCGCGCGATAGTTCTCTACCGGGCCGGGAATCGAATCAGGGTAGATCAGTGCCGAGGCAACAAAGATGCCGATGGCGGCCACCCAGAACGACAGGAACAGCTGAAGAAAGAAGGTCTTCATGCGCGCTCCTCACCAGGGTCATCGCTATCCAGCACCAGCAGGTACCCGGTGTTGCGGATGGACTTGACCGTGCCGCTGAATCCTTCCAGCGACTCAAGCTTTCGGCGCAGCCGCGAGACGTGCATGTCGAGGCTGCGATCGAACGGCCGCGACGGCCGGTCGAAAGCCTGCACCGTTAGCTCCTCTCGATCCACGATCTCGGGCACGCGCCGCAGCAGCACGGTCAGCAGGCGATATTCAATGTCGGTGAGCGCGATCGGCTCCTTGCGAAAAGCAATCTCGCGCTTGCGCTCGTCGACGGTGAAGCGCGCTGGGGGCGCGTCCTGCGGCTTGTCTTCGCGCACCGCCGACCGGCGATAGATGGCACGCATGCGCGCGATGAGTTCGCGTGGATTGAAGGGCTTGCCGAGGTAGTCATCCGCACCAATCTCAAGACCGACAATGCGGTCGATCTCTTCGCCGCGAGCCGTCAGCAGCAGCACCGGTGTCGATCCTTCACTGCGAATGCGGCGAAGCACATCGAAGCCGTCATAGTCCGGCAACATGCCATCCAGAATGATGAGGTCAGGCGAATCTGCAAGCGCGCAGCGCAGGCCATCGCGGCCCGTGTGCACCGCATGCACCTTCCATCCATGGCGAGACAGATAGCTCTCCAGCATGGTGCAGAGCTCCAGATCGTCGTCAATCAGAAGCACGTTGCCCTGTTCCTGCATCGGTCGTCCAAGCTCCCTTACACCACCTCAGTTTGGCACCCAACCGGCCCGATCGTCGGGCATTGTTACAAACCTTTACACAGTGTGACCGTCGCCCGGCAGGGCGTCGCGTCTTCTAGGTATGCAAGTTGACTTTGTTCAACCAAGCTCTCATCCCTGGGGTCTTTTCATGGCACGTTGCGCTTCTTTCCTTCGCCGGACGTCTCTTGCATTCCTTAGCGTTTCGCTGATCGGCAGTGCGGTCTTTCCTCCTGCGTCTGCCTGGTCGCAGACGGCCGCAAGCGGCACGGTCAGCGGCTTCGTGCTCGATCCCGATCAGGCTGCGATCCCGGGCGCGACCGTAACGCTGACACCCGCCACGGGTGCCGCGCGGACGACCGTGGCCGGTGCCGACGGTGCTTACAGCTTCCGCAACGTTCCCGCAGGCACATACTCGCTGACGGCAACCATGCAGGGCTTCGCGTCGTTTGTGCGGCAGGGTGTGCGCGTGACGAACGCCACGGTCAGCATCAACGCAGCCATGACCGTGCAGGCGGCTTCGCAAGAAGTGAATGTGACCACGGAGAACACGCATGTCTCCGTTGACGCCGACGCGAACGGCAGCGCCGTCGTCATCAAGGACAAGGATCTCGAAGCCCTGAGCGACGATCCCGATGAGTTGTCGAGCGAGCTGTCCGCGCTTGCGGGGCCGTCCGCCGGACCGAATGGTGGGCAGATCTACGTCGATGGCTTTACCGGCGGCCAGCTGCCACCGAAGTCTTCGATCCGCGAAATTCGTGTCAACCAAAATCCCTTCTCCGCGCAGTTTGACAAGCCGGGCTTTGGCCGCGTGGAAGTGTTCACCAAGCCCGGCACGGACCGCTATCACGGCCAGTTCAGCATCCAGGGCAATGACAAGGCATTCAACACCTCCAGCCCGTTCCTCGGCTCGGCGAATCAGCAGCCCGACTACCACCGCATCTTCTTCATTGGATCGCTCACTGGCCCACTCACCAAGACCAGTTCGTACTCGCTCGCGGGCAGCTATCGCGACATCCAGGACAACGCCATCTTCGGCGGCACACAGATCGTCAGCACGAGCGCCGCTTCCGCTACGCTCTGCGCGCCCGGCACCGTTACATGCGGCGTCTATAACTATCCCGATGCGTTCCGCGCGACCTTCCATCCGCAGACGCGCTACGACTTCACGCCGCGCATCGACCTGGCCCTGACGCCAAACAACACGCTGACCGTGCGCTACCAGTTCGAGCACAATGGCCAGACCAACGCCGGTCTCGGCTCCACGTCACTCGCATCGGCCGCATACAACACCACGCAGCACGACAACCAGTTGCAGCTCAGCGACACGCAGATCTACGGGTCGAAGGTGATCAACGAAACCCGTCTCGCCATCGAACGCGCAAACACCACGCAAAATCCGCAATCGACCACACCGACACTCACCGTGTCTGGTCTGTTCTCGGGCGGAGGATCCAACCTGGGCACGCAGACCAGCACCGCGGACCACTTCGAGCTGCAGAACTATACCTCCGTCGCGCTGCAGAAGAACTTCATCCGCTTCGGCGGCCGCCTTCGTATCAATCGTGAAGCGCTCTTCTCCACGTCGGGATCAAACGGCGCCTTCACCTATAACAGCGCTGCCGCCTACCTCGCGAACACACCGTTTCAGTACCGCGTTACGACGATTGCCAATCCGAAGTCAGAGACAAGTACTGCCGACGTCGGTCTCTACGCGGAAGACGATTTCCACGTGAAGCCGAACTTCCTTCTGAGCTATGGCGTTCGGTATGAAGCGCAGAACAATATCCACAGCAACGCCGATATCGCACCGCGTGTCTCGCTGTCCTACGGCATTCCCCGCAAGAACGGCAATCCTGTCACGGTTCTGCGTGCAGGCTCCGGCATCTTCTACGACCGCTTCGATATCTCTGACTTCATCCAGACGGTGCGGCAGAACGGCATCAACCAGATCACAAACATCTACAGCAATCCTGCACAGGGCTGCAGCCCCGGGAACACGGCGCCTTGCGGCACCGGCGGCGCTGTGTCGAACACGATCTACCAGCTCGGCGCAAACCTTCGCAGCGAGTACACCATCCAGTCGCAGATTGGTGTGGATCAGCAGGTGGGCAAGCGCTCGACCATCTCGGCCAACTACATCAACAGCAACGGCGTGCACCAGTTCATGTCGCGGTCGTTGCCCACCACCGGCAGTAACTTTGTCTACCAGTACCAGTCCGGCGGTGTCTTCCGGCAGAACCAGTTCATCGTCAACATTCGCACGCAGCTTTCCAACCGCTTTTCGCTCTTCGGCTTCTATGCGCTCAGCTTTGCGAACGCGAACGCGAACGGCGCGGACAGCTTCCCAACCGACAGCATCAACTCTCACACCGACTATGGCCGCGCGCTGTTTGTACAACGCAACCGTGTCTTCCTGTTCGGTAACTGGCAGGCTCCGTTCAAGGTGAACGTCAGCCCATTCCTCGCCGTCAACTCGGGCTCGTACTACAACATCACGACCGGCATCGATAACAATGGCGACTCCATCATCAACGACCGCGCCGGTTTTGCGAATGGTGTCTCCGGCAACTGCACGAAGATCGGTGACTTTACCCAGAGCGTGAGCGCCGCCAATCGCGTGCCGCAGGGTTACTGCACCGGACCTTCGAATGTGCAGTTCAACCTGCGCATCGCCAAGGCGATTGGCTTCGGCCAGCGTGCCGGCGCTCCTGCAGGCGCTGGACAGGGTGGACCCGGTGGCCCCGGCGGCGGCGGACCGCCTCCTGGAGGCGGCGGCGGACCGCGTGGCGGTGGGCCTGGTGGCGGCGGTCCTGGCGGCCCTGGAGGTTTTGGCGGCGGCGCCAGTTCCGGCAAGAAGTACACGCTGAACCTGGGTGCGCAGATCCAGAACGTATTCAACTACGTTCCCTACGCAACGCCGGATGGCTCGCTCTCCGCAGGCAGTCTCTTCGGGAAATCAACCTCACTGGCCAGCTTCGGTCCCGGCGGATCAAGCTCGGCTGTTCGATCCATCACGCTGCAGGCAAGCTTCAGCTTCTAGCGTGTCTGTGTCGCATACAAGAGGAGGGCTTCGGCCCTCCTCTTTCCTTTTGATGCTATGACCTACGGGTGCATCAGCAGGACATCTCCCAGCAAGCCGGATGGCAAAGGCTGCACCTTGTCGAGGTCCTGCATCTGGAAGCGGTCTCCGTAGGTTGCTTTCAGCTTGGTGTAGTCGCGGGGCGGTGCTGCCGACCACGCGTTCAGCGCCGTGTTGAAGACGCGAATCTCGATGTGGTTTTTACCCTTGTGCAGCAACGAAGCCACCTCCAAGCTGTACGGCGGATGCCATAGCGCGCCCGCCTCCTGTCCATTGATCGTGACCAGGGCAGCCTCCCGTATCGGCGGATCGAACCACGCGTGCATGCCCGGTCCCGTGCGTGTGATGAGCGGGTTTGGCAGGCCAGGCGCCGGGTTCGGACCCGCACCGCTCTGCGGCATGACGGCCGGCTGGCCCGGCATCGCACTGCCGCCTGCAATGTGCAACTGAACGCGACCTGTCGGCACCTGATCCAGGATGAAGTCGCGCGAGTAGACGGCCTCGCCTGAGAAGTGCTGCGTCGCGGGATCAGTCATCCAGTCGGTGAGCTTCGCTTCGGTGACAGTCTTTCCGATCGCCGGAAACTTCACCGTCCAGTCAGAGGACAGATTCGCGATCGTCCGCGCTGCGGCGCCATGCTCGACCGCAACTTGCTTCGCAACGGCGGGGCTGAAGATAAAGACTGCTGACTCATACGGTGCAAGATCGATTGCGACGCCTGCCGATGGCGTGCTGCGGATGATGTTGCCGGTGTCAGGATCCCATCGCTCTCCGCTCGCGAACTGCGTGCCGAAGCTCAGCGTCGTGTTGATCTCTGCATTGCCAGTGTTCGCTACAAAGTAGATGTCGGCATCCGGCAGCTTGCGGCGGATGAATCCCAAGTGTCCTGTGACATCCGGCGTCGCAGCATCCATGCGCAGATCAGGTGCAACCGCGTCCCGCATTGCCTGCGGCAACTGTCGCGCCGAAGGCACCAGCGCAATCGCTTGTGTCTGCGTCGCGGAAAGTTGTGCCCCATCCGCATTCTTCGTTGGCAGATGGGTCACAGCGATCACATGGCCACCGTGAGCCGCAAAACCCTCAAGAGCCTTGAGCGTCTCCAGCGGGATGCGATCGGTTGCGGGCAGGATGACCATTCCGTGCGTGCCGAGGCCAGCCGTGCGAACCGCCTCTGCATCGATGAAGTCCACGTTATAGCCCGCCGAGAGGATCGCGTTCATCAGTTCCGGCGAGATCAGCCTGCTCATCGCCGCCGTCACAGAAGCTTTGCCCGGCATGAAGTTCGCCCATGCATCATCCGTCGGCAGCAGAATGGCGACCTGGTTCGCCGGCTGTCCCTGCCGAAGCAGATAACTCATCCGCGCGATGTAACGCGTGGCCGCCGGCATCACGGGATGCCACGGATTGTGATCGTTCAACGCGGCGGCAGCATAGAGCGACCATCCGGGATCGCCCGCAGGGATGGTGCGGTCACTCGGCGAGTACGGCCAGCCGTGGAAGAACAGCTCGTTCTCGCCCTCGAGAAAATCGACGTCTGCCTCTGCCTTCATGTCCAGCGGCGTGGCCCGAAACACAGGCGAGTGAAGCCATGTAAACGTCTCGCCGGATGTCACCGTGTTGCCGAAGACATGGTTTGCCGAACTGGCCCACCGCAGCGTGGAAAACTGCCGCCACTGAGACCCTTCGCCTTCCGGCAGGGCAACAAGGTGTTGCGACGAGAAGGACACCGCTGGCTCGCCATAGGTCTGCGAGCGGAAGCGCGTGCCATGCGCCTTCGCCCAGGTGTCGATCTGCACCAGGTAGTTCTCATTGATGAGCTCGGTCAGCGTCACTCCGTAGTCGTGGCGCACGCGTTGCGCATCCGGCGTGTCTCCGGCCACGATCTGCGGCAGGTGCGGCAGCAGATCATACCCGCGGCGTTTGCGGAACTCCTCGGGCAGCCGGGGCGTCCAGTCCGCGCCGTAGGCTTCCAGCGAATCCGAAAAGATCGCGTACGGTGGTTTTGATCCAAACGCTGATAACAGCGGTTCGCCGACGGCCTTCAGGTGCGTCGCTACGGCGTCTGCACTGAATGGGTCCAGCACATAGCCTTCCGCGCCGACGGCGGCGCGCTTCACCTGCTGCCGCGTGTGGCTCATGAAGAAGAACAGCGCAACGCGAGGCTTGCTGTTCGGCGCAAACGTAACTTGGTTCGCCGACCCGTTCGGTACGGGCAGCGACACTGCGCCGGTGGAAGACCACGCCTTCGGACTGCCGTCGACCAGCGAAGCAGAGATCAGCGTGTCGCCTTCAGAAGGTGCGTGCGGGAACGCGATGTCGCTGCTGCCTGCGGGCACCGGAACCTCCACGGGTCGCAGGCTAGTCGCCGCCAGCGCCTGCGTGATGTGCGGACCTCCATAGGGCCAGCCACTGCAGAGTGTCACATCCACACGCAAGCCAAGGCTGCGCCCCTCGGTCTGCGCATAGCGAACCATCTCCAGCATGGGCGGCGATAGAAACTTCAGATTCTGAGTGCCCGTGGACGCATCGTCGAGCGCAAGGGGATACACAAAGGCAAGCTCGACCCCACCAATACCGTCCGCCTTCATTTGCTGCAGTTCGCGTTCGATCTCCGGCTTCGTAACAGCCGGGCCAAACCACCACCAGCGCACCAGCGGCCGTGCCTCGGCCGGAGGGTTGCGGAAGGCCGCGCGCAGCGGCTCCAAAGAAGACTGCGGCGCAGCGATCGCGGTGAGGCCGAGTGAGAGTGTTATGCAGATACCGCAAGTAACTTTGCGCTTCATTGGAATTGACCTGCCGCGAGATAGGTGACGCGGGTACAAACACTGTATCCGCACGTCAACTGGAATAGAACTTTGTAGCGCACAAAGGCGTATCCGGGTGCTAGAGTGCGGTCATCAACACTTTATCGTTCAAAGGAACAGCATGGCTCTCGAGATTGTCGGGCTGTCAAAGACGTATCCCAATGGCGTGCAGGCGCTGAAGAACCTGTCATTGTCCATCGGCAACAACATGTTCGGCCTGCTTGGCCCGAACGGCGCGGGCAAGAGCTCGCTGATGCGCACGGTCGCGACGCTGCAGGATCCTGATTCCGGGTCCATCACGCTCGACGGCATCGATGTGCTGAAGCAGAAGAATGAAGTTCGCAAAATGCTGGGATATCTGCCGCAGGAATTCGGTGTGTATCCACGTATGAGCGCGACCGACATGCTGCAGCACCTGGCCGTGCTGAAGGGCATTGCCAGTGCAGGCGAGCGCAAGGAGATGGTAGATGCGCTGCTGCAGCAGACCAACCTGTGGGATGCGCGCAAGAAGTCGCTCAGCACTTACTCCGGCGGTATGAAACAGCGCTTCGGCATCGCGCAGGCGCTGCTTGCGAATCCGCGGCTGATCATCGTCGACGAGCCAACGGCGGGACTTGACCCGGCGGAGCGCAATCGCTTTCTCAACCTGCTGTCCTCCATCGGTCGCGACGTGACGGTGATCCTGTCCACGCACATCGTGGACGACGTGCGCGAGCTGTGTCCGCGCATGGCGATCATCGCCGCGGGCGAGGTGCTGCTGGAAGGTTCGCCGGCAGAGACGCTCCATGCGCTGGAAGGGCAGATCTGGAGCCGCGTCGTCGCAAGTGACGCCGAGCTGAAGGAGCTGGAAGCGCAGATGAACGTGATCAGCACGCACCTGGTCAGCGGCCAGCACGAGATTCGCGTGTTCAGCGCGACCTCGCCAGGCGCCGGCTTTACGCAGGTACCGAGCGACCTGGAGGATGTGTACTTCCTGAACCTGTCAGAGCATGGGCGGCGCACGCCAGCCGCTGCCTGATTTGTTGTTCTTCGTTGGGCGCGTCGCGCCAGGATGTCACCAGCCGTTGTCACCACAGGATCGCTTGCCATGGCACAGTTTTGGGAGTTCTTTACCTTTGAGCTGAAGCTCCGCTTCAAGAGCATCTCGACGTACGTGTACTTCCTGCTCTGGACGACCTTCAGCTTTCTTTGCGTTGCTTCCGAGAGCTTCGGCCCGGTTTCGAACAGCAACGGCAAGGTGTTGCTGAACGGGCCGTGGGCTATCACGACGAATGACAACGGCTCCTGTATCTACGGCACCATCGTGATGGCCGCGATCTTCGGCAC
>CAZZVI010000002.1:30821-33927 GCA_964657335.1 uncultured Terriglobus sp.
ACGGTGTACGGCGCGACACGTTCGCTGGAGCACTTCTGGTCGGGCATCCTCGATCCGCTCGGCGTCATCACGCTCGACAACGTAACGCGCTACTGGACCGTCATTGAGAAGAACACCCGGCTGCTGCCATGGGACTTCAGCGGCGATTCGCCGGGCGTGTTCCTCTACAACCGGCTGCTTTGGACGGGTGTCGGCGTGGTTGCGCTGCTGGTGCTGTGGAAGCTCTTTCCCATGAGCGCGGAGGCGTTGACCGCGCGTTCGCAGGGAAAACGTGCCGCCAAGCAACATGCTGCCGACAAGGAAGAGCAAAGGCCCGTGCGTTCGCTGGTGTCGGCCGCGCTGCCGAAGATACACCAGGTGTTTGGCTGGGGCACCACGCTGCAGCAGTTCGTCTCCATGGCGCGCCTTCGCCTTCGCGTCATCTTCAAGGAAGTGCCGTTCTGGGCCATCCTCGGCCTGATGATCGTGTTTGCCATCAACAACGGCCGCTTCGCCGGCAACGTGGGCGAAGAGAACGTGTGGCCGGTGACCTACCTGATGCTGCAGGCGGTCGAGGGCTCGGCGACGTTGTTCCTCTACATCGTCGCGGCGCTGTATGCGGCGGAGCTGGTGTGGCGCGAGCGTGATAACCACTTCGACGGCATTCACGATGCGCTGCCCATGAACGAGACCGTGGACTGGCTCTCGAAGCTGCTTGCGATTGCGGTGGTGGAGCTGATCCTGCTGACGGCGGCGATGCTGGTCGGCGTCATGATGCAGACCATCGCCGGCTTCCACCACTACGAGTTTGCGATGTACTTCAAGGAACTCTACGTTGTCGTCTTCCCGCAGCTGGTCGGCTTTGCCATGCTGGCCATGTTCGTGCAGACCGTGGTGAGCAACAAGTTCCTGGGGCACGGCATCGTGATCGGCGTGTTCGCGATTACGCCCATCCTGTACAACTTTGGCCTTGAGAACACGCTGCTGCTGCCGGGCAACACACCGAGTTATCGCATCAGCGATATGAACGGCTACGGGCACTTCGTGCCGGCGCTGGCATGGTCGATCGTGTACTGGACCGCGTTCTTCGCTGTGCTGGGTGTCCTCTCGATTGCGTATACCCGGCGTGGCGCCGAGACGTCGTTGCGGGCTCGCACGCGGATGGCGAAGATGCGTGCGCCGCGGCTGCTGCCCGCGGGGTTGGTGCTGCTGCTGCTGACGGTGGGTTCCGGTGCGTGGTTCTACTACAACGCGCACGTACTGAACCGCTACACCACGGCGAACAGCCGCCGCCACGATCAGGCCGACTACGAGCGCAATTACCGGAAGTATCGCGGCGTGCCGCAGTTGAAGGTGACCGCGGTCGATACGGCAGTCAACCTGTATCCATACCAGCGTTCGATGGATGCGGTGGGTACCTTCACGCTGCAGAACAAGACGGCTGCACCCATCGGCGAGATCCACCTGACCGGCGACGTGGAATTGCAGCAGGAGGTCACGTTCGACCGGCCGGCGCAGCGCGTGTTTCAGGGGCCGCTGAACATCTTCTCCATCTATCGCTTTGCCACGCCGGTGCAACCTGGCGAAGTGGTCAAGATGGTGGCGAACGTGAAACACGTGACGCGCGGATTCCGCGACGGCAACGAGCCGGCGGAGTATGCCTACAACGGCACCTTCATCAACAACGGCGTGTTCCCGAGCATCGGTTACCAGGAGGGCAGCGAGCTGGACGATCCGCGCCGCCGCCGTGAGGAGAAGCTGGGACCGCTGCACGAGATGGCAGACCGCGGTGATCCCGTGTACTCGCGCCAGAACCTGTTCACCAATGTGCAGGCCGACTGGATCACCTACCACACGGTCGTCTCGACCACGCCGGACCAGATTGCGATCTCGCCGGGATACCTGCAGAAGGAATGGACCAAAGACGGGCGGCGTTACTTCGAATACAGCATGGGCTCCACGCACATCCAGGACTTCTTCAACTATGTGAGCGGCCGGTACGAGGTGCGCAAAGATGTCTACAACGGCCCTAACGGCCCGGTGAACATCGAGGTCTACTACGACGTGCATCATCCGTACGACATCGACGACATGGTGGCCAGCAGTAAGGCCGGGCTGGACTACGATCAGCAGTTCTTCAGCCCGTACCAGTTCACGCAATACCGCATCATGGAGTTTCCGCGCTACCGGGGCTTCGCGCAGTCGTTCCCGAACACCGTTCCATTCTCTGAGGGCATCGGCTTCATCGGGCGGCAGGAGAAGCCGACGGATGTAGACCTGACCTACTTCGTCACAGCGCACGAGCTCGGCCATCAGTGGTGGGGCCACCAGCTGATCGGCGGCAACGTGCAGGGTTCGAACATGATGTCAGAGACCTATGCCCAGTACACCGCCTACATGGTCATGCAGCGCAAGTACGGCAAGGATTACATGCATCGCGTGCTGCGGCACTTTCTTGATCGCTATCTGCGCGGCCGGGCGGGCGAAGTGCGGCATGAGCCGCCGTTGTCACTGGTGCAACGTGAGCCGTATGTCTGGTACGAAAAGGGCGGTCAGATCATGTACACGCTCGCCGACTACATCGGTGAAGACAAGGTCAACCTTGCGCTGCATAACTTCCTGATGCAGTACCGCTACGCGAACGCCAACAACCAGGTAGACAGCGCCGACCAGACTGCAGGCGCCGCAGCCGTATCGCAGCCATATCCTGACACGCGCCTGCTCATTGACGCTCTGCGAGCGCAGACGCCCCCGGACATGCAGTACCTGATCGATGACGGCTTCAACCGCATCGTGCTGTATGACAACAAGGCGGTCAGCGCCAAGTGGCAGAAGCAAGCGGACGGCAAGTACCATGTCACGCTTGAAGTGCAGGCGCGCAAGGCGCAGGCCGACGGCAACGGTATGGAGTCACCCATGCCGCTCAACGACTTGATTGAAGTCGGTGTGTTCATCGGCAAAAAGGACGAAGAGAAGCCGCTGAACATCCGTCGCGAACGCATGACGGCGGAGCACGCGACTTATACCTTCGTCGTGGACCAGCAGCCCACACGCGCCGGCATCGACCCGTACAACAAGCTGGTGGACCGCATCTCTGACGACAACATGATCGACACGGTGAAGCAGT
>CAZZVI010000002.1:34027-42426 GCA_964657335.1 uncultured Terriglobus sp.
ATCTTCTCCGCTTTGACGTCAGCGACCTGTTGGGGCCCTGAGGTCTCGCGCTCGATGGTGATCGCGCCCTTGTAGCCGACCGCGTGCAGGCCGGTAAGCACCTTGGTGAAATCAACCTCACCCTGACCGATGAGCACCTCCTGCCCCAGCTTGTCGGGGTCGGTGGGCCACCTGCCGTCTTTCGCGTGCGTGGCCTGCACGTGCGTGCCCAGAACCTTGAGCGCGTCGACGGGATTCGCTTTGCCGTAGAGGATGAGGTTGGCCGTGTCCAGCCCCACGCCAAGCGCAGGATGGTTCACATCCTTAATCATCCTCAGCATGGTGGTGGGCGTCTCCTGGCCGGTCTCCATGAGGAAGCTCTGGCCGTTCGCGCCGCAGTGTACGGCCAGTTCGTGAATGGCGGCGACAGACTCCGCGTAGAGCGGATCCTTCGGGTCTTCCGGAATGAAGCCGCAGTGCGTCTGCACAAGGCCGATGCCGAGACTCGCAGCGAAGTCGGAGCATTGCTTGAGCGCGTCGATGCGCGCGGCGCGAGTGGCGCGCGGCACGATGCCAATGGTGGCGGGGCCTTCGACAAAGTTCCACTTCAACGGCTGCGGATAGACCACCTCGGCTGCGGTGGGCACCACGTTGTAGCGATCCAGCAGACCTGCGAATTGCTTTGTCAGCGCCGGCGTGAAGTTGCCGAGGTAGCCATCCAGCGAAAGAAAGCAGGTGGGGAAGCCAAGCCGGCTGACCATTGCAATCTTCTCTTCCGGATTGGGAAAGGGCTTGATCAGCAGGCCGAGCGCCATGGGCTTATAGGAACGCTTGGGCTGTAATGATTGCGCTGGGAGGCTGCGTGCGTACGCCGCGCCGGCCATCGCCATCGCTGCGCCTTTCACAAACGCGCGGCGCGGCATCGTTGGAGAAGTTGCTTCCGTTTGCTGCGGATCGGGAGACATGTTCAATCCTAGAGGCATCGCGCTCACGATACCATTCCCGCGGGCGAAGCGCATCCTCCGATCAACTTTGATATGCTCCGGCCAGAGCCGCGTTGAGCGTTCTCGCTCGCGTTGGGTTCGTCGCCTCGTCGTCACGCCAACGCCTTACACCGTCATGAGAGAGAACCGGATGAAGATCGGCTTGCTTGGCTATGGCTTTATGGGCGCGGCACACCTTGCGGCCATGCGCAAGATGGAAGGCGTCACGGTCGCGGGCGTTGCGACCCGCACAAAGCCGTCCGCAGACGCCGCACCGCGCGGCAACCTGAAGCTCGAGAGTGGCGCACTGCCGGACTATGTGTCCTGGGTGCCCGACTGGCGCACGCTGGTGGATGATCCAACCATCGACGCGGTGGACATCTGCCTGCCGACTCAGATGCATCGCGAAGTCATCCTCGCGGCCTTCTCGAAGGGCAAGCATGTGCTCTGCGAGAAACCCATGGCGCTGACGCCGGCTGAATGTGATGAGGTAGTGGAAGCAGCGGAGCGCGCCGGTCGAACGTTCATGGTCGCTCAGGTGCTGCGTTTCATGTACCCGTATCGCTACGCATTGGATTTCGTGCGCGAGCGCGGCCGGGGCACGGTGACGGCAGCGACGTTGACGCGCAGCACCGGCTATCCGCGGTGGGGCGGCTGGCTCGCGCAGAGCGAGCAGAGCGGCGGCGCGATCCTCGATCTGCTCTGCCACGACATCGACATCGCGCTTGCAATCTTCGGGCAGCCTGTGTCTGTCAGCGCGGTGAGTGACGGCGAAATCGATACGATGTCCGCAACGCTCCGTTTTGAGGATGCTCTGGACGTCAAGGTGATCGGCGGATGGCGCGCGCCGGAAGTCGAGTTTTCGCAGAGCTTCGAAATTGTGACCGGCAGCATCACGCTGCGTTTTCGCGATGAGAAAGTAACGATCCTCCGAGATGAAATGGAAGAACCTGCTGCCATCCCGCAGGGCGATCCTTATCATGACGAGATCAGCTACTTTGTCGAGTGCTGCAGAACGGGCGCTGCACCGGAGCAGTGTCCTCCGCAGGATTCAGCGCGCGCAGTGAAGCTGGCGACGCTGCTGCGCGAGTCAAGAGAGAGCAACGGAAAGGAATTGGCATGGCAACCGTAGAACCCATGGAGATCGGCCTGGTCTTCTGGGCAGAGAAGAATGCCGCTGAAACGCTGGGCCAGTTGGAGAGCTTCGGCCTGCGTGCGGGACAGTTGGGCATACCGCCGACGTATTCGCTTGATGGCGCGGCGGAAGACTTCAAGGCGGCGCTTACCGGCGAGGACATCGCGCTGACCTCTGCCGTTTGCGCCTATGAAGGCGAAGACTACTCCAGCGTGCAGCTTGTGCATGACACGGTCGGCTTCACCAATGCCGATCTGCGCGCGCCTCGTATCGAGCGGACCAAAGCCGTGTCTGACTTCGCCGCACAGCTTGGCATCCGTGCCCTCTCGAACCACATCGGTTTCGTTCCAAGCGACACAGCTTTGCCGCTCTACGAAGAGTTGTGCGATGTTGCGCGAACCATCTGCGATCATTGCGCGATGCACGGGCAGGACTTTGCGCTCGAGACCGGCCAGGAGACGGCGGAGACGCTGCTCGGCTTTCTGCGGGATGTGGGCCGGGGCAATCTCAGGGTGAACTTTGATCCCGCAAACCTCGTCATGTACGGTCTGGGTGATCCGGTGGAGGCGCTTAAACGGCTCGGTGGGCACGTGCTCTCGGTCCACTGCAAAGACGGCACGCCGCCGGTTGCGGGCAGCGGCAAGCTTGGTTCGGAGGTTGCGCTTGGCACCGGTGCGGTGGACTTTCCGGCGTTTCTGCGGCAACTGCGAGCCATGCACTACACCGGCCTGCTGGCGATTGAACGCGAAGAGCCGGACCCGATGCAGCGGGCTGACGATATACGGCTTGCGATGGCGCGGCTGCAGCAGTGGCAGGTTGAGATCGGTTAAGCAGCTACAGTCTTGATAGGGCTTCAAAAGGAGAACGGACATGGCAAATGAAACGTCACGCAGGTCGCTTGATCGCCGTAACTTCCTGCGCAGCGCGATGGGCACGGTTGCCGGCGGCGCGCTCATCGGTTCGTCGCTGGGCGATGCCGCCGCGCAGCAGCAGGCTGCTACGCCGGAGCCGCTGACCCACGCCGGGGTGACACGTCCGCTGACCGATGCGGAGAAGGTGCATCGCATCGCCTCAAACAGCTACCCGTTCCGGTTCATCATGAAGGCTCGCGGCAACATGCTGAGTGACGCTGCCACCCTCGCGCAGATGAAGGCGAAGTATGGCGAGATCGCCTTGCTGGACTTTCCCGCGTATACGAAGAAGACCTTCCCGGGCGTTACCCGCATGGACCTCTGGTCCACCCTGTTCGGAGATCGCGAGGACGACAGCCAGTTTGTAAAGGGCACGATCTATGGCTACGACGGTAAGCCGCGCGAAAACATGGAGTTCGACCCCACCACTGCCAGCAGCAAGCGCTGGCTTGAGAAGATGGCGAACACCCAGGCTAAAGAGGGCGTCTTCGCCCACCATATTTCAAACAATGCACCGCGTGACATCTGCGAACTGGACGACACACGCCGCAAAGCCGGCGTACAGGTGGCGAAGAACTGGCTTGACGGCGCGGCGGTGCTCGGTGCAAAGTCCATGCGCGTGAACAGCGGCGGACCGCGTATCGCGCCGTGGCCCAACCCAGACCCGAGCAGCTATCCGAAGAACCCCGAGATCGAGAAGTACCTCAGCCAGTGCATCGAGTCGTTCAAGGAGATGGCTGACTACGGCGAGAAGGTCGGCGTCAAGGTGACACTCGAAAATCACTGGGGTCTGACCGCGAACCCGGTCAACATCCGCATCATCGTCGAAGAGGTGAACAGCCGCTTCTGCGAGGCTTCGCCCGACTTTGGCAACTGGGAGCACAAGTACCTTGTGTACCACGCGCTGAACGACGTGGCGCCCTACGCGCACACCACCGTGCATGCGAAGTACTGGAACCGCTGGGACGGCATTAACGGGTCAGACAGCCACATCGACGTGCAGCGCAACGTGCGCATTATGCTGAACAACAACTATGAGGGCATCTTCGCGCTGGAGTATGAAGAGGGTCCGTGGGACGGCATCGAGGGCGCGAAATATCTGTACCGTGAAGTTATGGCCGCTCTGTAACTAACTCCCCTCATGGGGATGTCGCCAGAACGCATCGAGGCTGCGGGTAGGGAGCTGCCCGGATTGCTGTCAAGTGGCCCGCGGCCCTTCCGGCCCCCTTAACTGTTTCATTCGCGGAGACTTACGTCAAAAACTTTGTTGGCATGATGGTTTTGCGGACTTGCTATCCTGAATAGAGGGTTCTTTGGCTTCAAGGAAGCTCGCTGGCTCGGCACTGCCTGCAGGCGTAAACGCCCTGCTTTCAGGAATATGCCGATAACATCAATGGAATGAGAATTTTACGCTTCGTTCCAGCTAACCTGTCTATTTTGAATATTTTAGAGAACGCAGGAAAGGAGGGGGGAGGGTCCTGACCGCTCCCCGTAAGCTGCTGCGCAGCGGTGCTAGTTCAGCAGGAACGAGTAAAGCGTGTCCCCCGCCGCGGCGAGCACGTACTGGTGTCCATCGAGCATGTAGGTCTGCGGTGCGTTGCTGATGTTGCCGATGCGCGTTCCCCACAGCGTCTTGCCGTCAGTCGCGTCAAAGGCTGCGAGGTTCCCTGCTCCATCGCCGCTGAACACTACGCCTCCGGCCGTCGCCAGCAGGCCGCCGCCGCCGAAACTGTTGGTGTACAGCTTGTGGCGCCAGCGAGCTTTGCCCGTCGTGTAGTCGATCCCGTCCAGATAGCTGGCCGTCGTGCCGACGGGAGCTTCATCGCGGCCACCGAGCCCGATGGAGCCGCGCGGATCGGGATCGATCAGGTAGGCTTCCTCGAAGCCGTTCGTCTCATACTGGTACAGCAGACCGGTCTGCGGCGAGTAGGCCGGCGGCTCCCAGTTGACCGTGCCGCCTGAGGTGGGCGAGATGAGCGTGCCGCCGATCGAAGCGTCCTTCTCCGGATTGACCTTCGGTCCGCCCTGCGGTGTCAGGCCTTCGGCCCAGTTCGTGTCTTCACCGTACTTTGTCGTGATGAGGTGTTCGCCGGTGACACGATCCAGAACGAAGAAGTACCCATTGCGTGCCGCGGTCAGCACCAGCTTGCGCTTGCGGCCCTTGAAGATGCCGTCGACAAGCACCGGCACCTGCGCCGAATCGTAGTCGTGCGTGTCGTGCGGCGAGGTGGAGTAGTACCACTTCATCTTGCCCGTATCCACGTCCAGCGCAACCAGTGAGCAGGTGAAGAGATTGTCACCCTCGCCGCGCAGGCCGGTCATCCACGAAGGCGTGGGATTACCAGTACCGAGCATGTAGAGGTTGGTTTCCGGGTCATACGCGCCGGCCATCCACGTGCCGCCGCCGCCATGCCGGGCCGCGTCCAGGCTCTTCCAAGTGTCCAGGCCGGGATCGCCGGGCTTCTGCGGCGTGACGTGCCAGGTCCACTGCAGGTCGCCCGTCTCCGGGTCGAACGACTTCAGATAGCTGGGCGAGTCCAGGTCGTTGCCGACTCCGGCAAGCACGTGGTTCTTGATGATCATGGGCGCGGGCGTGGCGAAGTAGCCGCCTTCCACCGGAGCGATCATCTTGTGCCAGCGCTCTTTGCCGGTCTTTGCGTCGAGCGAGACAAGGTAATCGTCGGGCGTCTCGAAGAACAGGTAATCGTGGTACAGGCCGACGCCGCGATTGGCAATGTGCGTGCCGCCGCGCGTCTTCCAGAAGTAATGCCACAGCACTTCGCCGCTGCGCGCGTCCATGGCCCAGACGTTGTCGGGCATGGTGGCATACAGGATGCCGTTGTTCATCAGCAGCGTCCCCTTGATGGAACCGCCGCGGCCCGCGAATCCGCCTGGACCCTCACCGCCAACGATCAGCGGCGAACGCACACGGCTGTAGCCCGTCAGGAGGGTCGGGTCGTCGCCCCCGGTCATCTTTGCCGACCAGGCCAGCGAAAGGTTCTTGACGGTAGTCCGGTTGACCGCGGTAAGTGCGCTGTAGCGCCTGGCGGTGTAGTCGCCGCTGTAGCTCAGCCATGACTGGCTCAGCGGCTTCAGCAGGTCGTCGTTGGACACGCTCTGTGCCGGGGCGATCGGCGCCAGCAGCAGGGCAGCAGCAAGAGAAAGAACCGTTCGGGCCATCACTTCAGGGTCACCAGGTACGCCGTTACGTCGTGGATGTCTTTGTCGGAATAGGTCGGCAGCAGGTTGCGATGCGCTTCCAGCGGATCGTGCACCACCACCTTGGGAACAGGCCCGTTGCGGCGAACCGTCAACATCGAGCCGTCCTGCAGCTTCAGCGTCAGCAGAAAATCGTCTATGTGGATCACTTCGCCCTGCTCCGCGGGCTTGCCCGGCTGCGTCACCGTTGCCGTGACGGGAGGCGGAGTGACGCCCAGGTGTGTTCCGCGCAGCCATGCGGATTGCAGGGCCTTCGGAGTCGAAATCTTTTTGCCAATGCCCTTCAGGTCGCCATCCACGGAGTGGCAGCTGACGCAATGCGCCGTGAAGTATTGCTGTCCCTGTGTGGCATCGCCCACCAGGATATTCGGCGCGCGGGATGATTCGCCCGGAGGCCGGCCTTGGCTGCCGATCTGCGCGAGCACGCTGCGAACGTACGCCGCGACGGCAGTCGCTTCATCGTTGCTGACGGCGATTTTGTGGTCGCTCATGTCTGGCGCGGTGCCAAGCATGATGGGCACCAGGCTTTCCCCATGTTTGTCGATGAGCGCCGGCTGTGAGCGAAGGAGATTCGGATTGCCGGACGTTGTGCCGCGAAGATCGCTGCCATGGCATGACGCGCACGACTTGTCATAGACAGCTTTGCCGCGCGCGACAACCTTCGGGTCTTCCGGCGGCCGCGCCGGCGCGGAGTTAAACGACGAGGTCTCCATGTGCTGCTGGGCAAAGCTTCGACAGGCAAGCCCCACCGGTAGCGCAAGCAGCACCGCAGCAGTTAGGGCGAAACGATTTCTAGCGGTCATGGTTCCTCGTGAAGGGCAAAGCGGGATCCTGGAGCAGATCTCTTGAGTAGGATGATTCCAGATTGCGCGGGAGCTTGTCGATGCGCCCGTCTTCCGATACAACGCCTCGACCGGCCTTTTGTTAGCGGTGCGAAAGGTCGCGAATCCAAATGTCCTTAAATTGCATGTTGCCTGCCCCGCCGGCATGCAGTTGCAGCGCGATGGTGCCGTCAGGCGCGCCGGGCTTCGGATCGGTGAAGTCCACCATTTGCACACCGTTCAGGCGCGACCGATAACGATTGCCGACGACTTCCACCAGGTAGTCGTTCCACTCGCCCTTGCGGACGACGCCCTCGTTCTCCGGCGCGGGCCACACCACCCATCCGCGACCGTCTTCGGCGTACACGCCGGCGGTGTGGTGCATCATGGTGCAGTCAATCTCAAACTGCATGCCCTGCGTTGCGTCCACACCCTTGAAGCCCGTGTGGAAGAAGACGCCGCTGTTGCCGTCGCCCACGCACTTGAAGCGCAGCGACAGCTGGAAATCCTTGTAGTCCTTGTCCGTCTGCAGGTAACCGTAGGCCTTGGTCAGGCCCTTGCCGTGCAGGATGCCATCGCCTTCCACCGTCCAACTCTCCGCCCCGATGTTGGTCCAGCCGGTAAGATCCTTCTCATTGAAAAGCTGAATCCAGTCATTGCCGGGCAGCTTGGGACGAGGCACCGCGGGCGGAGGCGTGCCTACCTGCTGCGCACCTGCCGCGGTGACCAGCGCGATGCATGTGGCCAGTCGCGCGGCATGCGCAAGCCTGCGTGAGAAGCGAACGACGCGGTGGAAGAGTGGACCTGCAGCATGACTGAGCATAGCGAATGGCTCTCCGGCAGAAAGTGATGAGATGCACAAAGGATATATCGTTCCATAGAGAGCAGCGAAGACACCGGCGCGATTGGCGTGTCTCTGCCCGCCCTGCTACAAGAGAACGCACAACAACAAGAAGAGTGGAAGCATGGCAATCTTTCTCGCGATCGACGCGGGTGGCACGAAAGCTGACTACGTACTGGCGGATGAAACTCGAACACTGGCACGCACCCGCACCGGCACCATCAAGCGCCTGCGCACCGACGCCGCCTCCGCTGTTAAGAGTCTGGAGCAAGGTCTCGCGGCGCTGACACAGCAAAGCGGCGTTCTCATGTCGGCGATCACGCAGACATGCATCGGTACGGCCGGCCAATCCGTGCCGCTGGTGGCCGACTTTCTGCGAACCGAGTTTGCGACGCGTGTCAGCGGCGGACTTCTGCTGCTGGGCGACGTGGAGATCGCCTTGGACGCGGCCTTTCGCGGCGGCCCCGGTGTGCTGGTGCTTGCGGGTACCGGATCGAACGTCGCCGGCCG
>CAZZVI010000002.1:42526-44966 GCA_964657335.1 uncultured Terriglobus sp.
CGGCGTCTGCGACCCGATTGACGGAGCGCTCTTCCGCGCTCGCAAAGCAGCCGGTTTCGCGGGATGACCGCAAAGAATTCCTGGAGAACGTTATGCCTTCCCGCTTCCACCTTGTCTTTGCAACTGCATTGTTCATCCCCGCGCTAGCGGCAAGCGCGCAGGCTCCCAAGCCCGTCGACGACATAGTCCACGCGCAGTGGAATGCCTATGGCGGCTCAGAGGATGGCGCGCAGTACTCGTCGCTGACGCAGATCAACAAGACAAACGTGAACAAGCTCCAGCAGGCTTGGACGTATTCCACCGGCGACGATCGCGCGTACGTTTTCAACCCGCTGGTGATCGGCGACACCATGTATGTGCTGGCGCACAACAACAGCATCACCGCAATCAATGCAGCCACGGGCAAAGAACTCTGGGTACACCAGGTGCAGATGCGCACGCCTCTGATCACGAACCGCGGCCTCACCTACTGGCAGAGCGCAGACGGCAGCGATCGCCGCCTGATCTTCTCGGCGGACAACCGCCTGCAGGAGATCGACGCGACCACCGGTAAGTCCATCACGACCTTCGGCACAAACGGCAGCGTGGACCTGCGCGAGGGCATGGGACGCGAGGCGGCCAAGCTGACGCTGGTGCAGTCCTACAATCCCGGTCGCGTCTTTGAGAACCTGGTCATCTTCGGCTCGGCCACCAACGAGGAATACGCCTCCGGCCCGGGCGATGTGCGCGCCTTCGACATCGTGACCGGACGCCTCGCCTGGACCTTCCACACCGTGCCGCACCCCGGCGAGACCGGCTACGACACGTGGCCGAAGGACGCGTGGAAATCCGTCGGCGGAGCGAATGCGTGGAGCGGCATGGCGCTCGACGGAAGGCGCGGCATGCTCTTCGTGCCCACCGCAAGCCCGAAATATAACTTCTACGGCGCGAATCGCACGGGCTCGAACCTCTTCGGCAACTGCCTGCTTGCGCTCGACGCTCGCACCGGCAAGTTGATCTGGTACTACCAGATGGTCCATCACGACATCTGGGACTACGACAACCCCAACACGCCCATGCTGGCGACGGTGCGGCACAACGGCAAGCGTGTCGACATCGTCGCGCAGACCAGCAAGACCGGCTACCTGTGGGTGTTCGACCGCGTCACCGGCAAGCCGCTGTGGCCCATCGAAGAGCGTCCTGTGCCGCCTTCGCCGCTGCCTGGCGAACATGCGTGGCCCACGCAGCCGGTGCCCTCGAAGCCCGTGCCGTTCGGCCGCCAGACCTTTACCTCGAAAGACCTCAGCCCGTACCTTGATCCGGCCGAGCACGAGGCCCTGCGCAAGCAGATCGATGCCGCGCGCAACAACGGCATCTACACGCCTCCATCAACGGAGGACACGGTCGAAATGCCCGGCAACAACGGTGGTGTGAACTACGGCGGCAGTGCGATCGATCCATCGCACGGCTACCTGTACGTCGTGTCAAAGGATTTGCCCGCCATGCTGAAGCTGACCCTGCCGCCGCTGCCGCCAACGGGCACCACGCCCGAGGCACGAGGCAGCGGTGTGTATGCGACGAACTGCAGTGTCTGTCACGGTGACGAGCGCGAGGGTCACAACCCGGTGATTCCCACGCTGGTCAACATCAACGCCAGGCTGACCGATGCGCAGATTCTCGACACGGTCCGCTATGGCAAGAACCAGATGCCGGCGTTCGGCTCTTTGAGCACTCCTGACCTCGACAACCTACTCGCCTTCCTGAAGAACCCGGGCGCACCACGCGTCATCACGCCGGGCGTGGCAGTTGGGGACCCTGCATCGCTGCACTATCGCAGCGGCTTCGGCTTCATGTATGCGAAGAGCGGGCTCTCGGTGATCGCTCCGCCGTGGACGACGCTCACTGCCTATGACCTGAATACCGGCAACGTGCGTTGGAAGATTCCCCTGGGCGAAGTGCCGGAGCTTGCAGCGAAGGGCATCACGAACACCGGTGCGCAGTTCCCCAAGGTCGGCCCCGTGGTCACGGCGGGCGGGCTTATCTTTACCGGCACGCATGACCGCAAGGTACGCGCTATCGATTCAGCCACCGGTAAGGTCCTTTGGGAACATACGGTGGACGCGGCGCTTGAGGGCATGCCGGCGGTATACCAGGTGGGCGGACGGCAGTATGTTGTCTTCTGCGCCGCCGCAAAGACGCCGGCGATCACGCTGCCGGGCGCAACGCCCGCGCCACCGAGCAGTCCTATCAACGGAGCTTATGTTGCTTTTACTTTGCCAAAGTAAGCAGAGCGTTACCTCTCTTAGAGCCTCGTCTTGCTCGTGATCCTGAGCGGAGCGAAGCGCAGTAGAAGGACCTGTTTGCCTTCAGGTTGCATGGAAGCCAAACGAAAGCAGGTCCTTCGGCTGCGCGCACTGCGTGCTCCGCTCAGGATGACGATCTCAGGAGAACACCCGCTGCC
>CAZZVI010000003.1:0-14636 GCA_964657335.1 uncultured Terriglobus sp.
GAAGGCTGTCAAGTAAACGTCACACTAACGAAACGACAAAGAGCCCAGCTCGACCCCCACTGATGCGTGCAGAAGGACTGGGCTCTGGTGTGTTGGTGGGACCGCGGCAGGAGTTTGCGAAAACCGACTTATCGCGAGCTACTTCGCCACTTCGTCGGGCAGGCTGTAGGCGATGAGTTCACCGGGATGTCCGGGGCCGCCGACTGCGACGACGAGGTATTGCTTGCCCTTCAACATGTAAGTCATGGGTGAGCCGGTCTGCCCAGTGGGCATGTAGACAGCGCCAGCGTCCTTGCCGGTGGCCTTGTAATAGGCGCGCAGCAGTGCGCCTTTCACTCCTGCTGTGTTTGTGAAGGTACCTGCTTCGCCCGCAATCAAGAGTGACTTTGTCGTGAGCACACCGATGATGCCGAGGCGCCCTGTGCGTGGGATGGTGATGCCCTTCAAAAGTGGGTTGGTGCGGACTTCGTCGGGGGTCTCGCCGTGAGCGACTTGCCATAGGATGGTGCCGTGGTCGAGGTCGATGGCTGAGATTTCGCCGTAGGGTGGGTGGACGAGCGGCATATTGTGGATGCTGAGGTCACTCTCGGTGTCTTCCGAGCCAGTGGTCGCTTGACCCAGGACGTATCGCATGTCGGATTCGTTGGGCTCGGGTGGCACGAGGCCTGCCGCGCCTACCAGGGCCTGCGAGAAGACGTAGAAGGTGTGCGTCTCCGGGTCGTAGGAGCCACCGGGCCAGTTTGAGCCACCGAGCGAGAAGCCGATGATGAGTGTGCCGAGTTTGCCGTCGATCTTGCTCTCCACCGGTGGTGTGTAGACGGGACCGATCTGGTACTTCGAGGCTAGTTTCAGCGCTTCTGCGTGGAGTTGCGGCGTGAAGTTGATGAGATCGTCGTTGCTGAAGCCGTTACGACCGTAGGCTTCTGGTTTGGTGGGAATGGGTTGGGTGGCCGAGTAGGTTTCGCCGGGAACGTCGCCTTGTGGTACGGGCTGCTCGACTACGGGCCAGACGGGCCTGCCGGTTTCGCGGTCGAGCACGAAGAGGATGGACTGCTTCGTGGGTTGCGCAAGGGCTTTGATGGGCTTGCCGTCCACGGTGATGTCGACGAGAACGGGCGCGCAGGGGATGTCATAGTCCCACATGCCGTGGTGGACGAGCTGGTAGTGCCAGCGGCGCCTGCCGGTTTTCAAGTCGACGGCTACGAGGGTTTCGCCGAAGAGGCCGTTGCCGGGGCGATTGCCCCCGTATACATCGCCTGTGGGGAGTTCAACTGGGAGATACGCAAGGCCGAGTTCTTCGTCGACGCTCATCTGTCCCCATACGCCAGTGTTACCTGTGTAGGAGGCGGAGTCGCCTTGCCATGTGTCGGCGCCGAACTCGCCTTTCCTGGGAATGGTGTGGAAGATCCACAGACGGCGGCCTGTGCGCACGTCGAAGCCGCGGACGTAGCCCTTGGTGTTGATCTTGCTTCTGGGAATGAGGCCTACTCTGTGGGCTGCGCCGATAATGATGGTGTCGCCCGCGACGATGGGTGCTGCGTGCAGACCGATGTCGCCGCTGAGTGGGTTGATCGTCTGGTCGTCCTGCTGTTTGAGGTCGACCACGCCGTTGCTGCCGAAGGTTGAGACGCGGTGGCCATTGGATGCGTCGAGCGCGATGAGGCGGTAGCCGGGTGTGACGTAGAGGATGCGGTCGTGCAGGCCGTCGGTCCAGTAGGCGAGGCCTCGGCCGGAGAGCTGGCGTGGCGCATTCTCTGCGCGCTTGCCTTCGTCTTCGCGGTACATCCAAAGCATTTCGCCGGTGGCAGCATCGAGCGCGACGACGTCGCGTCGTGAGCCTGCTGTCGTGTAGACGACTCCCTTGACCATCAGCGGTGTCGATTCGAATTTGTATTCGGGGCTGCTGCCGAAGTTGGCGGTGTCGAAGCGCCACGCTACCTTCAGGTTGTTGAAGTTCGATGCATTGATCTGGTCGAGTGGCGAGTAGCGATGGTTGGCGAGATCGCCCCCGTAGCTCTTCCACTCCTGTATTGCATTGCTCGTCTCTTTGATAGGGGCTGTGTTCAACGTGGTGAGGTAATTCATGATGCGTCCGAAGTCTGCGTCAGTGCCCTGTGCTCCCCGAGAGCGCATGTTCGCTACTACCCTTTGCCATGTCTCGTGCGAATAGTGCTTCTGCGTTGCCATGTCTGCGCTGTGGCAGCTGCTGCATGTCTGCACGAAGAGTTCGTGGTCAGATCCCATCGCGGTCTGTTGGGCGACGGCGGATGTAACGAACGTGGCGCAGAAGAGCAGGTGAAGGAAAGTGTGACGCACTTCTCCAAGTTCGCATACCGATATAAACATCGCAACGTTGTGACCGGGGCGATATGGACTCCGCATGCTCTTCAGCAACAGGCAGGTTGGGCTGCTCGATCCCATCGCCACAGGTCGAGCCCTCAAGTCTACTCAGCGAGTGCAGACCCGTTGCTCCCCGGAACGGCGTTATCGGAAGCTTCGGCGCCGATCCGGCTGCCATGAGACGCGCTGCTTCCGAGAACCCGCCTTTGCGGAAACTGAGTCATAAAAGTCTGGGGTCGCGCCGGATTCTTGTGTGGCAGATAGCCGAGACCTGTAGCCGACCGATGAGTCGTCGAGATCGTGAGGAGCACAGATCGAGTCTGTGAAGACCCGTGGCTCGCAAAGATTGATCTTGCGCAACCGTCAAACGTGGCAAGTATTCGAAAAAGTCCGATCGTCTGCAGAATCCCTGGTTTTTCCCTGTTCCGGTTCCCGCAGAATCGCTGGCGGTGAAGAAAAGCCTGTACTGGTGCCGGTATGGCCGGGATCTAGGCGTCAGATTTCTGAAATCCCTGTGGATTACCCTGTTCCAACGTTCCGGATCGGAGACTGTTGTTGCCAGACTGCCTTCACCGCCACGCAGTCTTGGTTACGAGTTCTTTGGCTTTGAAATGCCTCAAAAATCCCGCAGACAGAGGGATTCTTCGATTTCGACTCCGAAACGTTCTATCGGGAGAGAGGCTTTATCGGGAGTTCGAATCCTCACTTCTCCATCACACAGTCTTCGGTTTTGATCCTCTGGCATTTGAATGCGCCGAATTCCCCAAACAGCGACTTTCAGTGTCTTCAAGGAAGAAAAGTTCTATCGAGAGATACGCTTCGTCGGGATTGGAATCATCACTTCTCCGGCCAAGCTCGTTTCTGCTTACCGTCAGCCCCGAAACGGAAAGTAATGGGATGACCTGGTTCCGAAGGGCGCACCGTTAGCTTTTGGCGGACCGACGCTGAGGTGCGAGTAGCTCAAGCGGACTTGGCGAAAATGGCAAACACTGGTTCTACAAGCGGGTAAGCGCGCGCCACACGTCGCCCATCCGATCCCCTCACACCTTGCTCATTTCTTCCGGCGGGATGGATCGTTCGAGAGCTCTGGTGAGTGCCTTCCGTTCGTCGAGGGAGACATGCCATTTGGCAAGTCGTCTTGGTGCATTCCACCGAACAAGCACATCACGGACTATCACGCGGCGTGCAATGCCGGAACCCTCTACGCTGCCGCGGCGCTCATCTACGGGAAGCGCGCCGCTTAAGCCCCCGCCCTGGGGCCTATTCCTTGATAGTTGACGCCCCGCGGAGACTCGTGGTTAGCCGTTCAAGTCCATTGAGTGATGCATGCGTCAGAACTCGTAGCGGATGCTGAACTGCATCTGTCGGCCAGCGAGTGCGGTCGTGGGGTTCCGGAAGAATGCGGACTGAATGTTGCCGATGTAGTGGGTGAAGTTGGTCTCATTGAACACATTGAAGCCTGACGCTCCGAGGTTAATGAGCTTTGCCTTGTCGCCCTTGGCCTGGTTCAGGTGGAAGTCGTGATCCCAGAGGAGATCGAGCGTTGCGGTGCCGCCGCCCTGGAGTGTATTGCGGCCAACACCTGCAGGGCGCGCATTGCCGAGGCCGGTGTTGAAGAGATCTGACCCTGCGAGTTCTGTATAGGGCAGTCCGCTATAGAGGGCACTGGCGACGCCGAGTGTGAGCCAATGTCCGGGATGGACCGTGCCGAGCAGGTTGAAGCGCTGGCGGCGATCGAGGTCGGCGCGACTGTATTCGGCATCGGGATTGTACTGATCTTGGGGGTACCAGTTGACGCCGCCTGTGTTGTTGTTTGTGCGGCTGTACGTGTACTGCACCTGGCCCTGGAACCATGTGGTTTTTGCATGGTGGATGCTGCCGCGCAGGCCGAGGTCGACCGCATTGAGGCGCATACGTCCTTCGGCCTCAACCTGTTGGACAAAACCGATGGACGGGTTCGGCAGCAAAGTGTATGGCGGCAGCGGAGCGTTTATGTCGCGTGAGCGAAAGGTGCGGATGCCGGTGATGCCGCGATAAGTAGCAGTGACGGTGAGCCCCGCGCTGAGTTGTCGCTCCGCGGTCCCGGAGTACTGGACTTGATACGCGGCGCTCATGTGTTTCGGCTCGACGACGAGGTTGGTCGGGATAACGCTGAAGCTCTGTCCGGGCGGTAGCGGTGTGGGATAGCCGGGGTTGAGCACCTGGTATTGCCGCAGGTTTACGCCGTTGTGCAGCTTGAAGGTGACGAGGAAGTCGCCACCGGTGCGGTCGTAAAAGATGCCGGAGCCGGCGCGCAGAACCCACTTCGTCGATGGCGCATAGGAAAGCGACACGCGGGGCGCGAAGTTCCCATAGGTAGTTAAGTAGGTCTGCCACTGAGAGCGGATGCCGGCAGTGAGTTGCAGGTTCTTGCGGAGCGCGATCTCGTCCTGCGCGAAGGCACCAACCTCCGTTGCGTAGTAGGTGCCGCGACCGCGGCCCTGCTGCACGGTGAAGCTGTAGGGATTGTTCGCGGTGTAGTCCGCCAAAGAGAGGAAGCTGAAGGTGCCGAGGCGATTGGAGAGGTCATCGACGGCGCGGCGGCTCATCTGTGGGATGTTTACGCCGAACCGGACGTAGTGGTTGCGGTGCGTCCAGCCGACGACGTCGATGAGGCCGAGGGTGTGCTCGGTGCGGTAGATATCGGTCTGTGCGCCGCCTGCGATAAAGGAGTCCGACACGAGGATGGACTGAGCGTTGGTGGTGCTGAATTGGCTGTCGGTCTCACGTTCAAGTAGAACCTGCAGTTGCTGCACAATATCGGGCGAGAGGATCACGCGGTCGTTGAAGAGGATCTGATCCTGGCGATTGCTCTCGTTGATGGCCGCCTCGGGCAGCACGATCCCGCCGACGTTGCTAGCGCTCTGCGATATGTAACGGAAGTTGTAGCTCACGGCGAGGCGGTGTGCCTGTGAGAAATCGTGCGTGATGCGGCCGCTGACCTGCGAGTTGTTGCTGGGTGTAGCAAAGTTCTGCGCGATGACGCCTTGCGTGCCGAGGGCGTGAACGGCCGACTGCAGATCTTCTTCCTGGCGAGTGCCGGAAACGAGAAACGTTGTGTGGCCGCCATGAACGACAGGCCCGGTGATGTGGCCTTCGTAGATGCGGCGCTGCTCGTCCGGCTTTGTAGGCGAGAAGTAATTTTTCGCGTTGAAGACAGCGTCGCGCGCGATGAAGTTGAGAGTGCCGTGGAACTGGGGTGAGCCTGGCTTAGTGGTGATCTCGAGGCGGCCGCGGCCGGGGCTGGCGAACTCCGCGGAGTAGGGATCTGAGTTGATGCGAACTTCGGAGATAGCGGAGGGCGAGATGTTGGCGCCGTTGGGGAGTTCAATGCCGTCAACGACTATGCTGACGCCGCTGGTGGATGTGGCTGCGGGATCGAGAAAGGGCGTGAGTGCACCGACTATGTCCTGGTCGAAAACAGGTAGGTGATCGAGGGTAGATGCAGCGATCGCCACCGAATCCTGGTTGTCAGCTGCTCCCGCAGAAAGAGCGGCACCACTCTGCACATCGACGCTTTGACTCACGCTATTCGGCACCAGCGTGACGCGAAGCGCGGAGGTTGTATCGCCAACATGCACGATACGACTCTGCGCAGCAAAGCCCTTGGCCGCGTACACCGCGAGCGTGTAGCTGCCCGCAGGGACTGGAGCGAAGGCGAAGCCTCCATCTGACAGGGTGACACCCTGCGCCTGAACCAAGCCATTCGCTAAAGCAAGCTCCACAGCCACTCCGGCGACGGGAGCACCGCTGGGGTCCACCACGGTGCCACGTAGGATGGACGCTTGTTGAGCACCGAGCCCTGCCGCATAGATAGATACCGATGCCGCTAGGACATTCGGACGGCGAAGATGTTTCACTGGAGCCATCGATCCGACTGTACATGGCAAAGCTTAAGGCGGCCTGAATCATGCCAGGGCCAGCGCGATTGCTCCCGCAGTGATGAGTGCTCCACCTGCACCCTTCATCAGGTTCATGCGTTCGCCAAGCAGCGGCAAACCCACTTGGCCCCATCGGCAGCAACGAGAGTGCTCCCATCAACATGAGGCGAACTGGAGTCATAAGCCTATTCTTAGGAATTTCGGTGCAGCAACGTCTTCAGGAAGACTTAAGTGCCTTCCGGCACTATGCCCTTAACGCGCGATCGCGTGAGGGGCACTGATGCGAATACATCGAGGATGTCGTACTTGCGCACTTCTCCTGGCTTGCGCGAGCGCGCATGGGCAGACGGGCGCGCCGATGAACCATTGGCTTCCTGATGCCCCCTCCGCGTCTTCGTCCGGCCAAACAGGCGATCTCACCTTGAAAAAGCTGCCGCTGCGCTTCCTGTCAGACGAAACTGCGATCGTGACGTCGCCGGCGCACATTCGAAAGCGAGACCTAGTGTGGCTGGTGCCTTTAGCAGGCGCGACGGCTGCGGCCTTCGCCACGGACTCCTACACGATGCGTCACGTGGTGAGTACCAACCCATCGTTCAACGACGCTGCGTCGACGAGTTCGGACGTATTACGCGGAGCTGCGATCGGCATCCCGGTGCTCATGTTCGCTGCAGGACAGTTCCGCGGGGATGAGAAAACGCGTGAGTCCGGCTTGCTGGCAGGCGAAGCCATACTGGACGCGTACGTATTCGACGAAGCAATCAAATACGTGACCCTGCGTGAACGCCCTGCGCAGGACAACGCAAATGGACACTTCTTTGCGGGAGGAGCCGTTGGCGATCCGTCCTTTGTGTCGGGGCACAGCATCGTTGCCTGGTCTTCGGCCGCAGTGCTTGCCGGGGAATACAACAAGCCCTGGCAGCAAGCTGGCATCTACGCACTCGCAAGCGGCGTAAGCCTGACGCGGGTGCTTGGACAACAGCATTTCCCTTCGGACACCTTGCTCGGTTCAGCGGCGGGGTGGTTGATCGGCCGTTATGTCCTCCGGATACATCGCCGTCACGGTGCAAGATGAAGGAGCTGTCTCAAGCCACCCGAAGCCTTCTAAACCTGCGGGCGAATGTTTCACTAGAGAAGCAGCGCCAAGCCCAGAAAGGAAGAGATCTCAACCCCCAAGCGCCGTTCTCGGTGTCCCGCCCGA
Source organism: uncultured Terriglobus sp. (assembly GCA_964657335.1). Lineage (GTDB taxonomy): Bacteria > Acidobacteriota > Terriglobia > Terriglobales > Acidobacteriaceae > Terriglobus. The sequence continues at coordinate 7,459 of CAZZVI010000003.1, forward strand.
GAGAGCGCCACGGCGGATCGAAGCTAAACTGTCGGTGATCATACTCGTGATTTGCCGGAACACTGATTGTGCTGCTCTCACGGAAATAATTCCGTCAGACAGAGATAGGATGATTCCCGGAGGACACCTTCGCAAACGAGATGGATACCGAGATCATGGTCTCAACAGTCCTTCAGTGACGAACCGGCGATTCTGACTGTAGCTGTGGCGACTAGCTGCTCAGCGGAATTGGATGGGTTTAAAGGTGTCCGAGCCGCTAAACACCTGGGTTTGAAGCCAGTACAGATCATCTAAAGGCACCCTAACCGCATGTTCATTCCTTCTATGCAGAGGGTCGCAGGTTCAAGGCCTGTCTGGTTCACCAAGTACCCCTCTGACTTCGGTGGATGAACGGCGATCACGTTCACCTATTCATCGGACAAGTCGCCGTCGATCGGGGCGCTAGGTCTTAACTTCGAGACGTGCGTCAAGCACGCATTGGACTTGGACTGGTCCACGGGAAGTTGCACGCCACGGAGCCCTCCTCAGCGGCCGCTCCTAGACTTTCCGTTCGAAAATCAGGGCCGGAACAACTCACGCCATGTGCGGTCTAGCTGGAGCCAGCGTGCGTTTTCGAACCAACTTGTCTGCCAGTCCGGCTGGTGAAGCAGGCCGTGGCCGCGATCACACATCTCCTCGGTTGCATTGGAAGCAAGCAGACTCCATGAGGGCGGGCCCATGCGCGCTGGACTTCGCAGCGACCGCATGCAGGTGGGGCAGCGCTGGCGCTGATCTGTAAGCGCCCAAGTGAACGCGAGCACATTAAACAGCAGGCCGCATGCCATCAGCAGCCAGTCTGCCTGTGTGCCCAGAAGGTGCTGAAATAGCCGCGTAACGTGCACCGCGAGTAGATAGCATGACAACACTGCGAAGGCCAGCTTGGCCGCCAAAAATCGCCACCGCACCCAGCGTTGGCCCATGGTCGCCGCGTCTCCACGGTAAGCATCACAGGCACCATACCGCGAAGTCACCACGGTGGATGGCAGCGAGAACAGCGCGAGCACCACAAAGCACGAAAATGCACCGTGACCCCACTTGGAGAACACCAGATGCCGAAGTTCCGGCTGGGCCAGGCTGATCGCAAACAGGACAGCAAAGGCGCCGCCCAGCACGCGTATACAGAGGCCAGGTGCTCGCCAGTCGATCGCTGCCCAGCGCTGTTGCAGGTGCAGTTGCCGCATCATGATGGCATCGGGGAAAAGTCCCCGGATCAGTTGCGAAGCTGCGTACGCATCCCTCATGTATACAGAACTAAGTTCTGCGACCCACTCCGCTTGCCATTCCTGGCGCTTCGTTTGCGGGACGATTGAAGCGGCGATGCGGAGGTGCCGGTGAAGGCTGCGCAACTGCTGATGCGGTGTCATGCCTTGACCACCTTCGCCCGCGCGAACTGCGCGATCAGGGGATACTTCTTCTCAGCCTCGGTGAGTGCCAACCTCCCCACCGCGGTGACCTTGTAATAGCGGCGAGCCGGCCGCTCTTCCCTCTGGGCCTTGCCCTCGCTCTCCCACGCACCCACGATCAGGCCGTCGTTTTCCATGCGGCGTAATGCAGGGTACACCGTGCCGCTGGGCAGCCCCGTGATGTCCATGATGTCGAAGCCATAGCTGTAGCCCTCCTTCAGGGTCTTGAGCATAAGCGCGGCGGTGTGGGAAAGGCGAGTCGATTCAGACACGGCAAAGACCTCAATAAAGTGGCCTATGCAGTTTGCTACTTGACGAGGTGCTTTCGTCAAGAGTATGACGGATACTACATAGGGAGGCAGCTTTGCTCGAGCTACGTCATGTCACGAAGCGGTATCGAGGTATTCCCGCGGTAGAGGACGTCAGCTTTCGTCTTGAAGCAGGCGTCGTGCTTGGCTACCTGGGCCCGAACGGCGCGGGCAAGTCCACCACGGTGAAGATGATTACCGGCACCGTCGAGCCGACGCACGGTGAAATCCTGTTTCAAGGTCGAAGCATTTACGACGATCTGCCTGCGTTCCGTGCGCTGATGGGGTATGTGCCGGAAGAGGCGCAGCTATACACCCATCTGAGCGGGTTAGAGTACCTGCAGCTTGTCGGCAGACTGCGCGCCATGCCGGAACGGGTCATCGAACGGAAAGCGCGTGCGTTGCTGGAACTGTTTGGCCTGAAGGGTGCCGTGGAGGCGCCGCTGAGCGACTACAGCAAAGGCATGAAGCAGCGTGTTCTGCTGAGCGCTGCCCTGCTCCACGACCCGGAGCTGATCGTCTTCGACGAGCCGTTAAGCGGCCTGGATGCGGTGACGGCCCGTTTGTTCAAAGACCTGCTCCTGATCCTACGGCGCGAAGGCAAAGCCGTCCTCTACATCTCTCATGTGCTCGAAGTGGTGGAGCAGGTGTGCGATCGCGTGATCATCCTCGCCGCCGGCAAGGTGGTCGCCGATGCCGCGCCGAGCGAGCTGGCGCAGATGACATCGCAGCCCACGCTGGAGCGCGTGTTTGCGCAGTTGATACAGCAACGCGACACGGCCAGCATCGCGGAAGATCTGGTGTGCGTCATGCAAGGGGCAAATGTTTAAGCGGATAAGTGCCCGCATGGGACGCCTCTTGCGACCGACAGAGACATCACCGCGGAAAGCGTTAGTAGGGCACTTCCTTCGTCAGTTCTTTCAGGCTAACGGCGCAGCTTCTCCCGAGACGCCAGTCGTACGCTCCTTGGCCGGTGTGGCGACGCCCATGCTGATGGCGGCGTTCTGGATCGTGATGTTAACGCGCGACCTGCGGCCGTGGCAGGCTGCGGGCAACCGGTACCTGTTTGTGCTGTATGCCTTCTGCGCCATGGGTTGTATCACCACCTTGCAGTGGGAGAAGCTCTTTCCAGAGCGCATTGACTTCCAGGTGTTACTTCCGCTCCCCTTACGAGGTGCAACTATCTTTGCCGCGAAGCTGCAGGCGGTCGCAGTGTTTCTGCTGCTGTTCCTCCTTGCTGCAAGTATTTTCGGCATGTTGCTGTTGCCAGTGCTTTCCGGCGACCAACTGCTCTTCGTGATGGCAGCACATGGAGCGGCTGTGTTCGCAGCCGGGTCCGCCTCTGCGCTCGCAGTCCTCGCGTTGGAGTCCCTTGTGATTGCACTCGTGCCAGATCGGGCCTTTCGGTACGTTGCACCCGTTGTGCAGGCGATCCTGGTGACGCTATTTCTCGTGCTGTTCCTGCGCGTCGGAACGGTGGTTGAAGCTTTGCCCGCGCTCTTATCAACGCAAGGTCACGTTGCACGCTGGTTCCCTCCTTTGTGGTTCCTTTCGCTCTACGAGGTATGCATCGGTGGCGAGACTGCCACACCAACGGCGCACTCCCTCGCTCGCCTGGCGATGCTCTGTGTACCTGTAGCGTTTGCGTGTGCTGTGACGCTGTATCCGGCAGCCTGGGCACGGCGCCGGCGCATGGCTCTGGAGGGCGCACGCAGCGCGCAGCTGCGCGACGGCAGGGTATGGAACAGCCTGGTTCACGGCACGGTGCTGGGTACGGCGGACAGTCGAGCTGTCTTTCACTTTATGCGGCAGACAATGGCTCGCCTCAGCCTCTATCACGTTGGCCTTGCAGCTTATGCCGGCACGGGCATCGCGCTGAGCCTCGTCTTTGCCGTAAAGGTGAACGTAAGCGGCGGCGGGCTGCATGCCGAATTGGTCCGGACAGGAGTTGAGGCGGTAATGCCACTGCTCCTGTTCTGGACGGTCGCCGGCATGCGCGGCGCGTTCTCTATGCCTGCGGATTTGGGCGCGCGATGGATTTTCCGCATGGCAGATATCCGAACGGCCAGAGTCATCTCAACGGCTAAGGTCTTTGTCTTCGCGGGCTGCTGCGGTGTGATTGCGCTAGTAGTCGCGGTGCTCGCAGTGTGTGGCTGGCGAGGTGCAGCTCTCATGTTGCAGGCGACTTATGGACTGCTGTGCGCCGTGCTGTTGACGGATGTGTTCTTCTTCTTCGAAGCGCACGTACCGTTCACGCGGCCGGTGCTGCCAGGTCGCAGCAGCTTACCCATGACGCTCGCGACGTATGTCTTTGGTGTGCCTGTAGCGATCCTGTTTACAGTGAGCATCGAACGCTGGGCGAATGGTCATCCCTGGCATCTGGTAGCTGCATGTGCAAGTGCGGCAGCAGCGCACGCACTGCTGCATTGGCTGCGCTTTCTACCATCGCATCCCGCTTCCGACGACGCGTTCCTCGACGAGTTCTCCGAGGAGGTACAGACACTCGGCCTGAGTAGGTAGCGGGCCGGCGAGCGTAATCCGATGAGGACCTTTCCATTCACCTGGTTTCAGACTTCCATTGAGCTCCAACGTCCAAGCTGATATTGCACCTACCTCCAGAGGTTCCGTTTGACCGTCCGGCGGGATGCACGAAGGATTTTGTTTTGCAAAATGCAACTCTCCTCATGATGTGTGGCGCAGTGCTCATCTCTTCACAGTCTCTGAACGCTCAGGGCCGGCCATCCAATACGGCGGCTCCGGGCAGATCCTTGAGCGACAGTCCGTCGCCGGGCACTGCGCTGACAGGAACGGTGACAGATCCGTCCGGATCACTCGTGGCAGGTGCCTCGGTACACATCACTTCTTCGAAGACAACGAATAAGGGACCAACCTCGGCTTCGGTCGACCTTGTCACGGATCGGGCGGGGCGGTTTGCCGTCTCACTCGCTCCAGGCAGCTATGACATCTCTACCATCGCGAATGGGTTCGATCCTCTTCAGCGAACGGTGGAAGTGGGCAGCCAGCCTCTTTCGTTGAGCTTTCGCCTTGTAATCTCAACAGCGAGCACTCAGGTCGATGTACCGTCTGTCGATGCCGGGAGTACGACGGCTTCAGAGAACAAAAGTGCGCTCGTGTTCAAGGGGGAACAGCTCGACATCCTCTCTTCCAATGATTCCACCATGCAGCTGCAGGTGCAGGCGATGTCGGGCGGAAGCGGCCAGATCTATGTTGATGGCTTCAGCGGCGGCCGCTTTCCGCCAAAGGACACGATTCGCGAGATCCGGATCAACCAGAACCCCTTCTCTCCCCAGTACGAAGACCTCGGCTATGGCCGCATTGAGATCCTGACGAAGCCAGGCAGCAACAAGCTCCATGGTGACTTCTTTTCCTCCGGTTCCACGAAGTCTTTCAATTCACTGAATCCGTATACCGGCAGCGAGCCTCCTTACTTCCTGCTGTTCAGCCGTGGAGATGTAAACGGCCCTATCGGCAAGAAGACTTCGTTCTTCTTCTCGGGGGAGCATAGCGATCAGCACAATAATGTTGTCGTGAACGCCTTCAATCCAGACGGCACGACGCTATCGATGGCTGTTCCCGCTCCGCAGACGCAATACAGCTTCTCTGGACGGTTGGACCGGCAGCTCACCACAAACAGCACCTTCGTCGGCCGCTACGAGTACAACAAGTCAACCACAAGCAACACTGGCGTTGGACTGCTTGTTCTGCCATCGCAGGGGACAACGAATGCCTTGACGACACAAACGCTGCAGGTGGGCAACACGCAGATTCTCGGATCGAAGCTCGTGTCAGAGACGAGGTTCCAGTACGTGCGCAGCAGCCTTCAGCAAACTCCAAACTCCACCGCTCCGGCGATTGTTGTGCAGGGCGCCTTCAGCGGTGGAGGATCGCCCGCGCAAGGGTCCACGGACAAGCAAAACCACTTCGAATTTCAGGAGTATCTGTCCTTTGCAGCGGGCAACCACTTTCTTCGCTTCGGCGCCCGCTATCGGCTGCTGCGTGAAGCGAACGCTTCCACCGCAAACTACAACGGACAGTTTACGTTTCCTTCCCTTGCGGCATACCAGGCGGGGACACCAAGCCTCTTCAGCCTGACTGCCGGCCAGTCTTCCGTCACACTCGTCAATGGCGATCTTGGCGCCTATGTGGATGACGAGTGGAAGCTGGGTAAGAATATTACGGCGAACATCGGATTGCGGCTGGAGAGTCAGACAGCCGTTCCTGATCGCGTCAACCCGGCACCGCGTGCCGGCATTGCCTGGGCTATTGGGAAAACGGATAAGCGCGCGCCTCTAGTCACTCTGAGGGGAAATGCGGGCATCTTCTATCAACGTTTTGCGGCAGCCAACATTTTGACGACGCTTCGGCAGAACGGCACGACTCAGAAGTCGTACTACATCGACAATCCCGGCTTCTATCCGACGATCCCAAACCCCAGCCAACTTACCGGTACCATGGCCACCCCATACACGATCAGCCCCAACCTGCATATTGCATCGGAAAACATTGCGAGCCTTTCGGCAGAGCGGTCTCTTGGCAAACTCGGCTCTGTCACAGCGACCTACTATGCGGTGCGCGGCGTTCATCAATACAACTCACAGGATGCGAATGCTCCCCTGCCAAATGGCAGCCGGCCGCTCGCCACAGCGGGCGATGTTTACCAGTTCGCCTCTGACGGAGTAGAGAAAGCACAGAGCTTTGCTGTGAATACGAATCTACAAATCACGAAACGGATCTCTGTTTTCGCGTTCTACTCTGCGAGGCGTCAGCACAACGACACATTTGGTGCAACGAGCTTTCCATCGCAGCCCTACAACGTCTCAGCGGACTTTGGGCCGTCTGGACTCAGCATGCAGCCTGTGGGACAGCGACTGTTCGCCGATGCCAGCGTGAAGCTGCCGTTCCATTTTTCCGCGGACGGGTTCGTGGGCGCTTTCTCCCGATCGCGATTCAACATCACGACCGGGGCCGACCGGAACGGCGATACCCAGTACAACGAACGGCCCGCCTTCGCCACCAACCCGGGTCCAACCTCAGTCATTTACAACACGGCATATGGGAAGTTCGACGCCGTTCCTCAGCCCGGCGAAGCCATCATTCCCTATAACTATGCACTTGCGCCGAGAACTGTTTTCACTGCCTTTGAGCTAAATCGTGACTTTAAATTCGGCCCGCGGCCGGAAGCACCCAAACTGCCCGCAGGCAGCGCGCCAGTCGGGAAGGCGCCGCCGCCTGGAGATCCGCGTTACGATCTCAGCTTTTCTTTCAATGCAATTAACGCTCTGAACAGTACAAATCCTGGGACACCAGTCGGGGTTCTAACTTCGCCGTACTTCGGAAAGTCGATCTCCATCAACAGCGTTTTCGGTCTGACGAGTGCAGCAAACCGCATCGTGTTCCTCGGGACGGC
>CAZZVI010000003.1:14736-44262 GCA_964657335.1 uncultured Terriglobus sp.
TCATGCGCCTGATTATGCGCATTCAGGACTGACGTCTTCGGGTCGCGTCCCATGCGTGCGCTGCCCATCTCGTGGATACACTCCCCCGGCAGCGACGGCACAGTGCTCATCTCGATGTCCTTGGCTCCTGTCGCTTCAAGCATCTCGGCCGCTGTGACCTGCGCATCTTTGAAGATTGCCAGTTCATTCGGGCCCCACTTATGGGTGATCTTGATGGTGGGTACGCCCCAAGCGTCCACCGTGTCGTGGTTCAACTCCATGTGGTTGCTGCGGCTGGGAAGACACTCTCCCCACGCCCCAATGGTGACATGCCACGGCCCCGGATCCCGCAGCATGTTCTTGAAGTCGACGCCGAATCCGGGTGTGTCTGTGCCGCGAGACCATGTAGCGCGGGCGGCGCGGCCTTGAAATCCGTAGCCGCGCACGAAGTCTGGCGACTTGTCGTGGATGTTTCGGAAGCGCGGGATGTAGATTCCGTTCGGACGGTTTCCAAGTTGTACGTGATCCTCAAAGCCGAGGATCCGCCCAGTCGCGCCACTGTGGAAGATGTGGTCCATCAGATTGTGGCCAAGCTCGCCGCTGGAGTTTGCAAGTCCATTCGGGAACTCGGTAGTCGCCGAATTCATGAGGATTCGCGCCGATTCCAGTGTCGAAGCGCACAGGAAGATCAGCTTCGCGTGAAACTCCCTTGTCTGCCGCGTGTCTGCGTCGATGATGCGCACGCCGGTGACGCGGCGCGTGGCTCCATCAAAGATCAGGCTGTGCACCACGCTCATCGGGCGCAGCGTCAGCTTGCCGGTGGCTTGCGCCGCGGGCAACGTGGAGTTAATGCTGCTGAAGTAAGACCGCGTGATACACCCGTGATCGCACGGGCCGCACTGGTGGCACGCGTAGCGGCCCTTGTGGTCGACCGTCAGGATGGCGGTGCGGCCGATGGTGACCTTGCGCTGCGGGAACTTTGCCTCAACCGCATGCTTCATGGCGATCTCCGCGCAATTCATCTCAAACGGCGGGAGGAACTTGCCATCCGGCAACTGAGGCAAACCCTCGGCTTGTCCGCTGACACCGATGAACTCTTCCACGTAGTCGTACCAGGGTTCTATGTCCTTGTAGCGGATGGGCCAGTCGACCCCGTGGCCGTCCTTGCTGTTCGCTGTGAAATCGATGTCGCTCCAGCGATACGACTGCCGTCCCCACATGACGGACCGGCCACCCACATGGCGCCCACGCAGAAACAGGTAAGGCGCGTCAGGCGGAGTGGTGTACGGGTTCTCCACGTCGTTGACGAAGAACTTTGAGTTCCACTCGTCACCGATGTTGCGCTGCTTCGGCTGGTAGACCTCTTCGTACTTACGGTCTCGCAACCCGCGGAACTTTACCTCCCACACCGGCAGGTGGTCGACGTAGTCGCGTTCGGGAATGATGGTCTGACCGGCTTCGAGTACGAGCGTCTGCATGCCCTTCTCGGTAAGTTCCTTGGCGGCCCAGCCACCGCTCATGCCGGAGCCGATCACAATCGCGTCGTAGGTGTTCGACTTGGTGCCAATGATATTCAAGAGCGTGCCTCCGACAGCGGAGCACAGCCCGCGTGCTTCAGTGGAATGATGGTGGCTCCGAGTTCTTTGGAGAAGCCAATCTCGGACGTGTAATAACCCACGAGCGTCAGGCGCTTAACCGTGTAGAAGAAGTTCGTTGGCGGCGGTGTGGCCTTTGTCTTCTGCGCCGTTTTCACGGCGTGGGAGTAGCGCATCGCCTCGTCATCCCAGCCCTTCATCAGTTGGGTTTGCTGCGCGGCGGAACATTGGACGAATGTCTTGCCAAATCGCTTCTGGCTGGCAGCATCTGCGTCGGCAATGCCCTGAAGAAATCGGTCGCTATCCGGCTTGTCATACCACTCGGTCAGCATCAGATCGATAAATTCGCTGACTTTCGCGCCCTTCGCGCCGGGAGTGGAGGTCTCCGGAATGATGGCATCGCTGAGGGTTTCAATCGTGGCGTTCTGATGTGCGTTTAGCGTCCGCAGACCGACGGACGGCCCTGTCTCTGCTCTGGCTCGCTGAACAGCCTGCAGCAGTTCGACGGGTATGGCAGAGAAGACCGCTGTGGAAGTCAACAGTCGGAGAACATCACGTCGTTGCATAGAACGGGCTCCTCGCTTTCATGCTCAGTCTTGGTTGGCAGGGATTACACATCACAGCGATTGACCGCTTGCAGCAGGGCTGCATATGGATCCCCAAGCGGCTTGAATTCATGCGCGACGAACCCGTTAAACCCAGTCGCTGCAATGCCGCGCATCACACCATCCCACTGCACTTCTTGCATGTCATTCAGGTCGTTGCGCCCGGGAACCCCACCCGTATGGAAATGACCGATCCACTGAATGTTCTTTTGAATCGTTGCGATGAGGTCCCCTTCCATGATCTGCATGTGGTAGACGTCGTAGAGCAGCTTGACATGCGGGGAGTTGACCTCCTTCATGACCTGGGCGCCCCACTCCGTATGGTCGGCCATGTAGTCTTTATGGTTGACTTTGCTGTTGAGAAGCTCCAGGCACAGGGTGGTGTTCGCGTCTTCCATCATCCGCTTGACCCTGTTGAGTCCGACGATCGTATTCTTCGCACCTTCTTCATCGGACATGCCGTTCCTGTTGCCGGAGAACGTGATGAGGTTTGGTACGCCGGCCTTCACCGCGGATGGAATCGTCTGTCGAAGAGCCGCCTCGATCTTGTCGTGATTTTCGATCCGGTTCAGGCCGTCCTTGATGGAACCTGCGCCCGCATATCCCATCGCGCAGGTGAGCCCGTATTTCTTCGGCGTTTCGAAGTCTGCCGGCTGCAACAGGTCAATCCCTTTCAGACCGATACGAGCACCATAGCGACAGAGTTCGTCCACACTCAGGCTGGGATACGGCCCCTTACAGACCGATTGCCTGATTCTGCCCTTGCGGGCCATGGGAACGTCCGTACTGGTGGCTGAATTCTGGCCCTGTGAGAGAACCGGGCTTGCAGCGAACGCTGCGCTGGCCAGAGTCCGCTGCAGCATCGCTCGGCGCGACATAGATGACATAGATGACACTCCCCGGCACCCGAAGCGGTGCGCAGCCGGATCACTGCTCCTTACTCAACTGCACAGACGCAAGACGAAGACGCTGCGAGAGGGAAAGGTTATCGCTGAGCATCATAGCTGCCGCAAAGTCAGAGACACAAGGTGATGAGGCCGAGTGATCCCAGGGCACGCATCGAGGCTGTTACGTTCCAAGAGAGGGAGCACCCCGCCTGACTCACGAGCCTCTCGTACTCTCCGGCAACGTCACGGCGGAGGCGCTTCGAGAGAACTCGCGCAGCAGCCGAGCGCGCGCAACCCTACTGCGGCGGCGCAGAGGTGGTACTTGCAGGTGCGCTGCTTGACGGACCTACGCCCGGGCGATCTCCGGCGGCTGGAGCAACCTGAATCGGGTTCGTTTTGCCGTGTTCTGGATCGTACTCGTGCTTCGCCATCCATTGCTTGAAAACGTCTGGCGGCTCACTTGCCAGATTGCCGTTGCGGGTTACATAGACGAAATCCTTCACCATCACCTTGAGCCGGCATGTGTCATAGCCGTTCTTACCAAACTGGGGCTGAAGGATGACCAGTTCCTGGCCCGGTTTCTTCCACTTGGCAGGGAATGTCTCGTAACCCGAAGACGTCTGCAGCTTTGTATCGCACTCGAATTGAAAGTCGAGACCTTTCGGTTCGCCTCCCTCGAACAAGTTTGCGCGGCCCTCGCCCTTCGCTTCCTCTGCCTGGCGATTGTGGTAGAACGTGGTTTCGTTCCGCCGATAAATGTGAATGCGTAACGGGTAATCCCCAGGGTTGTGGCTTTCAGCTGGAAGTGCAGGCGCGATCATAGCGAGCATCACGAGAGGAAGAAGGCGGCGCATGGATACCCCCGATATTTGAAACATCCGGATTATACCGTTCCGATGTGAGCGGCAGATCGACCGAAACGAGCTTGTGCTCTACATCGACATTCGCATACTTGCACCCTCAAACGTGTAATCTGAAGCTGTGCCTGTCACGCCCTGCGGTCTGTAGTGCTTGCGTCGCTTCTTCAACCGGGTTTCTCTCACCTTCCGGAGAACCTCGATGTACCAGACACAGATCTCACGAACACAACAGGAGCTCACGGCCCGTTCAGCATTCTGGCTGACATGCCCGGATTGCGGTCACACAGGTCGCACTCTCGCAGTGATGGCCAGCAGGGTCCTCAGGCAGCGGCGCGGCTGTCCCCAGTGCCGGTCAACCAGCGAACCCCATCTGAGGCAAACCTCGTCGGGTGCGCACATCCCTGTTTCCGAGGGCCAAGACACAGCTTCAATCGACGCTGAGGCGGCCTACCTGCGTGCGTGGATCGAATCGGATGACAGGCAGAGCCGACTTCACCACTTGCTCCGCGCGCTTCGAAGCAGACTGACGGCCCGCTTTAGCAGAAAGAGGTCGGCTGCCGTACGAACACAGTCCCACACAGGCCCATCAGGTTACGACCTTACCCACTTAGAAGAATGACCTCATCGCTTTTGCCTGTCTGATGGTGAGTACAATCTGCAGAACGGGCTTTAGCTCGCTCCTATTCCGCTGGGCTGCCGCTTGAACATCCTCAGTTACATCCATCTTCGAAACATCTATCGCTCGACCGGCGTCGGGAGAGTGTCACGCGAACTCACCGAACATCTCCACCGGTCGGAAGGTGTGAAGCTACACGTTCTCGCCGATCCGGAAGACCATCGCAACGTCATCGCCAAGGTGGGAGAGCCCTGGACTTCGTTTCAGTACCACTTCTTCAAGGCGGGGACATCGAAACAGCAGCTGCGTTGGATCCTTCTGAATGGGCCGGTCGCGGAACACTACTGGCCTGAAACGAACCTGGTGCATTGCACCGCGGAATCCTACGTGCCGGTGCGAAACGCCAGACTCGCCGTGACCTGCCATGACGCCCAGCACTTCGAACCTGGGGCCCACCGCACGAGCTTCTGGCTGGCAAAGCAAAGATTCAAGTGGCGGATGCTTTTTGCCCGGCTTGAGCGCGAAGCCGACATGCTCCAGATGATCTCGAACTTCGCGGCAGAACGCACGGCACATTTTTTCCCGGGGCTTCGGGACCGGCTACGCGTGGTACCAAACGCCGCATCCAGCAGCTTCTTCCAGGCCGCCACGCCGGCAGGGCTGCAGGTGCTGGAAGAGTTCGGCCTGCGCGACCGGCAGTTTGTCCTGGTGCCGGGTGGGCTCCAATTCCGCAAGAACGCAGACCTCGTCCTTGATGCGTGGCCGCACGTGGTGAGCAGGCATCCGGATCTGCTCCTGGTCGTAATCAACCACGCTGACGCCGCCTACCTGGACCGGGCCAGGGCGCTTGGCCCCAGCTGCATTCTGGCTGGTTTTCAGGAAGAACAACAATTAGTCGCCCTCTATCAGACCGCACAGGTCGTCTGGTTTCCAACGCTCTATGACGGCTTCGGCATGCCGGTGATCGAAGCCATGGCAAGTGGTACGCCGGTGGTCAGCAGCAACACGACAGGCATTCCTGAAGTTGCAGGAGACGCGGCAGTCCTGTTACCTCCACACGGCACAGCAGCACACATCGAGGCGATTACCACGCTGGTGGAAGACTCTGCCGCGCGACGTGACCTGATCGCCAGAGGAAGAGCGCGCGCAGCGAACTTCACGTGGCAGATCTCTTCAGACAAGCTGCTTCACGAGTTCAAGACTCTGCTGTGATGGTGAATCCTACGTTCGAATGCGGATGAGCTTGGCTGGAGCACCGCCGACAATGGTGTAGGGCTCGACTGACTTCGTCACGACTGACCCGGCAGCTACGATTGCGCCATCTCCGATGGTGATGCCCTTCAGCACCACACAGTTTGCCCCGACCCAGACATCAGAACCAAGCACGATGGCTGCAGAGATTTCCGGCTGCAGCTTCATCGCGGTGCCGAGTTCGATGCCATGGTTGTGGTCGATAAAGCGAGATCCGCTTGCAATAAGGCAGTTCTGTCCGACGCGGATAGATTCAATGGCATTGAACTCGCAACCGCTGCCAACGAAGGTACCCGCTCCAATCGTAATTGCAATCCCCGCGGAGTAGCCTCCAGCCGCATTGAGATAGATTCCATGCTCCAGGCTGCATTTCTCTTCCAGCGAAATCTTGTGGGGCCAGGTCACGATGATCTTTCCCAGTTTTGCGCCTCGGCCGATCGACATGCCGAGCGCTCGCCAATAACAGGCTCGGAACGCACTCACGGCCAGGGGAAGATAGTGACGGCGAAGGCCGAAGATGATCTTCTGCAGCAGGGCAGCCCGCAAGGATAACTCCTGAAGCGACGATGGGCTTCCGATACGTTTCTAGCACGATGATGACGCTTGCATCGCGAGTTCAACCGGAAGACCCGATTACGATTACACGAAAGAACAGCTCTGCATGATCAAAAAAGAAGGTGCTGTGGAAAGAACTATAAGGCAGTTTCGCATCTCGGGCCTCCGCTACGCAGAACCTAACATCTCTTCATATACCGAAAAGTATCGCTCATGATGTCACCTTGCTTTGAAAGGAATTATCGATGCGCCTTGCTACCCTTCTCCTATGTGCAGCACTATCGTCGTCGTGTGCCTATGCGGCACCGGCCCCCTCACTCTCATTCGCTCCTGACGCAGCAACTCTTGATACGCCATTCACCCTACAGCGAGATACCCAGATCCCCGGCAAAGTTCTGAAGGCTGGCGGTTACACCATTCTCATCAAGGATCACCTCACCGACCGCGCCATCATTCAGGTGAAAAGCGACAGCGGCAAGGTGGAGTCAACCTTCCTGGGCGTGCTTCACTCCGGCCTGCAGAGCGGCAGTCTGGGTCCGATTGCTCTGCCTACAGAGAAAGGGCACGAAGCTCTGCGCGGCTTCAAGTTTCCGGGTGGTGGAACTGTTGAGTTTGTCTATCCCAAAGCAGAGGCCGCCTCGATCGTGACAAAGACGCAGGAGCAGGTCCTCGCGATCGATCCCGCCTCAGACAATCTGCATGTCAAGGGGAGCGAACTCTCTACAGAAGACGCACAAATCGTTACCCTCTGGAGCCTTCAGGCGACCAAGGTGACGACAGGACAGCCTGGGATCGCGGCGAAGCGTTATGTTGCCCCGGATGTTTCGAGCCCGGCTACGACGGTTGCGAAGATGCAGCCTCCCCCGGCCGCTCCTGCGACGCCTCCGCCTGCGAGTCAGCCTATTGTCGCGAGGAGGCCCGCCCCTGCCGCGACGAAGCAGGTCGCGAGTAACGAACGCCGGCCAGCTCTCTCTGCCCTGCCCCACACGGCAAGCAATCTGCCGTTGGTGCTGATGGTCATGCTGGGCAGCTTCGCCTCGGCGATGGTCGTCCGCTTCCGCCGGAACGGGGTCAATGCCCGCTAGCACTCGACTGCGGTGGCTGGAGCTCGCCCTGATGGGGGTTGGTCTGGCCGCCGCAGTTCTTTATGCCTGCATGAACGTTCCGGCCGTGATCGCCCGCATGCAGACTCCAGCGACGGCAGCTTCTTCGGATGGGGCTGTCATTCCGGTCTCTGCCTTGGGTTCAGCGTACCTGCGTGGAGAACACACCGACCCCGATGGCACGACGATCGGCACAATCAGCGTGCCACAGATTCGCCTGTCCGCACCCTTGATAGAAGGCGTGGAGGACCGCGACCTGCGGCGTGGTGTCGGCCACGTTCCGGGTTCGGCCCAAAGCGGCGGACTCGGCAACATGGTGCTTGCTGCGCACCGTGACACCGTCTTTCGTCCCCTGCGATCGATACAGAAGGGGATGGACATCCAGGTGAAGGGTGCGGAGGGCACGTTTCATTACCATGTGGATTCCCTGCAGGTAGTGGCTCCGAATCGCCTGGATGTACTTGAGATTTCCAATCAGCCAGAGGTGACGCTGATCACCTGCTACCCATTCAATTTCATCGGTAGCGCTCCCATGCGCTTCATCGTGAAGGCTCACCTGGTCTCTCCTAGCCCCGACAAACGATGATGTAAGAGCACAAGTTAGTGACCTAAATTAATTTTTAGGACGCATTGCGCAGCATCAATGACGACACCAGCCAGGACGCAGTTACGATGGCGGAATGACTCAGTCCAGGGCCGCCCATCTGCGTACGCTGTTCCTTGTGTGCATGTCACTGTTCTACATCAGAAGCTACGCACAGCTCTCTGTGTCATTCAGCACAGCCGGCCTTCAGCAGGTCTCCTACGGTGGAGTCGCCTTGGAGAACACCAGGAGCTTCTCCGGTGATGCGTTTCACATTTGGCACATGAAGGTGACGGACCTGCAGGGCAATGTCCTTACAGGACCTGCTGACGGGTGGGGAGAGAACAGCACAAGTAAGACGTGGGACCCGAGTGCACACGCCTGGACGTACCAGTTTGCCTGGGGATCGATTCGCACCCAATACGTCCAGGTGGGAGACACGCTCAATCTCGTTGTAACGGAGACAAACCGAGCTAATTCAGGTGAAATCCTTGATGGTGCGTCCATCTACCCGCTGGCGTTGCATTTTCCTGTACTGCCCGTTGGTTTTCTCAACGCAAGCTACCCTCAGGTAGCGTTCAATACGACGGGACCCAGCACGCTGCTGGCCGACTTTGGTGCAGGCGAGGTGGCGAGTGTCGTTCCAGACGCCGCCAAGCCACTTTACAGCGGTTTCTGGCCGGCTGGTGGATCTAGCCCGGTCTACTCAGCGCTGGTCAGCAGCACGACACCGGATGGTCTGGCCACCTTTCAACCGCACAACGATCGTCCTGTGGCACCGGGTCAGACAGATACATTCACGGTTTCTCTGCGGTTTGCACCTTCTGGAACCCCACTCAGCACCCTGGCCACGGACGCCTACGCAAGCTGGAGCACAACGTGGCCGCCGCAACTGAAGTGGGCGGATAAACGCATCATCGGCACCAACTATCTGGCGAGCTCTCCCGCGGGCGGCGATGTCACTCAACCGGGTGGATTTCCAAACAACCCCCGGCGGTACTTTAATGATGGAAACCCAAGTGATTTTGACGTTCGCACTCCGCTCGGGCTGTCTCGATTCCAAAGCCTGGTCCTGCAGCGCGCGCGTGACGTTGTGACGAACCTGCAACGACTCAACGCGCAGGGCGTCATTACATGGGATCTTGAAGGCGAAGAGTATCCCCAGAACACGACCTATGTCTGTTCGCCCGATCAGGTTGCGATCGAAGCTCCTGAGATGGAGTCCGTTATCTCGGATACATCGTCGGGCTACTCCGGCTTGAAGCTGGACGACGCATTCTTCAAAATTATTTCAAGCGCGGGTTTTCGCATCGGCGTCTGCATACGCCCCCAACAATTTACAAAAGCGGCAGACGGCACAGCGCAGCAGGTCTACCTTTCCGACACTGCCGCCGAAGCGAGCATGCTGCAGAAGATTAAGTACGCGCATGATCGTTGGGGCGCAACACTCTTCTACATTGACAGTACCGTGGAACAGAATGGCGCTGTGCTGGATGCGGGGATCTTTCAGCGGCTGGCCGCTGCATTTCCCGACAGTCTGCTGATTCCGGAAGAGAGCACACCCAAGCACTATGCCTACACGGCGCCTTTCCTGACGTTTCTGTTTCACCAGGATCTTGGCACGGATAAGACCATTTACGGCTACTATCCGCAGGCCTTCAGTTGCAATCTGATCAACGATGTCGACCCAGGGACGTTAGCTGCGTTTACTTCACAGCTCACAGCGTCAGTTGCTGCCGGAGACATCCTCATGGCCCACGCGGACTATTGGCAGGCGAACAATCCTGCGATCATGGCGATCTATCAGGCGGCAGGAGTGGGCGGCCCCACACCGCCTGTCACCCCGCCAGCACCGGCACCCACTCCGCCAGCACCTGCGCCGGTGAATCCCGCGCCTACGGGGCAGATCATCATTCAGTCGCCATCTTCAGGAGACACGATCTCAGGGACAACGCAGATTGTTGCCTCTGTCGCTGCCAGTCTGGATGCTGCCGGCTCTTACCTGATGGTCGATGGACAGGAGATCGGCACGGCGCGTGTCACCTCCGTGCCGTTCACTTACCCGCTCGATACGACCACGCTCACCGCTGGACAACACACGCTGCAAGTCTGGGGTCACAGCGTTTCAAACCAAGCCCTACTCTCGAACACTGTTCCAGTCGTTGTAGCCAGCGCACCACCAACGACTCCCGCGCCTCCTACGCCTCCTACGCCGCCTGCACCTACGCCGCCCGGGTCAGGCTCGAGTGCGGTCGCGATCACCTATCCGCTAAGCGGCCAGGCGGTTCAGGGCGTGACTACAGTAGTCGCCGCCATCAATGCGCAGCTGGACGCCGCGGGATCGTATCTTGTGGTCGATGGTCAAGAATACGGCTACCAGCGAGTCGGCACGGCTCCATACCTGTACACGCTGGACTCGACAACGTTATCGAACGGAACTCATTCGATTCAGGTATGGGCACACACAACTGCTAATGCGACGCTGCTCTCTCCGCCCGTGACCGTCTCGGTCTCTCGTTAGCCTGCAAACCGCTACTCAGGCGGCCTGCCTCAGCATCGCCGTGCTGTCTTTCCCATGGTGTCTCTCCCACTTGTCCAAACCACGGTGCAGCCGATCGAGTGCCGGCATGACGAGGTGCTCCGTCTGCAAGAGGTTTGATCGGCTCACCCGGATGTAGCCGTGCAGGCCCACCGGGATGGTCATCCACCAGTCCTTCGGGTGGGTCTCATCGTCGAGCACCGCGTCGAAGTACAGGGTCTCGAAGTACATCTCCACGGTGGCGAACCGGAGATCGGCGCAGGTCTGCTGAACCACCTTCCAGCAGTCATCGACGTCCCGCAACTGGGTGAGCGCTACCTCCAGCTCGCGCAGGTAAATCTCGTCCCGGACTCGCCGCCGCATGCTCGCGGATGAGAAGACTCGGCCAATGGCCCGGAACTCGACGTAGTCCAAGTAACGAACTGCCGTGAGCAGCAGCAGAATGGACAGGACGATGCAAACAACATGGAAGATCTGAGGAGACAGCCGGGCAACTACCGAGAGAATGGCGGCGACCGTGCAAGCACCGTAAAGGACAAGCGCTGCGGCTTTTGGTCCGAACCCCCGGTCCTGGATCACGTGGTGAATGTGGCCGCGGTCAGCCGAAAAGAGCGGTACGCGCCTCAGGAACCGGCGACTCATGGCGAGTGTCACGTCTAGCAGTGGAAGCGCTAACACCGTGATGGGCGCGAACATGCCGAGTGCCATCCCACCCCGGTGATGCTGCCAGGTCAGCGAGATCGCCCCGAGCATGAACCCGATGGTCAGGCTGCCGCAATCACCGAGAAAGATCGATGCAGGATTGAAGTTGTAGAACAAGAATGCCAGCAGCGCCCCAGCCAGCGGGACCGTCGCCACAACAAGACCGGCGTTGTGGGTATAGATCCCAATCATGAGGGTCGCGATCGTGCCAAGCAGACCGATGCCGGATGCGAGGCCGTCCATGCCGTCGATCAGGTTGATGGCATTCGTACATAACACCAGCCAGAAGGCGCAAATGGAAATGCTGACGATGGGGTGTGCGAGGAACGAACCCGCTCCGCCGAACGTGAAGCTATCCGGCGCATAAAAATGGCCAAGCACGGCCGCTGTAATGCACCCAAAGATCTGTCCTGCAAGCTTCTGAAGTGCCGACAGGGTGACCAGGTCGTCCAACAGACCAACCAGAAAAATCAGGATCGCGGGCGGCAGAAGCACGCGCAGAAGCGAGTAGTGCTGAATGTGCAGCTGCTCGTTGCTTGGTGGAACGAGCAGCATCAGTCCAAGCGCGGTCGCATAAGCCAGCACGATGGCGAAGCCGCCGACACGGGGCGTCGGCGAAGCGTGCTTCTTCCTTGTCTCGTCGGGTGTGTCGACGAGATCGAAGCGGAGTGCGACAACCCGGCAGAGAGGCGTGTAGATCATGCAGAGAACAAAGCTCAACAGACCGAGCAGCAGTGGTATATACATATGCTTCCTTTATGACCGCACTGGTGTAACTGATTCGCTGAGCCGCTCCGTCGCCGGACTGATTCTGCGGGGAATAGCTGATTGACCCGTCAGCACAGCAATGATCCGGCTTGTGCCGAGCAGTAAGTCGTAGTCGGTTTCCAAAGCGCGCCTTGCATTGGTTCCGGCAGCTGCGATGTCTTCCGGATGAGTCACGAGGTGTCGCAATAGTCGAACGAGAGCGTCGGAATCTCCACAGGCGACGCACCAGCCACAGGCATGCGCGTCGATGATCTGGGCCGGCGTAGCGGCTGCGGGTCCGACGAAAAGAATGGGGCGCCCCGCCGCCATCAAGCCGTACACTTTGCTTGGAACGACCGATCCGCAGCAGTCATCGCGCTGCGTCACCAGACCGATGTCTCCACATCCAAGCGTCTCGCCGAGATCGGCGCGGGCAACATACGGCCGCATCGTCACGGAACAAATGCCATTCGTCTCGACGAAGGTTGCAAGTTCCTCCCGACGCGAGCCGCCCCCGATGAAGTCGAAGCTGAATCGCGAGTCGTTGCGAAGCTCAAGCATGGCTGCGGCGATGGTACTGATGTCGTGCGCTAAACCAAGATTGCCGGAGTAGACAGTGCGAAGCGTGCCATCCGCCGGACGACTTGGCAGAACGCGTATTTGGCGGCTGTCCGCCCAGTTGTGGACGACCGTAATCTTCGCGGGATCGACATGACGTGATATCAGGCGAGTACGCATGCAATCGCCCAGCGCGACGATGCCGTCCGCCTGGCGGCGTGACCAGTCCGCAAGGCCGCCGATGAACTTATGCAGCAGGCTTCCGGAACGGATGTAGCCGAGGTCGACGGCCACGTCGGGATACATGTCCATTTCCCAGATGTAGAAACGCGCTCCCCGCAGACGATGCACGGCAGCACCGATCAACGAGAGCAGGGGCGGTGTCGTCAGGGTAAGAACAACATCAGACCGGGGCATCGTGAGCGCGCGCCATGCTGCTCCGATATAGAAGGTGAGGTAAGACGAAATGCGTCCGATAGTGCCGCGCGTGAAGCGAAGGCCTTTGATGTGATGGATGCTTACAGCAGGAGCGTTCTGCTGGCCTGTCGCAGCGTAGGTTCCGCCGCAGATCACATCCACCTGATGCCCCTGGATGGTCAACTCGCGCGCCACGTCTGTAAGCAGCTGACTGGTCGCCGCGCTGTCGGGCCAGAAGAACTGATTGATCAGCAGAATCCTCATTGCGCGACCTGCTCTCTTGATTCGTGATGCGCGCGTGCCTCGCGCACGTGGCGAGTACGGGCAAAGACCGCGGGATTGCCGTTGTGTACTTCATATGGTGGAATCGATTGTGCTACGACGCTACCCGCCGCTGCGACAGCGCCCTCGCCCAGCGTGACGCCGGGAAGCAGCGTGCTCATCGCTCCCGCCCATGCACCGTCCTGCAGTTCCACCGAGCGAACGATCAAGCCGAAGGACGGGTCGGTCCAGTCATGATTGCCGGTGCAGATGTAACACCCCTGCGAGATGCAGACATTGTTGCCGATCCGAACGGTGGTCAGGTTGTCGATCCAGGCTCGCTCGCCGATCCAGCAGTGCTCCCCTATCTGCAGATGCCACGGGTACTTCACCACAACTTCGGAATGGATGACAACACGTCTGCCGACGCGTGCGCCGAAGAGACGTAGAAGGGCGACACGCAAACCAGAGAAGGGCAGCAAGGGAGCGCGAAACAACGGCAGGCCTACAAAGAGCCAGACAGCACGCCAAAGATTCGAGCGTCCAGGCGAATACCAGCCGTTGTCGTACGTGCCTAGATCGATACGCGTCGTCATGAATTACCTCTCAGCAATTCAACGTGTCGCGGGACCGGACCGCCGCTGATCCAGCGATAGAGTTCCGCCATCCGCTCCGTGACAGAACCCCAACCGAACTCGCGTCGCGCGAGTGCTCTAGCTTCGGCACTGAAGACGTAATGTTTGCCCGGACTCGTGCCAAGCGCTGTGTGCAACGCACGCGCAAGTGAGGGCACGCTTGTCTGGATCTGCAAGCCGGCGCCGCTCTCCGCAACCTGCGGCAAGTTGCACTGTTCAGAGAGGATGAGTGGCACGCCCATGCTCATGGCCTCAAGCGCGGCGACGCTGAGACCTTCCGAGTAGGAAGGCAGAACGAAGTAGCTGGACGCAGCCAGAGCGCTCCACTTCAGAGGCGCATCAAGCATGCCCGTGAAGATCACTCTGTCGCTGAGGTCCAGGCGAGTCACTGTGTTCTCGACCTGCGCCAGCGTGCCCTCGGAATCGGGTCCCGCCAGCACGAGCACAGCGTCCGGAAAGAAATCGGCGACTTCGCTCCAGGCTTTTACGAGCAGGTCGACACCCTTCTTGTAGTGAATGCGGCCCAGAAACAACAGCAACTGCTTCCCTTGCGCTTGTGGATAGCGTTCGAAGAACAAGGCTGGATCAGCCGAGGGTTCTGCTTCCACGCCGTTGGGAATGACTGCAATGGGCCCGGCGTAACCGAATTTTCTGTAGTCCAGGGCTTCTGCGTGAGTCAGCGCGTGAAGGCATGCTGCACGTGCCACGTTGCGATGCTCGATCGCCGCGGCGTAAAGCGCTTTCTTCACCCGCTTGTTCGCGAGCGCCCAAGCTTCCAGCATGCCGTGCGCAGACAACACGTAAGGGACGCGGGCTTTCCGCGCAGCTGAGGCCGCGATGAATGTGCTGCTTTCCCAAAGTCCGTGGATATGAACGCCATCCGAAGAAGAGATCAGATCGCTGAACTGCTTTCGCAGCGCCAAGTTAAATGCCCAGGCCGATCGCGATAGGGGCCACACAGTCGGATTCAGGATCTCCTGGTTTGCCGGCTGCGCTTCGTCCGCTCCGCAGAACGCCGCCAGCTGAATGCGAACGCCTTCCTGCGAAGCAAGTTGTCTTGCAAGCCTGGGCACGACAGCACTGACGCCGCCGTAAACGGGGTCGAGATGCGGCAGCACCTGCAGCCAGCTGCCAGCGGGTGTGTTCGGCTCCGTGCGAAGCGGCGACACCGCAAACGGCAATACCTGCTTTCGCTGGACCTCAAGCGTTTCCACGATAGGCCTCGCTGAACTCTGAAATGCGGCGCGATCCGTCGTTTGCGGGTCCGTTTGCGGCATCCAGGATTGCCGCGATCTCGCGCCCGAAGTTCTGCGGAGAGAAGAGCGTAATTCGCTCAAGCGAGCGCTTTCCAAACGACTCTCTTGCCTGATCGGTGAGCGTAGAAACCAGAATGAGATGTTCGGTCAGTGCCGCGTCATCGGCGGGATCGAAGACGAACCCGTTCCGGCCCTGCTGAACAAGATCCTCGGCACAGCCGCATCGGTTGGAGACGATCACAGGCAGCGAGGCAGCCATGGCTTCGTTTACGACAAGGCCCCATGGCTCCCGGGTGCTGGGCAGCACGAACGCTTTTGCAAACGCGTAGACCGGCAGCAGTTCGCGCGCACTGCGATGTCCAAGAAAATGCACGTCCGCGGAGTAATCACTGCTGGATGCAAGCTGCCGCAACGCCTCCGCATCCGGCCCGTCGCCGGCGAGAAGCAGTGACCATGTTCCACCCGCGGCGCGATAAGCAAGCCAGGAACGCAGAAGGCCAGTGACATTCTTCTCGGGCGACAAGCGGCCGACAAACAAGAAGTAATTTTCCGGCAGACCGTGTAGTTGAGAGGAGGTCCGGGAGCGAAGCGAGGCAACGCCGTCGCGGATATGCGCGTTTCCGACTACATCATAGAAGTGCGCGATCCTCTTCTCCGGAAATCCAAGTTGCAGCAAATAGCGGTCATGCGCTTTTCCACCTGTCACGGCCCAGTCAAACAGGGTGCGAATCAGCCGCGATTTGAGGCGCTCACGCCAACCCTTTCGGACGTGGTCCGTGGCCGTTGTTTCCGTCATAAGGACGCTGGTGCGATGGTTCCATTTGCACCAAAGCGCAGCCGCAACGGCGGGCAACGTGTAGTAGCCGGGGATCAGGGCTACGGCAGGGTCGAGTGCGCGAAGCCGTCGCACAAGCAGAATCGAAAGCGACAACTTGCCCGTTTGAAGCCAGCTGTCTCGCGGACGCAGGGTCTCGACCGGTAGGCCCTCCGGCATGCCAACGCGGAAGTTGTAGCCCTTGTGCACGCCGACGCCGCCGACGAGCTCGATGCCGTGGACTTCGCCATTGCTGCCGATCGCGGACTGCAGGCCCTTGAAGCGAGCCAGATGGTAGGCGTACCAATCGATCCAGATAACGGCGACAAGGCACTTTTCGCGCTTTTGCGCGGACTGCTGAGCAGATAACATAGACCCTCGGAGAAGGTGAAAGGACTTAGTCCCTTCACTAAAGCGCTACGGACTTAATCTTATTAGTAGAAATTGCTACGCGTACGGAATGTTCATGTATGGCAAACCTGTTTGCATACCGCCAAATAAGCCAGCTTGGGATAGAAAGTAGCAGAGACCGGAAAATAACTGCCTCCATCGTCTGCATGACAAGGTAAATACTGATTGCAGTGAGCACGATCAGTTGGCTCACCCACGGACCTCCCTCGACCACACTCTTGCGCCACACCCAGCCATAAAGCCATCCCAGCGCTCCCATGAATGGAATGGCAAACCACCAGACCTCGACCCAGAGATCGGCAACGATACCGGGCGCAGATCCATCCGCACCTTTCCAACCTAAGGTGTCGCCGAAGCCTTCGCCAGTGCCAGCATTATGAAGTAGTTCCGGAACGCCGAAGTCCGCGTACTTATTCGGCCAGAAGGCCGATGGTATCGGCCGCACCATAACCTGTGCAAGATAGCGACGCATCCAGAAGTAATGATCCCGGCGCTGCGAACTAAGTACCGTACCCGCGCCGTAAATCCATTCGTTACCCGTGTCAGAAGCCTCAACGATATTCCCAACGTCCGTCTTCACGTCGAAGTTCGAACCAATGTAGATAGAACTTCTGTTCGTGACCAGAAACAGGACCAGCCATCCTAGGCAGATACCCGCGACGCCCAATGCCACCACGGGCGGGCGTTTTTTCTGGTTCACGTACCAGCTCATGAAGACAAAGATCGCGAGTTCAAACGTTGGGCCCCGGCGTGCCATCAGAAGCGCCGCAGCCAGCCAAGGCAAACCGAAGATGATCAGCATGCTATAGGCCGGCCACCGCGGCCCCCCGGCGCTGCGAGAGAGCAGAGCCGACATGACACCGATCAGGAGGAGGATGCTGCCGTCGCGGATGTACCCGCTGTCATCCCAGCCACCGGTGTAGGAAGAACTGTAGGCATTTACAAAACCGCCCACGTTGACGATGGTTGTTGCCCAGCAAAGCAGGCCGAGTGACCCCGCGACCGTTCCCCCGATCAGCAACCGGCGGCAAACACGGGGACTAAGTCCCATACGGACGTTGTTGCGCGGCACAGAACGCACCCCGACCGCCAGGCAACAACCTACAAATGCAAGGACTCCGAGCAGGTTTAACGTCGCAATGAACAGCAACTGCCCGGAATCGAAGAAGCGGGACAGCCCCCCGTTCATGTAGAGCTTCCACGGCATCCAGGTGTACAGGAAGATCATCATTGGACCGATGAACATCAGGGGATGGAAGATGTCGCGGCTGCCGTCCAGTGCGCAGACGATTCCAATTGCAGCGACTGCTGCTGTAAGCAGAAGGAGGGTCAGGAACATGACGCAACCTCCAGCTCCGCGGTGTGCACACGATCCAGGTACTGCTCAACTGAGCGCTTCACTCCATCGTGAAAGCGAGACCATGGGAACTGCTCCGCGCAGAGCCGTGCCGCAGAACGCATGGCAAGCAGATCCTGACGATGATCCAGCGCCCACTGAATACGCTTGGCGATCTGGTCAGGCCGACGCGGCTCTACGATAAAACCTTCCCGGCCGTCTTGGATCAGGTCCGGCGCCGCGGTGTGCGTGGTCGCAAGGACCGGGAGGCCGCACGCGAGCGATTCCAGCAGCACCTGCCCAAAACCTTCCGCGATGGACGGAAGAACGAACAAATCGGCCTGCTGATATGCGGCGATGAGTGCGCTCGAGCTTACCGACGGTCTGATGCGCACGCGATGGCCGGCCGCTTGAAAGAGATCCAGGTTATCCATCACTCTGCCGCACACCGTAAGCTCAAGATCGGCTTGTGGCAGAAGAGCGATTGCTTGCAACAAGTACTTGATGCCTTTGCGCTGGTTGATGCGGCCAACGAAGAGCAACTTCAAAGGAGCATCCGCCGGGCGCGGCTGCTGCTCGTCCGGGTGAAAGACCCTCAGATCAATGCCGTAAGGAACGACACTCACAGATTGCGCCGGCACACCATGATCCACCAGGCTGCTGCGGGTGAACGACGATGCAGCGAGCGACCGTATTGGCATCGTCGTCTCGTCTACGAGGCGCTGAAAGTCTTCCGGAGGCAGGTTGAGCTCCCACTCCTGCTGCAACGACGCCGCGCACTCCGGATGTGCCGCCATTTCCGCCTGCAGCAGGTCGCGCATGGTTTCGGGATGCGGGTGCATCTGGAACAGCAGGCCGGGACGGCCAAGCTCTTTGAAAGCGGAAAAGGCGTAATAGTTATAGCTGAGCAGCTCCGTACCAGTCTCCCTTGCGATGCGTCCGGCCGCACGGCCTAGGGTCGCGTCAGCCCGCCTGGTAGACCAGCGCCGGACGCTGTAGGGAATGACTCGCGCTTTGTCCAGAAAAAATCCCGCGACGCCGGCTGAAAGGCAGGTCTTCACCTGCGCTGCCGGAAGTCCTGGAGCGCTGCGCTGTCGCAGCAACGACACGAAACGTGCCGGCAGGTGCTGTGCGAGCCAGCGCCGAATCGGCGTCTCTTCCGACCAGAAAAAGTCAGTCACAAGGCACTGCAACAACCCAGCCTGCGACAGGCCTAACGCTACCTGGTAGCGATCGCGCGCACCACTGTGCACCACAACAACCTTGCGAACGGACGCAGGCCCTTGACCGGACCTCGTACCCGTCTCGAACGTGCGCGCATCGGTCATCATGGAGATCGAGTCAGCCATGGCTAAGCCGCCTCATCCTGACGAAAGAACAATGCCTTTGGGAACACGGCAGCCCTCCGCAGCAGCCCATGCACCATGGCCTTCGATGGAAGCCACGCATGACGTCTCCCAAGCAGGTACAGACACGCTACAGAAGCTCCAGTCAACGCACACATCATCGCTGTAGCGTTCCCTTGGTGGGCAACGTTCTGCGCGCGGTACGTCGTCAGGCCGGCCAGCAGCACAATACCAACGGAACTGACGGCAAAGAGCGGAATCATTCCATCGGGCAGACTGTCCTTGCGGTGGAGAACCACCAGCACCATGATGGCGATGGCAATGTGCGCTGCTAGAAAAACGGCCATGGCACTTGCCGCGCTACCTCCGCGCAGCATGACGAGCGTGCCAATTGAAGCGGTGAATAGAGCCCATATCGTGTTCACGACGGCCGTCGAACGGATAGACACAACACTCAAACGAGCAGAGGGCGGAGCATTGCCCATTTGCACCACAGCAACCGCAACGCCGGTGCTTACAGCGGACGCAGCTAAGGTATAGGGGCGGCCGTACACAAGCTGCAGCATGATTGGCGCGACGATCATGGCTAACGCGGCGATCAGGAACGAGACGGCCGTCGACGCATAGGTGCAGAGAGCCATCACCTTTCTGGGCACATGCTGACCTTCCACATCGCCTGACGCCATGACCGCGAAGCTGCCTTCGGTGAGAAGGGAGGGGATGAGTCCGATAAGGTTTCTCAGTTGGCTCGCAATGGCGAAGAAGCTGATCTGCACCAGCGTGGGATCGGCGCGTGCGATCAGCGCCGTCACCCACCACCCCGCCACGTTTGCACTCACCAACCCGGAAAGCTGGATCAATCCGTAACTCCAGACTTCCCGCAGCAGCGCCAGGAACGGGACCTTGGAGACAGCGTGCGCCGAAGGCAGCAGATGCAGTCGCGCTGCGAGCGCGCAGCACAGTGCCACAGCGGTCAGCGTCACGACTCCTTGTGAGATCACCATTGCGGCCGGCCGATGCGTCAAAGCCATCGCGGGCAAAACACCCAACATGCCGAGGCCCACGAGGAGAGAAAGAGCGGCCAAGGCCAGCAATCGTCTCTGCCCCACAAAGAATCCTCGGGCACACTCCAGCAGAACCATTCCGGCTGCAGTGATGCCGGCCCACTGCAGCAAGCCTGCCAGATCGGGCTTGTGCAGAAGCCGCGCAATCGGACCCGCGCCTAAGCACAGCGCGATAGCTGCCAAGGCAGCCGACGCGAGCGAGATGGTCGCCATCACCTGCGCGAACACACGATAGTTGCCATCGTCGTATGGGTACTTCCCAGAGAAGCGGGTCGCGGTGGTTCCTATGCCGCCGGCAGCGTAGGTGGAAATGTTGTTCGCGGTGGTGATGCCCAGGGAGTATGCCCCAAAGACAGAGGCTCCCGCGAGACGTGCGGCAAGCACATTCGCAAGGAAGCTTGCGCCGCGTTCAACGAAGACTGCCGCGCCCAGTGTCGACGTGCCGCGAACCACATGCTTCGCGACACCTGGGGGCAGTGCGCTCGTAGAGACAGCATCCACGCTGTCATCAGCGATCGGGCGCTCTTCGATCAGTGAAGACGGCATTACGAAACCTTCGCCTCGAGAGATTCAGAGCCCGCGCCGTAGTAGTCGTAATAGCCGCTGTAGTAGCGGCCATGGCCTTCACGCCGAGGATTGAAGTCGTTCAGCACGCTCCCTGCGATCCGCACACGATCGCGCTGCAACATCTTGCGGACTGCGATCGCATTCGAGCGCTTCGTGACGCCCGAGCGGAAGACGAGGATTGCCTGATCGGCATGGCCGGCGAGAATGCGTGCATCCACGATATGCAGCATGGGCGGGGAATCGACCAGAATGACATCGAAGCGGCTCGCAAGATCGTCCATTAGCACTCCCAGTTCAGAAGAGTGAAGCAGGTCAGCGATCGACTCCTTACCTTTCCCTGACGGAATGACAAACAGGTTGCTGTAGGCGGTCGGTTTGCAGACAACATCCATCGACTGGGAGTAGGCAGAAACGCCATCACGCAGTAAATCGCGTAAGCCATGACTGTTCTCAACCGACATCACATCATGCAGGCGAGGCTTGCGAAGATCGCCATCGATCAGCACCACGCGCAGTTTCGACTTGCTCAACGCAATGCCCAGGTTGGACGTCACAGTGGTCTTGCCCTCGCCCGCGTTCGGCGACGAGACCACGAACGTTCGTGCGCTCTTGTCAGGGCCGGCAAGAAGAAGCGACATCGTTGTGCTTCGGTACGACTCCGCGACTAGAGCCTCTTCAGACCAGTTGTCATTCGTCTTCTTTGCACTGTCTTCCGACGAACGCTTGAGCTTCGTGGCGACAGCCTGCACCGGGGCAAGCAGCTTTACTGAGGCGTTCTGGTAAGGAACACCTTGCTGCAGCGTGGTCGAGGGAATCACTCCAAGCTCGTCGATTCTCACAAAGCGGCTCACATCGCCTGGCAACCGGAGGCGAGGCATCTGGCGCTCGATGATGAAGGCGATGAGGATGCCGAGGATCACCCCAAGCAGAGTGCCGACCGCAGCCGTGGTGACACGCTTCGGGTACACCGCAAACTTCGGCTTACGGGCGGGGTCGACAACGCGGATGGTGGATGCCGGCATAGCGGAGGCAAAACCGGCCTCCTTTGCACGCTGCATCAGGGTCTGATACAGCTGCTGCTCAGACTGCACTTCGCGGCGCAGCAGGTCAACCTCCGAACTCTTCTGCAAATCAGAGGACACGCCTCCTTCAATCTTTCGGTAGCTGAGGTTCAACAGGTCTTCGCGATGCTTTGCTGCCTGATACGCCTCCTGGAGCTTGCTTGCACCAACCGCCTTCTCTCGCTCCAGGTTCTGTTGCACCTCCGCAATCTGAGCGCGAAGGTGGATGATCTTCGGGTTCGCCTCCGTGAGAGGCGGTACGAGCGCAGCTACTTGCGCCTGCAGATCGGCAAGCCGCAGCTTCGAGGCGGAGTATGCCGCTGTATCTGGGCCACCGGTCCCACCAGAACTCTGTGCCTCTGCCAGTTCTGCCTGCTTTTCGATGCGGTCTGCCTGGGCATGCACCAGTTCCGTTTGCATCTCGCGCAGGTGCTCTTCGCCGACACTGTCGGTCTGCGGACTCAGCATGAGCCCATTGCCGCCGGTTGCTGCTTCCAGGCGGTGTTGCGATTCCTCCGCCTTTTGCCGGACATCTGCCGCCTGCCGAACGAGCCAGTCACTGATGCGCTTGGCCTGGTCGCCCCGGCTCTCCATGTCGACCGTCTGGAACTGGCCGATGAGCGTGTTGCAGAAGTTCGCGGCAAAGGAAGGGTCCCACGAGTCGCACGTGACCTCGACCAGCTGCGAGATGCCCATGGCCTTGATCTTTACGCCGTTGGCTGTCTCGTCCAGCAGCTTATCGTAGGGAATCTGCGGACCGTCTGAGAGGTGCAACCGGCGTTGAACGCGCGACAGGAGATCGTTCCGCTCGACGGCCGACGCGTGTTCGCTCTCGCTCAGCTGAGCCTTCACACGTTCCGTAAGCGAGTCACTGCCGAGCAGCTTCATTTGCGTCTGAACAATTGCATCGCTGGGCAAGACGGCCGTAGGCGCAACGGAGCGGCTATCCATGAAATCGCTGTTCATGGGCTGGATTTCAAGGGAGGTGCGCGTTTCGTAGACGGGCTGCGTCGTCAGGTGCAACAGCACCCCGAGCGCCAGGCCAAGCAATGCAAGGGCGGCAATCAGACCGCGATGACGCATGACTGTGCGGTAGTAATCCGCAGCCATCGTTGGCCGCTCTTGTTCCTCAAAATCGCGCGGGTCTTCCGCAAACGTTGCGTGGCGGGACTCAGCATCGGCAATGCTGCGGTCAGAAACCTGCCGCAGACTGTGGTCCCGTCGCTGGCCGGTAGGGCTCAGGTGTTCTTGCAAGGCAATCTCCTGGGGATGAACTGACGGTCCAGCTCACCGGTAAATCAACACTCCGGTAGTCACCTGGAGCACTGCTTCCGCTGCGCGGCGTGCACCGGATTTCACGGCGCTACTCGGGATGAAAAGAATGTCATCGGCAAAAAGTTGCGGGTCAGGGGATTTGCCGGCCAGAACCTGACTGACGTCCACCGGGATCTCCTCGCGCTTTTCGCCTTTCACTGAAGAAGGTCTTAGGATCTTTGCCTTTTGACTCTTCGCGTTGGGTGTCAGGCCCTCTGCCAGGGCAAGCGCTTCGATCACTGAAAGGCTGCCGCTGGAACGAAGAGGAAAGCCACCCGCCTTGTGTACATCACCGATCACGTACACGATGCTGCCCTTGGGGATTGATACGACATCCCCGGGCTTGAGCAGGATGTTGTTCTCCGGAGTTTTTTCCGCGACAAGATCATCGAGTGACAGCGTGGCCCTGGAAAACGTGCCGCCTGTTCCGAACGCAGCGCCCGGTATAGGTAGGATTCCCCAACGAGCCTCGCGCGTGACAATCACTTGTGGGCCGGCATCCGGCTTCGCGCCGCCTGCTCGCGTAATCGCAGAGAGCAGCGTCAGCGGTCCAGTAAGCTCCTGCACGCTGGGCGTGTTGACGTCTCCAAGCACCGACACAAGCTGATTCTGACTGCTGACCAGCTGGATGGAAACCTTCGGATTGGTCACATACTTCGAGAAGCTCGTAGCGAGATTGGCGCGCAAGGTGCCAAGGCTGGTGCCGCTAACTCGAACTACTCCAACCAGCGGAAGATCGATGGTGCCGTCGTCTGCCACACGAACGGTGCGGTTTGTAACTTCTTCCAAGTCAGCCACGCTGATCAGCAGTTGATCGCCAGGGCCAACATTGGACTGTCGTGCCTGGACGGGATTAGTTCCTGCATCAGCCGGCAGCGCCTGGCGATTTAGATCGGGCGTCTGTGAGCAACTGTATGGAACAGAGGCACATGCGGCCAACAGGCACGATAACCCGAATTTGCGTCCGGTAAGCATCTGTATGTTCTACGAGCGCTAGCTGCATTGGATTGGTGTTGGCAGCATTTGGCGACACGTCAATTTTATTCCAGAAAGCAGGACAATTTGCCAAGTGAGAAACAAAATTACGCAGGAGTCCATATATCCTGGGAGAAAGTTCTCAGCAAATGTGGTAACTTACCTAAGTAACCGGCGTTTCGAGTTACTCAACAGAGCCTACTCGATTGATCATAGAAGAAGTTAGTTCATCTTCAGGAACGCCCGTGCCTTGCTGAGTAAATGCTGCAGGTTGGATGCGCCCGATGTGACCGAACAGCGTCCCGTTCGCCCGGACACTCTAACTTCTTCTGTCGCCTTCGGCCCGGCTCGTCCACTCAGTACCAGTTGTTTTTGGATGTCCTGCAACACCGCGCGGCATCTTCTTCACACATTCCACGCACTCCGGGTTTGTGCCGATTTCATACCCGCATCTCTGACAATAAACAGAGCGGCGATAGATACCCCGTAGTAAGTCTTTGAGCAATTTCTTGACCTGGATCAACGGGTATCCTTTCGCGTTCGCCTGTGCAGACGCAGCAGTCACTGGCGTGTCGCTTGAACGAGCCCACGGTCGTTCTCTGAGATGGAATCATCTCACGTATGTAGCTAATTGCAATGATTTGGTACTGGAGGTGCAACACGTCTCAATCGGAACGAAGTTGTTAATCCAATGAACCCGGAAGGCTTTCATGTGCTTACTTGAACGAGATTAAGGCTGGAGCCATCTCATCTCCTCCGTTCTAGAAGCAAATCACCGGCTTTGCGGTTCTAAATGTGTCGCGTCGAGCCGCTTACTGGAACTTTGTAATGTGCGCGAAGAGGGATCGGACCATGCTGCAGTCTTTCCACTCCTCGTGCTTAATTCGGTAGCTACATGCTCGCAGCCCGCACCTCTGTCCACGCCGCAGTTGCTAGTGACGATGTTTATCAAGTCATAGCGAGCAGGTACACAGGAGCACGAGAAACGCAGCACTGCCTCAGCCAGACCGCCCATCCGCACAAGAAGTTGAATGCGCAGGAAAAGGGGATGCTGCGGAAGCGGCATCCCCTTGCGTTGCTTGGATCTTGGTTAGTGAGGCGCGACCGGCGTGTTGGTGGTAGGCGTGGTCGCAGGTGGCGGCGGCCCCTGCGTCGTCGGCGTCGGCGGCTCGGGGCTGCCGCTTGGATTGATTGGATCGGGCGAACTCGCGCCGGTGCCGCTGTTGGATGGAATCGCGGCGCTCTTGTGTCTCCTCTTTTTCTTTGTCGTCTTTGGTGTTGCCGTGGATGTGTCGCTTGTCTGCTGCGCGTGCGTCGTCAGCGGCAGAGCGGCAGGCAACAGAAGAGCAGCCGCCAGCGTCGTGACTCCTAGTCGATTGAGCAAACGGACCATATCGGGCATCTCCCTTGCGCCATTTACGGCAGCACACCGTTAGAGCGCAGGCCTGGCTCCGTGGATGTCCGCCCGGCAGCACCCGGATTCAGACGTGCAGTATCGGCTCATCTGGATTACCACTGCCGTGGGAGGGTGCCTGCAGTGGCAGCCCAGTCGTGTGCCGCAGAATCGCAAGCAGCACCAGCGCTAACTCGAGCGCGAAGACGCCCGCGATCCCAAACCGATCCCAGAGAATCGTCGATGCAGCCGAGGCAACAGCTCCGCCGATGAAGTAAGCCGTCATGTACAGCGTGTTGATGCGGGTCCGCGCCGCGGGCTGCAGGGCAAAATTGCGCGTCTGGTTGCCAAGCTGCATACTTTGCATCCCGACGTCCAACACCACCACCATGCTGCCCAGCACCAGCAGGTAAGTCCAGAGATGAAAGTGTCCGGCTGCCTGCGCGTGCTCCGCGAAGCGCTCTGTTCCGTAGATGCCGAGGAACGAAGCTACCAGCAGCATCAGCGCAAGCGAGATCACATAGCGCGGTCCTCGCCGGTCCGAGAGCCGTCCGGCGTACGCCGCCATCAGCGTGCCGGCCGCACCCACCAGGCCGAAGCTGCCTGTGACGCCCGCTCCCATGCCATGGCGCTCCAGCACAAAGGCGAGCGTATTCCAGAAGGCAGAGAAGGTGCCAAAGCAGAGCGCGCCCACGACGCAGCTTTCACGCAACAGTGGCTCCGCGCGAAACAACGTCCACAGCGACCGGATGGTCTCGCGGTAACTCAGGCGTTCTCGCGGCGGCAGTTCGGGCATCATGCGGCGGATGGCAGGCAGCAGCAGTGCCGACGCCAGCGACGCCACCAGCAGCACCACCCGCCAGCTTGCGATACGCGTGGTGAAGTGCGCCGTCAGCTCGGACAGCCAGCCTGCGAAGGTACGGGCCAGCAGCACGCCCATCAGCAGGCCGGTCATCACGATGCCCACGGCGCGGCCACGCTCGTTCGGCGGAGCAAGGTCAGGCGCGATGGGCAGAACCATGTGCGTCACCGAAGCACAAGCGCCGGAACACGCACTGAGCAGCAACAGCATCGTCAGCGTCGGCGAGCAGGCCTGCAACAGCAGCGCGATCGACACGGCGGCAAACATCTTCAGGATGAGCCCGCGCCGCTCCTTCGCGTCGCCCATCGGCACCAGAGTCAGCATGCCGACCGCATAGCCCACCTGCGTAGCCACGCCTACCTGCCCGGCAGCGGCAGCACCCGCGCCAAAGGTCGCGCCCATCTGCGGCAGCAACGGCTGACACAGGTAGATGGTGGAGACGCCGACTCCGCAGCACAGCCCAAGAAAGGCCAGGTGCGCCTTCGGCTGCGGTACATGCTCCGCGGCATCCGGCCCAGCCATTTCGGGGAACTCGACCGGAGCGTACGTACTGGCGTTTACGGCCATTGCTCCAGTTTACGTTGCGCGGCCGGCTCGCTAGGCGCTGAGCGCGCGCCGGAGGCTGCCGCCTGCATCGCGCAGCGCCTTTTCCGCGTCGGTGCGCGAGAGCGTTCGCTTCTGCATGACGATCGCCGTGCTCACGCTGCCGCCCTGCTTCAGGAGGGATGCGGCTTGAGCTTCGTCAACGCCGGTGGCTTCGGCGATGATGCGTTCCGCGCGGTCGACCAGCTTCTCATTGGTCGGCTGCACGTTCACCATCAGGTTGCCGTAGACATAGCCCAGCCGCACCATCAGGCCGGTCGAGAGCATGTTGAGCACCATCTTGGTCGCGGTGCCGGCCTTCATGCGGGTGGAGCCGGTGATTGCCTCGGCTCCGGTAGCCGGAGTGATTGCGATGTCCGCTGCCGTCTCGACCGGCGAGCCGGGGACGCACGACAGGCCGATCGTCAGACATCCATGCTGCTTTGCCGTCTCCATCGCGCCGAGCACGTACGGCGTGCGTCCGCTGGCCGCAATGCCCACCAAGACATCCTGCCCCGGTGACTGGTTGAAGCCGTTGGCCAGCAGGTCGATGCTGCCCTGTTCCCGGCTGTCTTCCGCGCCTTCCTTCGACACGCGCAGCGCCGGATCGCCGCCCGCGATGATGCCTTGAACCAGGTCGCGCGGCACGCCGAACGTTGGTGGACACTCGCTCGCATCCAGCACGCCCAGCCGACCGCTGGTGCCCGCGCCCATGTAGTACAGCCGCCCACCTTTGGCCACGCGCGCATGGATCGCATCCACCGCGCGAGCGATGTTCGGGATCTGGTCACGCACGCGGTCGGAGATCGTGTAGTCCTCGTCGTTGATGATGTGCAGCATCAACTCCGTCGGCAGGCTGTCAATCTTCGCGGACGCCGCGTTGCGGGTCTCGGTAAGTAGGTTCGCTAACTTCATCGTTCTGCTTTCTCGTCTGCGGTAACAGTGCGGCGGATGCCATGCGGGGGGTACCCCTGCTTTAGCAAAACGCTAAATTCCTCATAAGCAGCAACTTAGCTAGTTGGTGCCCGCAAAATCATCATATGAAACGACTTACGGCTAAATTCCTGTAAACAGGAGACTTACGAGAAGTTCGAACATCTTTGTTCGAGCACCTAATCTGCCCTATCTCTATTGTAGATATCCTGGAAGAAATACATGCCAACTGTTTCTCCCATGTTTCTCAACAACTTACGTGCATGGGGGGCTTGACAGGTTCTCGGCGGGTGTCCGCCGGCATATGTCGTCGCCGGTTCTGTCTCCATCGTGGCACAGGATGAAGCGAGGGCTGCGGAGGGTCTTGAATACATCTGGAGCAGACCTCAGCGGCTGAAGTCGCGTTCCGCTGGACGGTGTGTACGGCGCCGTCGTAGCTGGGCCCTTCCTTGTCGTCATCACGTGCCTTCCTTGTGGTCCTCTCCTCCCTTAATGTCATCCCACACCCTTCTTCGTCGTCCTCCCCTCCCGTT
The DNA here is from genome assembly GCA_964657335.1 of uncultured Terriglobus sp. Taxonomy (GTDB): domain Bacteria; phylum Acidobacteriota; class Terriglobia; order Terriglobales; family Acidobacteriaceae; genus Terriglobus. The sequence continues at coordinate 43,077 of CAZZVI010000003.1, forward strand.
GTCATTCCGTAGCGAAGCGGAGGAATCTGCATTTAACGTGACGCGCCAAGTCCATCCCAGCGGGCGCTGCAGCGGAAGCGCAACATCTCGAATCCTTGCCCTCTGAGATGGCGCGAGGTGAGGCCGGCGCACATGCAGATCCCTCCGCTTCGCTACGGGATGACAACGGAACGTGGGCGGAGGGTAACAAACCGAACATGCCCTGCGAGATGAAAAACCGAAACTTGCCCTAGCGGCTACGTGCAGGCGGAGTGATCTCCTCGCTCGGCCTGTAGCTTTCCTTCTGTTTCTTGCCGGTCGGGTCAAGCGGCTCGTCGTCGGGCTGCTGGTCGCTGTCTTTCACGGTGCGCTTCGGAGCGGCGAATGGCTGCTTGATGCCGGCCTCCGCGGCGGCGCGCACGTCGGGCTGCAGGCCGGGCGTGGCCAGGGCCGCACGATATTCCGCGAGCGCTTTCGCGCGGTTCGACTGTTGCTGGGTGTCGTACAGCCGGCCGAGGTAGACGTGCGACCACGCCACGGTGCGCGGATCCTTGCTGTTGGCAAGTACCTGGGAAAAGCGATCGTAGGCGGCCTGCGGGTCGCCTTCCATCAGCTTGACGCGGGCAAGCACATAGAGCGCTTCGCCTGAGGAAGGATCAGCCTGCAGCTCCTTTTCCGCCAGCGATTCGGCCGAGGCGCGTTCGCCCTTCTGCAGCTGCAGCTCGGCCTGGTCCATCGCGGTCAGCGTACGGCGCGGCGCGCGCACCCGGTTCACGCCACCGCCGCCGACCAGGTTCGTACTGTCGGACTTGAAGAACGGGATCTTCTTCGCATGGTCCACTTCGTGCGTGACGTCCATGCCGTAGACCATCTCGCCGATGCTCTCTTTCAGGCTGACGCCTTCGCGGTCCTGGATGGCCAGCTTGTCGTAGAACGATTCGGTCAGCACCCAGCCTGACTCCATGTCGAGCACGACCTGCTTGCGGCGCACCGCCTCGGACTTGCGATCGTAGTCGATGATGGCTTCGTTGTACGCGTCGATCTCTGTGCGCTGCTTGACGCTGCTGGGCTTCGCGGGTTTTGGGATGCCGACATCCATGGTGCGCGCTTCGATCGCCTTGATGAGGCATTCCGTCGTCAGCGCGACGATGTCGCTCTTGTAGGTAAAGTCAATGGGGGCATCCGAGACGGTCTTCAGCAGCGGCAG
>CAZZVI010000004.1:0-11442 GCA_964657335.1 uncultured Terriglobus sp.
GATCACGGCGATGCGCGGGTTTGGCGGGATCATCGGCTGCGTGCTCATCCCACTTCCCATTCACCTGACCGAATATCCACACGACGACCGTCGTCGCGTGCGTAGCGAAGCAATCCAGCGCTTCAGGCGCCGGGCCTGGATTGCCGCGGCGCTTCGCGCCTCGCAATGAAGGAAGCGCTCGAACGCCTGTGCTCCCGCGGAGGCGAGAGCACAGGGGGTCCGGCGGTTAAGCCTCGGTCTTCTTGGCCGACGCCTTCTTTGCAGGCACAGTCTTCTTCACCGCTCCCGTCTTCTTCGGCGGTGCGGCTTTCTTCGTCGCAGCGGACTTCTTCGCCGGCACTGTCTTCGCGGGAACGCTCTTCTTCGCTACTGCGGGTTTCTTCGCTGCGGCCTTCTCTTTTGCCGCCGTATGCCGCGCAAACAGGGCTTCCAACTGCTGCAGGAGGACGCGCGTGTGCATGGGCTTCACGAGCATCTTGTCGGCGCCCATCAGCGCCTCGTCGTTCACAGGGAACGCCGTCAGGAGCGCGATCGCGGGGCTGTACGGAGCTTCCTTCGCCGCTGCAATCACATCAATGCCGGCATGCTCGTCTTCCATGCGCATGTCGGTGATCACCATCTCGTACTCGCGATGCTTGATTCGCGACTTGCCCTCGCGTGCTGACGTTGCCGTATCCACGTCAAAGCCGCTGATCTCCAGCACAGCCTTCAAAGTCAGCAGAACAGCAACTTCATCATCCACCAGCAGAATACGACGCTTCATCAAATCCAGACTCCTGTCTTGCTTCGCCATACCTTGCACAGTCAAAGCGGGCAACGAAGGCAAGCATACTCTTTGCGCGAGTGCTCCTAGGCAAAAGTACTGCGATGTGCCGCGCAGGGCAAGCGTACACAAGGCGTCGGAGCTTATCGGCTACGATGAAGCCTATGTCCAAGCACCAGAAGCGAGCGCTTGTTACCGGGGGCGCAGGCCTCATCGGTTCCCACCTTGTCGACCTGTTGATTCGCGAAGGGTGGACCGTCCGCATCCTCGACAACCTGGAGCCGCAGACGCACAAGAACGGCAAGCCCGAGTGGGTCAACCCGCAGGCCGAATTTCGCCAGGGCGAGGTGCAGGACTACGTGACCATGCTCTCCGCGCTTCAGGACATCGACGTGGTCTTTCACGAGGCAGCGTACGGCGGCTACATGCCGGAGATGGCGAAGTATGTGCTTGTGAACAGCTTCGGCACGGCGCAGATGCTCGAGATCATCCGCGACCATGAACTGCCCATCAAGAAGGTGATCGTCGCCAGTTCGCAAGTGGCCTATAGCGAGGGCGCGGCGCACTGCCCGGAACACGGCAACGTGGTGCCCACGCTGCGTCCGGTGGAGCAGCTGCGCGCGGGCGACTTTGCCGTGCATTGCCCGGTCGTGACCGCGGGAAAGACGTGCGGCAAGGTCACAACGTCCATACCCACGCCTGAGAGCACGCCTGGCGGCGGCGAGACCGTCTACGGCATCACCAAGGTTGATCAGGAGCGGCTGGTGCTGTTATGGGGCAAGCAGACCGGCACGCCTACGGTGGCGTTGCGCTACTCGTGCACCTATGGTCCTCGGCAGTCGCTGTTCAACCCCTACACGGGCGTCATCGCCATCTTCTGCACGCGGCTGCTGAACGGCCAGCCGCCGGTGATGTATGAGGACGGAGGGCAGACGCGCGACCTCTGCTTTGTCGAAGACATCGCGCAGGCCAACCTGCTGGTCGCCACGACGGACAAGCTGGACGGTCTGCCGGTGAACGTCGGCAGCGGACGCGCCACCAGCGTGCGCGACCTGGCAAACGTGATCGCCAGCCAGCTTGGCATCGACATTCAACCGCTGGCGCGCGGCGAGTTCCGTCCCGGCGAGATCCGCTCGCTCATCTCGGACACCTCGCGCATCGCGAGCATTGGTTACAAGCCTTCCGTAACGCTTGAGGAGGGCATCGGCCGCTACATCGCGTGGATCAAGACGCAGGGCGCGGTCGAGGATTATTTCGCAAAAGCAGAAGCCGGTCTGCGGGCGAAGGGCATTGTGCAGAGTGTGAAGGGCTAGCCGTTTGGCTGGGGATGTGTGTTCGTCACACTGGTGCGTGGCTGCAGCACCACGCTGTGCGGCAGTGGTCCGCCGTACCAAGAAGCTTGATAGTGCAGTTCGATGTACCGGCAAACGGGCTCGATGGGCTCCATCTGGTGGCGTAGCTGTGGAATTACCGGAGCCAGCAGTTCTCCTCGTGAAAGGCTCGGCTGGGCAGAACACAGCTTCTTCCAGTAGTCCGGCAGCAGCAGAAGGCGACTCGCGCCGCTCTGAATATCTCGAATCTTGTTTTGCGCAAAACTGCGCGAGGTGATCAGCCCCCCGGGATAACGTCCCGTATCGATCAGAAGATCTGTTCTGGCTGAACGCAGGGAGTTCATCGGACCGAGTGGCGCATTCAGCCACGTGCCCGCGGGCAGCTCGGTTCCGGTAGGCAGTGCGTAGCTCTGGCGAACATCCATTAATCTCTGCTGCGCTCTCGATGAACCATACAGCGCCGTCAGGATCCGGCTGTAAAGTCCGAACAGCGCCGGGCTGCCCGGAGGATCAACCACGGCTCGGTCCAGGGCTACGTGAAACGATGTCGGCACATTGCGTATCACGTTCAGCGTACCGGCGATGCTCACCGAGATATAAGCGATGCGGGCGATCCGAAACCAGGCCTTATCTTGCGAGAGCACTGCCAGCAAGGCAATGGAAGCGCCGACCGTGTTGATCATGATGTGTCCGCCGTCGCACCGGCCCATGCCCGATGGAAGCGTGATCAGGGAGAGCGCGACCAGATACATCAGCGGATGATCGGTCTGGTGCCTTCGACATGCAGCTGCAACAACGGCTCCGGTACCGATGACAAACAGAATCGGAACCAACGTCGTGTAGTTGAAGATGAGCGGCACATTCAGGGAGCCGCTTCCCATATTCAGCAGAAACCGGAACTCGCCGATGCGGAAGGCCAGCAGCACTGCCAGAAAGAACACAGATGCAAAGAGTGCCAGCGCAGGGTACAGTCCTGGTTTCTTGACGCGGATGCAAAGCACGAAGTAAATGAGGGTTCCGGCAAAAAACTGGATGCCCATTTCCGGCGAAAAGAAAAGGAGCAACATGCAACCTAAGGAGGCGACGAGGAAAACTTTCCTGAGAGATTCGCCCAACCTGTAGCCACGCTCCACCACCATGGCGAGCGCTAACGACGCGCAGAAGCGCAGTCCGGTATATTGCAAGCCCTCAGCGACCGCAATGGCGACGAAAAACGTTGCATGGCTCGCAAAGATCCATCGAGCCCGGAGCGAGGCCCCGGCGGCAAGGTCGACGACTTTCCAAAGCAGGTAAATACCAGCGACGATCTCGCAAGTCCACGTGAGAAAGTACGCATCGGTGTAGGTCAGATGCAGAACCCTGGCTAGCCAGACGGTAGGGAAAAACATGAGAGGACCGTAGGGGAAATCAAGGTCTGCATAAAGATGTTTGCCCATCCGGTACTGTTCAAACTGGGGCAGAAAGAACGACGCTTCCTGCACGCTGCCGCCGGGTCGGCTGACGTGCCAGATGCCAGCGCAGAGGATCGCTGCAAGCCCGCAAAATACGAGCAGCAGCACGCGCGAGCGGTGCACCTCCCGCTGCCCAGAGAGGGCTGGAACCGGCGGCAGAAACGCTCCGAATCCTTTGGAGTACCAGCCGAATATCGCCGCAAACAGCAGGAGTAGGACGAGACCAGCCTGCGTGTTGTAGCCAAACGCATACGCGTCTGAGAGCACAGAACGGCTGGGCACCGCGTAAGGCAGCGTATACAGAAGCAGACTGCCAATCGCAAGAAAGCACGATACCTGAACAGCAGATCGCCTCTCGGGACGAGAATGAATGTCAGGGGACTGCAGCATGCCTGGGGTTCAGCATACCGGTGCCGTCCTGCATGTCAATGCTGCTTTCCGGCTGCCCGCACCATCGGCGCGACCTGCTGACCAAGCAGTTCAATCGAGCGCATCTGCCGGTCGTGCGGCAGCGCGGCGACGCTCATCTGGAAGCCGACCTGTGCGAGTCCGCCGAGGTCTTCACTCATCTGGAGCACCTTCTCGGCGACGGAGTCCGCGGTGCCCACCATCAGGGCGCCGCCGGGCCTGCGCAACGCTTCGAACTGCCCGCGCGTCACCGGTGGCCAGCCCCGCTCGCGGCCAATCCTGGTAAAGGCAGCCGCGTAACCCGGGAAGAAGTGGGCCGACGCCTCTTCGTCCGTATGGGCGATGTAGCCCAGGGCATGAACGCCCACCTTCAGGTCTTCGGGCTTGTAACCGGCACGCTTGCCGGCTTCGCGATACAGGTCGATCAGCGGGCGGAAGCGATGCGGCTCGCCACCGATAATCGCAACCATCAACGGCAGGCCCAGCGCTCCGGCGCGCGCGAACGACGCAGGCGTGCCGCCGACACCGAGCCAGATGGGAAGCTTCTCCTGCAGCGGACGCGGGAAGACGCCCTGGCCGGTCAGAGGCGCGCGATGCTTGCCGCTCCACTTCACGTAGGTCGATTCGCGCAGTGTCAGCAGCAGGTCGAGCTTCTCCGCGAACAGTGAGTCGTAATCTTCGAGCTTCAAACCGAAGAGAGGGAACGACTCGATGAAGGAGCCGCGGCCCACGATCATCTCCGCGCGCCCGCCGCTGATCAGGTCAAGCGTGCTGAACTCCTGGAAGACGCGCACCGGGTCCGCCGCGCTGAGCACGGTCACCGCGCTGGACAGGCGAATCTGCTTTGTGCGCGAGGCCGCGGCAGCGAGGATCACCGCTGGCGCGGAGTCGAGAAATTCCTCGCGATGATGCTCGCCCAGGCCGAAAACATCCAGGCCGACGCGATCCGCTTGCTCGATCTCTGCGAGCAGGTTCTGCATGCGCTCGGCGCGCTCTACCGTCGCGCCACCCTCGGGGTTCGGCTCCATGGAGATGAAACTGTCAATGCCGATCTTCATAGCGTTTGGATGTTCTGCTTCCATAAAGGTTTCATATCGAAGCATCTCCCCGCGCCTTCCGTCCGCCGGATCTTCGGGCAGCAGGATGCACGCGCGCTCGCATCCAATGCTGCAGGAGATCTCCCAATGAAAGCACTTCCCTGGATCATCGCCGGCGTTGCATTTGGCGCAGCGGCCTACTTCATCGCGAACCAGCCTGCCCCTTCGTACGCCAGCGGCGACGTGGAACGCGCGGCGGACAAGACCGACCTGTGGGGCGGCAAGCAGCGTGTCAAAGGTACCGGCGGCAGCCTGGTCGGCAAGGCAAAGGAAGCCATCGGCAACGCCACGGGCGATCAGGACCTTGCCGATGAAGGTGCAGGCGATCAGGTGATCGGCGACGTCAAAGACGCCGTGGGCAAGGTAGCCAACGCCGCCAGCGACACCCTGCGCGAGTTCAACCGGACCTAGTTGTAGTTCAGGCAGGAAGAAACCGGGTCGGGCGGATGATTTGTCCTCTGACCCGGAATTTCCACAAATCGCGATGATGCCGAAGATAGTGCCGTCTGAAGAATGTCAGGCTAGACGAACTCTACCAGCGACCGTACGGCGCGTAGCCGTTGCCATACTGGCTACGCCAGTACGGGTTGTAGTAGCTGTAAGCGCCGTAAGGATACGCACCATACCCATATCCATAGCCGTAGCCATACGGATGTGACCAGTAGCCGTGATAAGGCGAACCCCAGTACCACCGCCGCGAGAACAGCAGGATCAGCAGGATCAGGCAGAACATTGAAGAGCCTCGGTGCGGGTTTCCAGAAGCCTACGTCCGCACATCACTGGACTACGCGCCCATCCCGATAAAAGTTCCGCAGAGTTGCGACAATGGTTCTGTGAAGAAGATTAAAGTCATCGGCGGCGGCCTTGCGGGACCTGAGGCCGCGCTGCAGGCGGCTCGCGCCGGCTGTGAAGTCACGCTGTTCGAGATGCGTCCGCACCGCTCGACCGAGGCGCACCAGACCAGCGACTTCGCCGAACTCGTCTGCTCCAACTCGCTCAAAAGTGAAAGCGAAAACACCGCGCCCTGGCTCCTCAAGCAGGAGATGCGTGCCGCAGGTTGCGTCCTGCTGCAAGAGGCCGACGCATGCGCCGTTCCCGCCGGCCACGCGCTCGCCGTAGATCGCATCGAGTTCTCACGCCGCGTCGCCGAGCGCGTCGCGGCCGAGCCGAACCTCAGCGTCGTCCGCGAAGAAGTCACGGCGCTAGAAGAGAACGCCCCGGACACGCTGACAATCCTCGCCAGCGGCCCGCTCACCTCGCCCGCACTGACCGCCGAACTGCAACGGCTGACCGGCGCCGATCATCTCTCGTTTTACGACAGCATCGCGCCCGTGGTCGACGCGACCACCATCAACATGGACCGCGTCTACTTCGCCGCGCGCTGGGACAAGGGCTCCGCCGACTACATCAACTGCCCGTTCACGCGCGACGAGTATGACACCTTCTACAACGCGCTGGTCGCTGCGCACGAGGTCGAGGCGAAGGACTGGGAGCGGCTCGATTACTTCGAAGGCTGCCTGCCCATCGAGGAGATCGCGCGCCGCGGCAAAGACACGCTGCGCTTCGGCTGCATGAAGCCTGTGGGCTTGCGTGACCCGCGCACCGGCGCGACGCCGTATGCGGTCGTGCAACTGCGTTGTGAAAATCTCCGCGCCGATTCGTATAACCTTGTCGGCTTCCAGAACCACCTGAAATACGGCGATCAGGCCCGTGTGCTGCGGCTGATTCCCGGCCTTGAGAACGCGACCTTCCTGCGCTACGGCCAAATCCACCGCAACACCTATATCAACTCGCCCACGCTGCTGACGGAGACACTGCAGCTGCGCGACCACCCGCAGGTGCTCATCGCCGGCCAACTGTCCGGCGTCGAAGGCTACACCGAATCCATCGCGGGAGGCATGCTCGCAGGCCGCTACGCCGCAGCCCTCGCACGCGGCGAGCAACCAACGCCCGCACCACGCCTCTCCGCGCACGGCTCGCTGGTGCACTACATTACTCACGCCGAGGCAAAGCGCTTCCAACCGGCCAACATCACCTTCGACCTGCTGCCGCCGCTCGAAGAAGAACTCCGCAAGAAGATCCGCGACAAGAAAGAACGCCATCGCATGCAGTGCGAACGCGGCCTCAACGGCTGGCGTGACTGGCTGACTGCTACTGGTAGGTGAACAGAAGAGCGTCATCAGGATTTGTCGGCGGCGTTGCGATCAAACCGAATGCGTTCACCGGGTCCTCCACTCTGTGGGAACAACTAGCCCAGCACACGATCCAGTCAAAAAAGATCACACACACCACTCTCCGCGCCGCACAGGCTACGAGACTCTGTAGCAAGCTGCCAGATCCTCGCTCCCGGCCATATTCGCTCTCTGCGGATACATGCTGGATCTATGGGTGCTGGACCTGCTGTATCTGGAGCAGCCTGAATTTCACAGCTTTCGGTCTGAGTATCAATATCTCGTCTGCCCGACTGGTTAAGAAAACCTGGAAAAAACCGTAAGAATTCACGTTGACACACCATCAGACGGACGCTATTCTGCTCCCGCTTCCTAAAGCAACTTACCTCACAGCAGCGTAACTTGATTCGCTCCCGTCTACCCATGTCTTCGGGCATAGGAAGGCCGTTGAAAGTTTATAGGCCCTGGAAGAAGAGTTTCCTAACTATCGAAGGAGAAATGTCATGGACGAAAATTTACAAGCACTTGTGCCCATTGAGATCGCCAAGCCCACCTCTTCAATATCTACTCCCGCCGGATTTGAGTACGGGGCTGTACCGCCCGAGTTATCTCTTGGTAAGCTTCCCGTACTTCCACCCGCACCACCTCCACCTCCACTCGGTCCGCTTGCAGCCTTTGTCGGCGAGTGGGTCGGTACCGGTTTTAATACGATCTTTCGCCCGGACAGCACGGCATCGCCAACGCCGATGCCCGGTCCAGTTACAACCACCGACGCTGCGGACAACGTTCTCGAACTGAACATCACCACGGAAAGCCTTACTTTTTCGCAGACGCTTGGCACGGTCCCGAATCGTGGATTCGGTTCGCAGAAGGACATTTCACTCAACGGTGTGCCGTACCTACAAGCGATCAACGATGTGACTGCCCTGGACCCCAATAACCCCAACTCCAAGCCGATTGGTATTCACGTCGAGCCTGGACTGTGGATGGCGGTTCCTTCTTCTACCGCTCCATTGGAGCCGCCAACCATCGTGCGCATGGGGTCCATCCCACATGGCACGACCATTCAAGCGCAAGGTACGTCCTCCGTCAATAACGGTCCTCCGGTGATTCCTTCGGTGGACATCACACCCTTCTTCCGTGGACAGCCCGCGAACAAAGTTCCGTTCCAAAATCAGAACGCTTCCAACAATGGAACACGCCGTATCCCTCAGAACCTCACGGTCGCTCCTTTTAATAAGCTGACCCTTGCGCAATGGCAGGCCAGGATCACCGATCCTAACTCCGTGCTGCGGGACGCGATCGCCGGCCAAAATATCAAAGCCACAACCACCATCACCGTCACCACAGCAAGCAAATCGACGGCTCCGGCAACCACACCGGCGTTCGGAGGAGGCGCGGACAACATCGCTTACCTGGCTGGCGATGCGGCCGGAAACAACGCAAATGCAAACGCGATCCAGTTGTCTGCAACGTTCTGGATCGAGGAGGTGGAGCACACGATCATCTTGCCGATCGTTCCACCCGACAAACTGCACCTCCCGGTGGTCCTGCGGCCAATAAACGCGGTAAGTGCGGTAACTCCGGCGGCTACGATAGATCCAGAAACTCCGGTTGCTACTGAAGCTCCAGTAAATGCGGCACATCTACTAACTCCGTTACATCCGGTAACGCCGGTACACCCGATAACTGCAGCGGCTCCCGTAACTCCCGTAAGTGCGGTGTTGACAGGCATCACCTTCACCGTCCCGCCTCCCCCGAAACCGACAACCCAGACACGCATCATCAGGATCACCACGACGCAGATCCAGTACTCGCAAACGGTGCTTCTGAACTTTGGGCCTCTCAGTTGGCCGCACGTTTCAGTAGCGACACTGACGCCGAAGCAAGCGCTTACCCTGCCTGCCTCCATTTGGGAGTAGGTCCCGGATGTACAACTTGTTGACAAACCGAAACTTCCAAAGGGCGGATCGTTTGATCCGCCCTTCTTTTCGGAAGCGAGAGAACCGGGCCGCTGTGGGGTAGCGATCCTCTTGACTGCATCCCCTCGGCGACTGGACGGGCTTGTTTTCACTGATCAGCAGATGACGGGCGTTTGCAGCCGCTGAAGATTACTCCTGGTGAGTCGCCCTATCGCTATCGATGATCGCCGAGGACTGCCTCAGGCGACGCCTTCTGCGCCGTGTTCTTTTCCGCACCCAGCAAGCTGCGCTTACGATCGAGGCCCCAGCGATAGCCACCCAGCCCTCCATCACCCCGAATGACGCGGTGGCAGGGAACGACGATGGCGATTCTGTTGGCGGCACAAGCGCTGGCAACGGCACGAACCGCCTTTGGATTTCCTATGGCGAGTGCTACCTCGGAGTAGGTTTGAACTCTGCCTGCGGGAATGCTTTGCAGGTAGTTCCAGACCTTGAGTTGGAACGCTGTGCCGTGGAGCGAAACGGGCATCCCCCGGAGAGTCCGCTCGCCTTCGAGGTACTCCGAGAGAGCCTGTATCCACGCTTTCATTTGATCGGAGTACGGCTTCTCCAGCGCGATCAGGCTGGACGACGGAAACTCCTGTTGCAGCGACGCGCGCAACTCCTCGGCAGAGGAGCCGAACTCCAGAAAGCAAAGGCCTCGGTCGGTCGCTCCGAGCATCATCAGGCCGAGCGGAGTTCTTACCGTCGCGAAGGAGATCTCGACATGCTTTCCACCGGAACGATATTCGCTCGGCGTCATTCCCAGGCGGGTGTCTGCGCCATCATAGACACGGCTTGCCGAACTAAATCCAGCACTGTAAATTGCATCGGTCACTGTGGCGCCTGCTCTCAAATCTTCTTTCAGCGTTTGCATACGAATGGCCTCGGCATACTGCCGGGGAGTAACTCCAACAGCAGCTTTGAACATTCGCTGGAAGTGAAACGAGCTCAGATCAAAGCGGCGGCTCAGCGCTGATAGCTTGAGAAGCCCGCGGTTCTCCACGTTGCGGCAAATAAAGGCGCAGACCGCTCCAAACTTTTCGCGTGCTGCGCCGGTGTCCCGGTCGAGCGGCCTGCAACGAAGGCACGGACGAAGTCCATCCGCCTGCGCCTCTTGTGCAGTCGCATAAAAGCGGACGTTGTCACGCCTCGGAACCCGAGAGGGGCATCCAGGACGGCAGAAGACCTTTGTCGTCACCACGCCGTAGAGAAACTGCCCGTCGAGCGACTTGTCCTTTGTCTCAATTGCCTGCCATAGCTTGTTAGAATCGAGCATCCCCGAGACTCTCCTTGACACAATCAAGCCTAGGCAGAACGACCGAATAAGGCCATCGGCTTCTTGCGGTGACATTCCTTTTTCGCACTGCCGCGCAGACTACTTTTCCTCCTTCTTCTTGTTGCGCGCGCGCACCTTGAACCAGATCGGCGAGCCGATGAACTTGAAGCTGCCGCGAATCTGGTTCTCGAGGAATCGCTCGTATGAGAAGTGCAGCTTCACGTCCCGGTCGGTGAAGAGAACGAAAGTCGGCGGCGCGACTGCGGCTTGCGTCATGTAATAGATTCGCAGCCGCTTGTTGTACGGAACTCCGGCCTTTTCGAACTCGACGGTATCGAGGAAACGGTTCATCTGTCCCGTGGTGACGCGCTTGCGCCGCTCGCGTGCGACCAGTTGCACCTTCTTGAAGACCTCTTCGACGTTGATGCCGTCTTTTGCGCTGATGAAGATCAGCGGCGCGTAGTCGAGATACTTCAGCGCGTGTCGCACCTGCTCGGTGTAGACCTTCTGATCGGCCGGCTGTTTGCCGTCAGGGTTAGAACCGTCGGTGCGGCCCGTCGTGATCATGTCCCACTTGTTTACGACGATGATGACGCTGCGTCCGCTCTCGTGCGCGTAGCCGCCGATGTTCGCGTCGAGCCCGGTGACGCCTTCGGTCGCATCGATCACGAGCAGAGCGACATCGGCTGCCTCAAGGTGCTTGCGGGCCATGATGACCGACAGCTTCTCCGCCATCATGGTCGTCTTGCCCTTACGGCGGATACCCGCGGTGTCCACAAAGCGGAAGCTGTGATGGTTACGCTCGACCACCTCGTCCACCGCATCGCGCGTGGTGCCTGCGATGGGCGAGACGATGGCACGGCCTGTTCCGGTGAGGGCGTTCAGCAGCGTGCTTTTGCCGACGTTCGGCCGACCGATGATGGCCACGCGCGTCTCCTTGCTGACGTGCTCGCCATGCGATCGCAGCTTGCGTTCCCGCGG
>CAZZVI010000004.1:11542-17038 GCA_964657335.1 uncultured Terriglobus sp.
GGTGTCGCGCCTTTGTGCGGCCGCGTCTGCGCCTGCCTGTGCTTCTTGCCGAGCCGCTTCTTCGGTGGTGCCATGGCGTACCTGCTTCCAATGTTTAGGGTAGCAGTGCGTGGCAGCATCCGGTGCCGATCACCCGTGACCGTGGTGCCCGTACATCGAAGATTCGCGGGACGGAAGCCCGCCCATCCGCTTTGCGTAGAAATGGGGCATCCCGGCCAGTGGCAATCGTCCGGTCGAAAATGACAGAGCAAGCGGCGAGACATATAGTCATACCCGAAACCATGCACAGACATTCACGCATCCTCATGGCCGCGCTGCTGTTTTCGGGCGCTCTTCACGCACAGAGCGCACGGCGGGTAGACCACTGGACCGGCACGTGGGCAACGAGCCCGTGCGCTCCGCAGCCCGAAAGCTCCCCGTCGCGACTCACCTTCAACGATGAGACGCTGCGGCTGGTGGTGCATACCTCCATCGGCGGAGATGCGGTGCGCATCCGGCTTTCAAACACCTTCTCCGCCGAGCCGGTGACGGTGAACGCTGCGCATCTGGCGTTGCGCGATGCGGGCAGCCGCATTCGCAGCGGCACGGACCACGCACTCACCTTCAGCGGACGCGTATCGGTGATGATTCCCGGTGGAGCGTCCGTCCTCAGCGACCCGCTGCCGCAGGCCGTGCCCGCACTCAGCGACATCGCTATCAGCCTTTACCTGCCGCAAGGGACGGTGCCCGGTGCGATCCATTACAGCGCCATGCAGACATCGTTTGTCGCTACCGGAGACCAGACAGCGGCTACCGACCTGACAGCGGCTCGCACCATCGAGCGTTGGCCGCTGCTGACCGCGGTAGAAGTCTCTTCACGCAGCAACCAGGCTGCGATCGCTGCTCTGGGATCGTCCACCACCGATGGCGCGCAGTCCACGAAGAATGCCAATCATCGCTGGACCGACTTTTTCGCCGAGCGCTTGCAGCGCGATCCGAAGCTGCGAGGATTTGCAATGCTGAACGAGGGCATCGGCGGCAACCGCGTGCTGCATGATGGACGCGGACCGAATGGCATCGCCTTCGGACCCAGCGCAAGTGCGCGGTTTGACCGCGATGTGCTGGCGCAGGCGGGCGCGCGTTATGTCGTCATCCTCGAGGGTGGCAACGACATCAACCATCCGGGCGACTCCGCTCCGCTGTCCGAGAGCATCACCGCGGACGATCTAATCGCAGGCTATCGGCAGTTGATCGCACATGCGCATGAGCATGGCCTGCGCGTCATTCTTGGCACCATCATGCCGTTCGAAGGAATGGCCGGTATCAAGCCACCGTCGGCAGCACCCGAACGCGAGGCAATTCGGCTCGCGGTCAATGCGTGGGTCCTGTCGCAGCATGAATCGGAAGGCATCATTGACTTCGCCAAAGCAGTGGCAAACCCGGCGCATCCTGCACGCTTCGCGCCCCAGTTTGACAGCGGAGACCATCTGCACCCGAACGATGCCGGGTACAAGGCAATGGCCGATGACATCGACCTGCGCTTGTTCCAGCAGCCCTGATTCGCACCATCGAAGACTGGTACCGTGAGCCAGACAGTCCGGTGCTATTGCGCTGGATCAAGGCTTATGCAGGATGTGCCGATTAGGCTACTATCAAGCCCTGCAGCCCTGCACCGCAGGCTGTCGCGACAAGATTGATCCCATGCTCATGACCCTCGTTGTTACCGTTCTGCTGCTCGCTCCGCCAGCCGTGATTGCCGCGTTCTGGTGGGTGTCGGTTCGGCGCGCGACCCGCAGGTGGGACGAACTGCCTGACAGCGCCACCATCGTCTTTGTGCGACTGGGCGGCGTCATCTGCGCGGTGTTGCCGATCGCGCAACTGCTGGCATGGATCATCCGCTACCGCATGGGCGAAGCCGGCATCTATCTCTGGTTCCTGCTGCCCGGCCTCGGCGTCCTGATGGCGCTATTCGTCCTGTCCGGGCTGCTGACCTACGCGCGCGGTTATGAGCGGCCTGTGTCCTCCGGCATGCTTCTGCTTTCGACCGGCATGCTGCTGCTGTTCATGTTCCTGGGGAACCCTTACGCTGGATAAGGGCAGTTAAGCCGCTTCCTTCTTGCGGAGGGGTCTCACCTCTCGTTCGCCTGGTTGCCGCGCGCTACCTGCAACCTCGGGATTTCGTAGCTGGACTGCGTGGAAAGCCGCGGCGACATGCCGCAGGCGGCGACTGGCGAATAGTATGGAAGTGTTCGCCTCTTCTTCGCGCCTTGCCGACACTTGCCACCACCGCGCTGCCCACACTGCACGAGTTCTTCGCGCCGGGCGGCTTTCTGGCGCAATCGTCGCTGCAGTATGAGCCCCGCAAGGGCCAGTACGAGATGGCCAAAGCGGTCGAAAAGGCGCTCGAAGACAAGCGGCACCTGATCGTCGAGGCGGGCACCGGCACCGGCAAAACGCTCGCCTACCTGCTACCGGCGCTGCGGTTGGCGAGCGACCGCGGCCAGCGCGTCATTATCTCCACCGGCACAAAAAATCTGCAGGAACAGCTGTTCTTCAAAGACATCCCATTCCTCGAGACTCTGCTCGGACCGTTGAAGGTCTGCACCATGAAGGGCCGCGCCAACTATGTCTGCAAGCAGAAGCTGTACGCGCTCCAGCAGACACCGCTGCTCTCGCAGCCGGAGGAGATTCGGCAGTTCCACATCATTCGGGAGTGGGAGGAGACGACCGAGACCGGCGACCGCGCCGAGATCGCCGGCCTGCCCGAGCCCTCGCCGCTCTTCAGCAAGATGGACGCGCGCAGCGAGGCCTGCCTGGGCCAGAGCTGCCCCAACTTTGAGCCTTGCTACATCACGGAAATGCGTAAGAAGGCGCTGGCGAGCGACCTCATCATCGTCAACCACCACCTCTTCTTCGCCGACCTGAACATCAAGCAGCAGGCCGCTGGGGCTCCCGACGCCGGCGTGCTGCCCGATGCCGCCGCCGTCATCTTCGACGAAGCCCATGAGATGGAGTCGGTCGCCAGCGACTACTTTGGCGTCGTTATCTCGCAGCAGCGGTGCGAAGAGCTGGCGCGCGACACGGAAATGATGCTGCGCGCGAAGTCCGTCTCGTCATCCTCGATCGAAAGCGCGACGGCCAACCTGCGCGAACGCAGCCGCGCCTTCTTCGCGTCGCTCCCGATGGAGGGCTTCCAGCTCGGCCGCCAGCCCTTTCACGATCGCCCCGGCTTTCTCGAGGAGCGCGGCGAAGCGTATGCAAGCTACCTGACTGCGCTCGACCGCCTGCGCGACGAGCTGGAGCGCGTCAAGGACGTGGAAGAGGTCAACGGCCTGAAGAGGCGCGTCACCGACCTGCGCCTGAGCTCGACCTTTCTGATGGAGGCGCGGGACCCGAACACCGTCTTCTGGATCGAGCGCCGCGCCGCCGGCGGCGTCAAGAACTTCTCGCGGACGCAGGCAGGCACACCCGCGGCCTTCCACACCTACCTGCAGGCCACGCCCATCGATGTTTCGGAGATTCTCTCCACCACGCTGTTCAGCGGCTTCGGCTCGGTCATCCTCACCAGCGCGACGCTCACCGTGCAGGGCGGCTTCGACCACATTGCCAAGCGGCTGGGCCTCAACGGTGCGCGCGAGCTGGTCGTACCCTCGCACTTTGACTACGGCAAACAGGCTCTGCTCTACCTGCCGCCCTACCTGCCCGATCCGCGCGATGCGGAGTTTCTGCCGCAGGCCGCCGAACGCATGCGCAAGATCCTTGAGCTGTCGCGCGGCCGCGCCTTCTGCCTGTTCACCAGCTATCAGCAGATGCGCGCGCTCTATGAGCGCATGCTGGTGGAGCTGCCATTCCCCTTGCTGCTGCAGGGGCAGGCGCCGCGCAAGGCGCTGCTCGACGAGTTCCGCGAAACGCCCAACGCCGTGCTCTTCGGCACCTCGTCGTTCTGGCAGGGCGTCGATGTGCAGGGCGAGCAGCTGAGCTGCGTCATCATCGACCGCCTGCCCTTCGGCGTGCCCAGCGACCCCGTGATGCAGGCCCGCATGGAAGCCATCGAAAACGCCGGCGGCAAACCGTTCCACGACCTGCAGATTCCGCAGGCTGTCATCACGCTGAAACAGGGCTTCGGCCGCCTGATCCGCTCGGCCACCGACCGCGGCGTGCTCGTCCTGCTCGACAACCGCGTCCAGCGTCAGAGCTACGGCAAAATCTTCCTCGACAGCCTGCCGCCCTACCGCCTTACGCAGGACATCGCCGACGTGGAGAAGTTCTTCGCGCGATGAGGGAACGCACTACCGCGCAACCCGGAGGATTGTAACGTGTAGCGATGCGCGATACACTCCATCTGGATGATCAAGTCATTCAGACACGCTGGGCTCGAGCGGTTTTACAAGACTGGATCAAAGAGCGGCATTCAGCCTGCGCATGCAGCAAAACTCGCAAAGCAACTGTTCGCCTTGAACAACGCAACCGCGCCGTCGGACATGGCAGTATTCCCGAACTGGGGATACCACGCTCTCAAGGGACAGCGAGCGGGACAATACGCGGTATGGGTAAATGGGAACTGGCGGCTAACCTTTGCCTTCGAAGGCAAAGATGCCGTAATCGTCGACTACCAGGATTATCACTAGGGGGACGATCCAATGGACATGCACAATCCACCGCATCCGGGAGAGCTGGTGCGAGAAGCGATGGGAGACACGGACGTGACCGAGTTTGCGGTACAACTGGGCGTGAGTCGTGTCACGCTGTCTCGCTTGTTGAACGGAAAAGCGGGCATCTCGGCCCAGATGGCACTGAGTCTCGCGGACGTGTTGAAGAGTTCGGCGGAGATGTGGATGGGTATGCAGTCACAATTTGATCTTTGGCAGGCCCGCCTGGCTCGAAAGAAGATGAAGAGGCGCATTCCGATCAGAACCCCCGTACGCAGCAGAACCGCTGTGCGCTGAGCCTGCCAAACAATCACGCGCAGCGCAAAATCCACAGCCTGCTTAAGGCAGCCGAACGCCAAATAGGATAAATTCTTATTTGCGATGCATTCTGAAATGACCGCCGATGTCGAGACCGTCCGGAGCCTGCTGGATGTGAACGGGGTCAAGTTCACGCCGCAGCGCTACTCGCTGGTGGCGTTTCTCATGGAGAATGCCGGCCATCCCACCGCCGTGGAGATCTTCGAGGGCGTCAACCGCCTCGATCCTCGCTCGTCGAAAGCGACCGTCTATCGCAACCTGCGCGACCTGGTGGATGCCGGGCTGGTGCGCGAGGTAGCCGTTGAGGGTCGCTCCGCCCGGTTCGATCTGAAGGGCATGCAACATCATCATTTCATCTGCGACCGCTGCGGCACCGTCGAGAATATCGACTGGTTCGACGTGCCCATGCCTCCCTCCCAACTCGCCGGAAAGCGCGTCGTCCGCGAATACGAACTGATCCTGCGGGGACTCTGCGACGGCTGCGCTTCCAGCACGTCCAGCGACGCTCGCCGCGAACCTGCAGAACCCGTCCGCACCTGAGCGGCAGATA
>CAZZVI010000004.1:17138-18943 GCA_964657335.1 uncultured Terriglobus sp.
GTGATCGCCGACCTGCACGCGCTCATGACCGACTCGCAGAGCTGGTGGCCCGCGGACTACGGCCATTACGGCCCGTTCTTCATCCGCATGGCGTGGCACAGCGCCGGCACCTACCGCATCTACGACGGACGCGGCGGCGCGGGCATGGGCACGCAGCGCTTCGCACCGCTCAACAGTTGGCCTGACAACGTTTCGCTCGACAAGGCGCGCCGCCTGCTCTGGCCCATCAAGCAGAAGTACGGCAAGAAGATCTCCTGGGCCGACCTCATGATCCTCACCGGCAACGTGGCGCTCGATTCCATGGGTCTGAAGACCTTCGGCTTCGGCGGCGGACGCGCCGATGTGTGGGTGCCGCAGGAAGACATCTTCTGGGGACCGGAGAAGACGTGGCTCGGCAGCGACCGCTACCAGGGTGAGCGCGATCTCGATCACCCGCTGGCCGCCGTGCAGATGGGCCTGATCTACGTGAACCCCGAAGGCCCTGACGGCAAGCCCGACCCGCTCGCCTCCGCGCATGACATTCGCGAGACCTTCGGCCGCATGGCCATGAACGACGAAGAGACCTTTGCGCTGATCGCGGGCGGCCACACCTTCGGCAAGGGCCACGGAGCGCACGATCCCAGCAAGTACGTCGGTCCCGAACCGGAGGGCGCGCCCATCGAGCAGCAGGGCTTCGGCTGGAAGAACTCCGCCGGTAAGGGCAATGCGGAAGACACCATCTCCAGCGGCCTGGAAGGCGCGTGGACCTCGCAGCCGGTCAAGTGGGACAACGAGTACCTCGACAATCTCTACAACTTCAAGTGGGAGCTGCAGAAGGGGCCGGGCGGCGCATGGCAGTGGTATGCCACGGCGGAAGACGCCAACATCCCCGACGCGCACATCCAGGGCAAGATGCACCTGCCCATGATGTTCACCTCGGACCTGGCGCTCAAGTTCGATCCGGTCTACGAGAAGATCGGCAAGCGCTTCCAGGCGCACCCCGACCAGTTCGCCGACGCGTTCGCCCGCGCCTGGTTCAAGCTGACCCACCGCGACATGGGCCCCATCGTCCGCTACCTGGGACCGCTGGTGCCGAAGGAAGTGCTCCTCTGGCAGGATCCCGTTCCTGAGGTTGAGGGCGAGCTGATTGGCGAGGCCGACATCGAATCGCTGAAGGCGAAGATCCTCGCCTCCGGCCTGACGGGCGCGCAGCTCATCTCCACGGCATGGGCTTCGGCCTCGACCTTCCGCGGCTCTGACAAGCGCGGCGGAGCCAACGGCGCGCGCATCCGACTCGAGCCCCAGAAGAACTGGGAAGTGAACCAGCCGCTCGTGCTCGCCAAGGTTCTCAGCACGCTTGAGGGCATCCAGGCAGACTTCAACGCCACCGGCAAGCAGGTTTCGATTGCTGATCTGATCGTCCTCGGCGGCAGCGCCGCCGTGGAAGCAGCGGCGAAGAAGGCCGGCTACGACGTGAAGGTCCCCTTCGCGCCGGGCCGCACCGACGCCTCGCAGGAGCTCACCGACGTCCAGTCCTTCGCACCGCTGGAGCCGACGGCTGACGGCTTCCGCGACTACCTGCGACTGGGCCACACCCAGCCCGCAGAGGCGCTGCTGGTGGACCGTGCGCAGTTGCTCACACTGACCGCGCCTGAAATGACCGTGCTCGTCGGCGGCCTGCGCGTGCTCGGAGCCAACTTCCGCGGCTCAAAGAACGGCGTCTTCACCGACCAGCCGGGCACGCTGTCCAACGACTTCTTCGTCAACCTGCTCGACATGTCCACGGAGTGGAAGGCATCGTCCACATCGCAGGGGCTGTTCGAGGG
>CAZZVI010000004.1:19043-43105 GCA_964657335.1 uncultured Terriglobus sp.
CTTCCGTCACCAAGCGAGATGGAAGCGCAGAATGAAAACTGCTTCAGCCGCCGGATGCACTTCTTTCCGGCGGCTGAAGTCGTTTTCGAGACTTGCGCGCGTACCTACTGGGCGAGCGTGCATCGACCTGAATGGCTGACGGAGCTCGGCTGTTCTAAGGGGCATGGCTTAGCCATGCTGTAAAGTGCTGGGGAAACGTCTTCAGCCACTGACGGAGTGTCTCCGGAGCCCTCGGCCCCCACAGCTTAGAACACCTGGGCGGTTCACTAGAGCCCGTCAGTCGAGGCGGACGAGGTATGCCAGTGCGTCCGGCTCTCCAGTGCGGATGGTGCGGGCGATCTGCGTTGCCTGTGCGCGTCCCAAGCCAGCCGGGTTGATCCGCACCCAAGAGCCTGTCGGTCCCTGGAACTCGGTGATCCTTGCCGTATCTTCGTAGCGGCGCTGCAGCTCGTCGGTCAGGTGCTCGGCGTGGCGCTTGCTAAGGAACGCCCCCACCTGCACGCACCAGCGGCCGCCGCTCAGGTCGGCTCCTTGCTTTTCTGCGACGACCTTGATCTTCACCGGGGCTACGCCGGGCAGGTAGACGCCAGTCGCCTTCGCGGCAGCGATGGACAAATCGATCGTGCGACCGTGCACAAAGGGTCCGCGATCGGTGATCCTGACCACCGCGGCCTGATGCGTGGCGAGGTTGGTGACCTCGACTACCGTGCCCATGGGCAGCGTGCGGTGAGCGGCGGTCATGGCGTTTGCATCGTAGATCTCCCCGTTGGCACCTTGGTGGTTGGCGTAGGGCGGACCGTACCAGCTCGCCACTCCCGTTTCGGACGAGGCGACGCGGCCCGAGGCGATGAAGTTGTCATCGATGCTGGGCAGTGCCGGCACGGCAGGCTCGACTCGCGGCACAGCGGGTACGCTGCGCATTGCGGCCGTGGTGTCGGGCACATGCGAGCGCGTTACGGGAGCCGGTGGCGGAGGAGGATAGCTCCCGCTGGTCTGTGTTCTGTGGCGGCATCCGGTGGTCAGCGCAACGGACAGCAGCAAGGCAGACGCGAGGGTGTGCGTTCCCCGGGCCGACTCGTAAGCTCGAACGGGTATATCGCTCATGCCATTTACTTGCGATCGAGCGTTTGAGCCAGCTCACGAAGCCGGTCGGCTGCCGCCCGCAACGCGGTGGAGCTGTGCTTGCGGACATCCGGCACAACCTCATCATTCATGTAGTCGATCAACTTGCGAACTTCGGCCTCCGCGCGGTCTGCCGTGTCCTGCACTTTCGCATTCCAGTCCGTCACGTTGTGCCTCCGCAAGTCCCTTTCGGGCGTGTATGCACACTCCATTAAAGCGGCTACAGCAGTTCCCGTGTGGCGAAATCTACGGGTGGTGTCTGCCTGGTTACGTGTGAGGAGCGCACGCTCTGTCAGGTAAAGGGAAGAAAAAGCAACGAACCCGGGTGGGTAGGACTCAAATCTAGGAAATACCTGAGGTTGCAGCCAGTCTCGGCAAGCGCTTCCAGTTAGGATTTTCATGTTTCGTTCTCTCGCGCTGTACGCGCTATTTGCCGCTCCTCTCGCCGTGGCGGCCCAAGTGCAAACCGCATCCGTTGCCGATCCTGTTGAACTGACTGCTGTGACTGCTGTCACATCTGGACCTACGACAGCATCCCTGCCCGATGCACCCAGCGCGGTCTCGTCTTCGATGGATGGGCTTGAGGGCCAATCAGGCGTTGCACCTTCGCCAGGTTCTGCCAATCGCACGGTCGCGTCGAAATATGCGGGCATCATTCTGCCCGGCCAGACCACGGTTCCGCTAAGCGCGCGCGACAAATTTGTGTATGGCTTGAACGACGCGTTTAATCCGTACGCGCTTGCAGGCGTCACGCTATCTGCTGGTTATTCGCACGTTGTTAATTCCGCACCGCATTACGGCACCAACGCTCAAGCGTTCGGCAAGCGCGAGGGCGTCAGCGCACTGCGCAACACGATCCAGACGCTGTCGACAGATGTCATTTTCGCCCCTATCTTCCACGACGATCCCCGCTACTACGAACTAGGGCCGCCGCATAAGTTCTTTCCCCGCGTGGCGTATGCGGCTACACGCGTCGTGATCACGCGTTCAGACGATGGCCACAGTCGGGTGAATGCACCGCTGCTGCTGGGCTATGGTGTCGCTGCCGGCATGAACAACCTGTACTATCCCGACCAGGACACGGGCGCTAAACAGACCTTCGAGCAGTATGGCACTTCGCTGGTCGGAGCCGCTCTTGGTCTGGAAGCAAACGAATTCTTTGATGATTTTCTGCGCATACTTCACGTGCGCAAGAACTAGCTGGCAAGAGCTCCCGAACAGAAAGGGAGGGCGCACCGCGATCGCGGACGCCCTCGAGAACGTTCATCAGGGCGCTGATTACTTTGTGTGCTTCGCCTTGTACGCTGCGATCGACTTCTCGATGACTTCATGTGCGTAGTTCACATCGCGCCAGCCAGTGATCTCGACCCGCTTCTCCTCGAGATCCTTGTAGGTCGAGAAGAAGTGGACGATCTCTTTCAGCTTGTGAGGGTGAATCTGCTTGTAATCCGTAATGTCGAAGAAGCGAGGATTCGCGCAGCCCACGGCAAGGATCTTCTCATCGCCCTCGCCGCCGTCGACCATGTCCATTAGTCCGATCGGACGCACTTCCTGCAGGCACCCGGGAAAGCTGGGTTCGTCCACCAGAACGAGAACGTCCAGCGGATCGCCGTCGTCGCCCAGGGTTGAGGGCAGGAAGCCATAGTCGCCGGGATAGTGCACCGGGCTGTAGAGGTTCCGGTCCAGCTTGAAGACGTGGAGTTGCTTGTCGTACTCGAACTTCATGGTTCCCTGGTAGGGAATCTCGATAACCGCGTTTACGACGTTGGGCGACTTTGCGCCTACTGGCAACTCCAGATAATTCGGCATAGGATTTTCAGGTCTCGAAATGTGTGGTTTGCGTTGCGGCGGTACGGTACGCCCCTGGGCAGGGTTCCGGCAACCACCCTATCTTACGCGGTGGCTGAGTGGCGCGCAAAGCGGCGAACTGACAGAGAGAATGTTCGCTGTCAGACGCAAGCTCGTTTCGAATAGCAGGAGGGTCCTATGGCTGCGACAGCGAACGTAAGCTTCCAAGGTCAGCCGGTACCGGAATTGCCTGTGGCGGATGTTGAACGAGCACAGCTGCACTACCGGGACGTACTCGGCTTCGACATCGGGTGGCTTTACCCTGACAAGGAGATCGGAGCCGTGTCACGCGGTGCGGTGGTCATCTTCTTTCGCAAGAGGCAGCCACCCTTCGAACCCGCGGTTCACTGGGTGTTTGCTGAAGACGTCGACGCGTCGTACGGTGAACTGCAGGCGTCCGGCGCAAACATCGTGGATCCGATCGAGACGAAACCGTGGGGATTGCGGCAGTTCACCGTGCATGACATCGATGGAAACGTCTTCTATTTCCACAGTGGCTGACCGGCCCGTGCTGAACCAGCGACTGGAGCAGGCAGCAGTGCAGGCGAAAAAGCACGCCGGATGGCGAGCCTTCTATAATCGGGGCATGCGCGCGCATGTCTACGTCACGCTGAAGACCACAGTCCTCGATGCCCAGGGGCAGACCATCGCCAACGCGCTGCGCCGCCTGCACCACCCGCAGGTGGAGTCGGTGCGGCAGGGCAAGTATTTCGTGCTGACGCTGGCTGACTCGCTGACCGGTGACGCCGCACGCGCGGAGGTGGAGCGCATTGCGGCGGATGTGCTGACCAACCCTGTGATCGAAGACTTTACCTACAAGCTGGACGAGTAGCGCCACCTACCTAGAATCGTCATCCTGAACGAAGCACGAAGCGCGCAGTCGAAGGACCTGCTTTCCCTTGTGCTGCCGCGGCACTCCGGAAGAAACGGGTTCTTCGGCTACGCTGCGCTTCGCTTAGGATCACGAATTCGGAAGTTTCAGGGAGGACCAGCGGCTCTGCGCAACTCGAGTCACGGCTTCTGCAAGGGCCACGAGAGCCGCTCCAACTCAAACACATCGCGTGTGGTGCAGTATCCTCCTCCGCCGTGCATGCGTCCCACCAGCTTTAGCATGGCCGGGTCGATGTGCAGCCGGGCTTCGTTTTCAAAGGCATCACTGAGCACATGCACGTGCACCACTTGCGCGAGCAGAATCGTGCTATCGCCGCCCGGCTCGATGATCTGGAAGGTGCGGCACTCAAAGGACGCCGGTGATGCGGCGATGCGTGGCGGCTTCACCTGCACCGATGCGGCACGGGCAAGACCGGCGAGCGCCAGCTCGTCCGTGCCGCGTGGCGCCGCTGTCGCCGTGATGTTCATCGCCTGCGCAAGCTCCTCCGAGACAAGATTGATCACCAACTCGCCCGTTGCGCGAATGTTCACTAGCGTGTCCTTGCTCTGCCGGTCCGACGCCCCGGAGAAGCCGATCGCAGCGAGCGGCGGGTTTGCCGAAACAAGGTTGAAGAACGAAAATGGCGCGGCATTTGCCACGCCATCCGCATCGATGGTCGTGATCCACGCGATGGGCCGCGGCATGACCAGCGATGCCAGCAGCTTGTAGCTGTTGCTCGTGGACATGCTCCCAATGTCGAAGCTGGAGTAGGTCTGGTGATCTATCATCTGCATTTACCTGCGGGAGGCGCGTGCGCGCTCGATGGCCCGAACTACGGCCCTGGATTTGTGAACGGACTCTTCGTACTCGGTCAGCGGAACAGAATCGGCAACGATGCCGGCGCCTGCTTGCACCGAGGCTTTTCCGTCGTGCTCGAAGAGAGTGCGAATGGCGATGCAGCTGTCGAGATTGCCGCTGAAGTCTGCATAGAAGATCGATCCGCCATAGACACCGCGTCGCGCAGGCTCAAGCTCTTCGATGATCTCCATCGCTCGAATCTTCGGCGCACCGGAGAGCGTGCCTGCCGGGAAGCAGGCGCGAAAGGCGTCCATCGGGGTGAGGTCTGCGCGCAGCTTGCCGCTCAGCCCGCTGACCAGGTGCATGATGTGCGAGTAGCGCTCCACCACCATCAGCTCCTTCACTTGAACGGATCCAAATTCTGACACGCGACCCAGATCGTTGCGGCCAAGGTCGACCAGCATCACGTGCTCTGAGGTCTCTTTCGCATCGCGGCGCAGGTCTTCCTCCAGGCGCTTGTCGCTGGCCTCGTCGTCGCCTCGGGGACGGCTGCCGGCGATGGGGCGATACGTCAGCGCGCCGTTCTGCACGCGCACCAGCAGCTCCGGCGACGAGCCCACGATGTGCGCCGGTGTCTCAGTCTTCGCGCCGGGCGCCTGCATGGGGAAGCGCAGGAAGTACATGTAGGGCGAAGGATTGACGATGCGAAGCGCGCGGTAAATTTCGAACGGATCAACCTTAGGCTCGCAGTCGAATCGTTGCGACAGCACGCATTGAAAGACATCACCCGCCGCGACATACTCCTTCACCGTTTCTACAGCCTTCATGAAGTCGCGCTTAGGGGTGCGTGTCTTCAGTTCGAGCGGCGCATCGGTTTTGCGCCGTTTTGTGAGGGGAGGCAAGGGCTGCGCAAGCTGCTTCTCAAGCCGGTCAAGCCGTCTAAGGGCTTTTGCGTAAGCCTTTGATGCATCGGGTTCGCGCGTCAGATCGGCCGTGAGAATCAGGTAGATTTCCTTCTTTACATGGTCGAAGGCAAGCACCTCATCGAAGAACATCAGGCATGCGTCGGGCACGCCGAGTTCATCGACTGCCATCTCCGGCAGGCGCTCGATCTGCCGCACGACGTCATACGCAAAGAAACCCACAGCGCCCGCAGTGAATGGCGGCAGACCCGGCAGGCGCGCCGGTCGATGCTCGCTGAGCGCCCGCTTCAGCTCCTCGAAGATGTCCCCTTCGAAGTGCCGCGTCCGCTTGCCTTCCGTCGCAACTAGCGCTGTGCCGCGCGAGACCAGCTTCTTGTACGGCCGGATGCCGATGAAAGTGTAGCGGCCGACGCGTTCGCCGCCTTCGACCGACTCCAGCAGGAATGCTTCTGGCTCATGCGCGGCGATCCGGAGAAACGCGGAGACGGGCGTTTCAAGGTCGGCGGTGACGGTGCGATAGACAGGGATGAGCGTGTGCCGCTTGCGTGCGAGCGCAAGAAATTGCTTGTCGTCAGGAATGGCGGTCTGGTTCTGCAGGCGGGGCATGGCGCTCGTTCCATCGTACAGGCGCTGCGACAGATGACGTATGAGCTACTCCGGGAAGCGCTGCCGGATGCGGACCGTACGCGTGAGCGGGTCCATGTTCTCCAGCACCTTGCGCCGCAGATCGGGATCGATGCCGGGCTGCGCCAGCCATTCACGAACGATGGCTTCTGCCTGCGGCGTGGTCTGGCCGCCGAGAAACGCTGACAGCCACACGCCCAGGTAGAAAATCTTGCGGTCGCGCTTGATCTCCGGCAGTTGGTCGAGGCTCTGCCGCAGGTAGGGCAGGGTCAGCGCGGACTGCCGCACGTTATTGAACGGTGCAAGGCTCTGCGACAGCCAGTCTTCTTGCTTCGTATCGGGGCTCTTTGGCGGCACAAGATAGGCGGCAAAGTAGTTCCGCTTGGTCGCGGCGTCCGGAGCACCGGCCTGCACGGCCCATGCGGAACGGCGACCATCGTCGCTGGTGTCCCGCCTCGCCTCCGCAGCCAGCAGAGTGGGCGCGTCTGCATCGCCGACGGCAATCAGACGGCCGACAATGTTCCATCGATCCAGCGGTCGCAACTCCACGTCAGGAAGTGTCACCGTGCCCGCGAGCATGCCCTTCAACGTGGCGCGTGCTGCGGGCGTCTCCGCAGCAGCACTGAGTGCACGAAAGGCGACAAGCCGCAGACCTATCGTTGATGCATGCAGCATGCGGTCAGTCGCGGTGGACTCAAGCTGTGCGACAAGTGGCCCGCGCACCGGACCGGTGATGTAGCGCTGCAGAGCGCCGTTGACCCGACCGTACTGCAGGCGGGCTAGGGTCTCGTCGTTCTGATGAGGCAGATCTTTCAGCGCGAGCCTTACGTATCCACGAGGAGCGGACTGGGCGATATGAACGTTATCCCAAAGCGCACCCCACAGCATGGATTTAAGCAAGGCGTCGTGAATGGTGTCGGGCTGCAGCAGATCGTCTTGTACTACGGATTCGCTCTGCGCATCCAGCAGGAAACGTCCGTAGGCTTCGTCGCCAGCATTGGCAAAGACGTAGCGCGGGCAAGGAAGATCATGACGGTCATACATTGACCAGCCTGTCGGGCCCTTCGGCCAATCGATGCGCACGGTGCGGCTGTCGCCTTCCGCAGGCACCAGCAGCACACTCATGCTCATGGGCCACAGATCGTTGCTGTTCAGGACCGATCGCTGCGTGAAAGTCAACGTGCCGAGTCGCCCGTGCGAACAAGTCCACTCCGTATGCACCTCCGGCATGCCGCGCTGCAGCACCCATGCGTTGGCCCACGCGTGAACGTCCTGCCCGCTTGCGGTCTGGAGCGCATCCACCAGGTCGCTCCACTGCGCGTTTCCGTAGGCATGCTGCTTTAAATAGGCACGCAAGCCGTCGCGAAACGGCTCATCGCCCAGTCGGAAGGCAAGCTGCTTCAGGATCGACGGCGCCTTCTGGTAGACGATGGCGCCGTATGCGCTCTTCGCGTCTTTCAGGTTTGGAATGTCCTGAAAGATTGGCGTCGTGCCCTCCGTTTCGTCGATGCCGTAGGCAAGCGGCTTGATGTCTTCATACATATGCTTCCACGGCTGCGCTCCCGGATCGAGATCGGCGAGCGCTCGATAGGCCATGTACTGCGCGAAGCCCTCCTTCAGCCATAGATCATCGAACCAGCGCATGGTGACCAAGTCCCCGAACCACTGGTGCGTCAACTCATGCAGCACCAGCGTGTCGCGGCTGAAGCGGTCGTTCGCCGTTGGAGCGGAGCGGAAGAGTACGCCATTCTCATTGAGGAAGGTCGCGCCTGCATGCTCCATGCCGCCGAATGGGAAGCCGGGAATAAGCACAAGGTCATACTTTGGAAACGGAAATGGCCGCTGAAAGTAATCGCTCAACCACGCCATACCACGTGCCGTCAACTGCTGTACGTGTGGCGCTTCGGCTTTGGCTCGCTTCAGTTGCGACTTGCGCACGTACAGGTTTGGCTCACCAGCCTGACCGTCTAGTTTGGACCAGGGTCCTGCTGCGAAGGCGAACAGATACGTAGATATGGGTGGGGTCGGCTTGAACTCCCACTGGCTCTCTGCTCCACTCGATGTCTTGCGTGTCTCCGGACTGTTCGCGATCACAGTCCAATCGGTCCTGCCGTTCAACTCAAGCGTGAAGCGTCCTTTCAGATCCGGCTGATCGAAACAAGGGAACGCCATGCTCGCGTCCATCGGTACGAACAATGAGTAGAAGTACTCGCTGCCGTCTTCCTTGTCCTCATAGCGCGTGATCGCCGAGCCTGCGGTTGCGATGGCAGAGGTGAAGTCCGTCTCAAGCGTGTTCTCACCGTTGCGCAACTGAGCCGCCGGAAGAATGAGGTGGCCGTTCTTCAACTCCGCCGGGATTACAACACCGTTTAACTTGGCGGCCTGTATTGTGCCATCGCGATAGTCGACGGGCAGGTCTTCCTTCCTATGGATTTCGGCGAGCGTGAAACGAACGGTCTCCCGTCCCGGCATGCTGGAGGCATGCGGCCGCAACGTGAACTGCAGGCTGTAGTGCAGATCGGAGATGCGGGTGGCGCGTGCTTTGGCAAGCGTGTGCGAAATGCCGGTGCCGGGTGCGCTCATGGTCTCAGCGTGTGCGCGCACGAATCCGTGAAGTGTCAAGGCAAGCAGGATCAGGGAACACCGCATCATGCGCAATTGCACCACCTCATCGCACGTTACAACTTCAGCAGTCTGTCATCCCGCAGCAACGCGGAGGAGTCTGCTCTCCTGAAACCGTATCGGTCCGCCTAAGCAAAGCAGATTCCTTCACTGCGCTGCGGGATGACAAGCTTAACTTCTGTGAGCCATGCAACAGGCAACTCTCAGGAGTACTTCAGCCAGCGCGTGATCTCCGGCAGTGTCGGCCGCTTGCCGTACATCAGGATGCCAACGCGATAAATGCGGCTGCTGACCCACAGCACTGCGTAGATCGTCACGAGCATCAGCACGATGGAGCCGCCAATCTCGTACCACGGCACAGGCGAGACTGAGATACGCATGTACATCAGGAGCGGTGTGCAGAAAGGCACAAACGAAAGAATGCGCGCGTACACGCTGGCAGGCGAGTTCAGCACGAGAGGCAACGTGATCATGCAGAAGGCCAGCGGCATGACGAGGAACATGTTCAGCTGCTGCAGCTCCTGCTCTGAGTTGGTCATGGCTCCCAGCGCTGCGGCCATCGACGAGTACAGCAGATATCCCAGCAGGAAGTAAACGATGAAGAAGCCCACCTGCTGTGCCGACAGTGTAATGTGCGTTCCGCCGCCGAGGAAGTGCGACATCAGCGGTGTTGCTGTCAGCACGACCGCTGCAAGCATCCAGATGGACACCTGTGTCAGGCCCACGGAGCCGACACCGATCACCTTGCCGGCCATCATCTCTGCGGGCTTCACGGTGGCGAGCATCACTTCGAACACGCGCGAGGTCTTCTCTTCAATAATCGATCGCGCGACGTTCATGCCGTACAGCATGATGACCAGGTACATGAGGAAGAACAGCACATACGCGCCGGCGAAGTTGGCCGTGGTGTTGTCCTGCTCGGTGTCGCTGGTGTTCATCTCGACCGGCTTCATCATCGCGTCGACGTCAGCCGTGCTCATGCCCTGCTGTACCAACCGCTCGCGTGTCAGCACTTTGCCCAGCGAATCTCGTACGGCGTCGCGCGTGGCCATATCGGCAGACGATCCCTGCTTGTAGCTGATCTGCGGACGCAAATCCTTCACCGGGGTAAGCCAGATGTAACCGTCAATGTCTTTTGACTTAATGGAGCGGTCCAGAGACGGCCGTGTGTTTTCGCTAGGTGGTGAGATCAGGTGTACCTGCATGCCGTTGTCGGTATCGCGCTGCAGTTGCGCCTTCAGGTCGCTGCCCAGTTGCATGTCCGGCGTCACAATGACAATGTGCGAGCTGGACTTGGTGTGCTTCGCGATGAGGATCGACACCGTGATGCCGCCGCCCATCAGCAGCGGTATCAGGATGGTCGCGATCATGAATCCCTTAGTGCGGACGCGCTCAAGATATTCGCGCCGTGCGATCAGCCAAATGTTACGCATCGACGTTACCTCCTACGCGCTCGATAAAGATCTCTTCCAGCGTCGGCTCTTTCACCTCGAACCGCGTGATGCGCGTGCCGCGTGCGACGGCATCGGCCAGCAGAGGCTGGGCATCCGGCTGCAAACCGCGCAGTTTCACGCTGGCAATGCCGCCGTACTCCTTGAAGTCCTCCACGGCCGCGTTCTGCAGAAAGCTGCTGTCGCCTTCGTAAACGATGTCCACGCGATTGCGCGGATACGCACTCTTCACCTCGCGCATGCTGCCCTCGAGCACCACCTTGCCGCGATGGATGAGCGAGATTTCGTCGCACATCTTCTCCACCTGGTCCATGCGATGCGTCGAGAACAGGATGGCCTTGCCTGCCGCGCGAAGCTCCATCAACGTGTCCTGCAGAAGGGCACCATTGACGGGGTCGAGGCCGCTGAAAGGCTCGTCCATGATGACGAGCTCGGGGTCGTGCAGCAGTGCGGTAATGAACTGGATCTTCTGCTGCATGCCCTTGGATAGCTCTTCCGTTTTCTTGGGGAGAGCCTCGGTGATCTGCAGCCGATCAGCCCATGCGCGTCCGCGCTTTTCGGCCTCAGAAGCGGTCAGGCCGCGCAGCTGGCCCATGAAGCTGATCTGCTCCAGCACGTTCATCTTCTTGTATAGACCGCGCTCTTCCGGCAGGTAGCCGACGCGCTTCAAGCTGCCGCGCTCGAAGGGCTTGCCGAAGAGTTTGACTGTTCCGGCATCCGGTACAGTGATGCCGATCATCATTCGAATCGAGGAGGTCTTGCCCGAGCCGTTCGGCCCAAGCAGCCCAAACATCGTGCCTGGCTCAATGCGCAGTGAAAGGCCTTCGACAGCGACTTTGGCTTCATAGACTTTGCGGATGTGGTCGAGTTCGACAGTTGGCATGCGGCTCACTTCGGCGGCGCAGCCGGACGGTCCGCGATGAGGATCCCGTTGTTGCCCCAGCTTTCCGGTGATACGTCCTCGATGATGATGTGCGTCTTGTCCGGGCTGCTGCCCATCACGCGCACCATGGTCTCAGTGAACTCGCGTACCAGTTGCGCCTTCTGCTCTTTGGTGGGTCGGCTCACTGTCTGCACTTGGATAACCGGCATGCTCTTCCTCATGGGCAAGAATACCAGCCAGGTTTTTGCCCTATCATCGCCTTGGCATGACCGACCTGAACACGCCCGTGCAATTGATCAAGGGCATTGGCCCGCGCAACGCCGACGCATTGCGCAAGCGCGGTGTCGAGACCGTCGAAGACCTGCTGTACCACCTGCCGTTTCGCTACGAAGACCGGCTCGATCCAAAGCCGCTGAGTGCGCTGAAGGCTGGCGAAATGGCATCTGTGATCGGCGAGGTGCGGGGAACAATTGTGCTGCGCGCTCGCTCCATGCCGATCTTCGAGATGACCGTGGGCCAAGGCCTTGGCACCCTGAAGGCCATTTGGTTCCGCGGCACCTATCTCCAAGACAAGTTCAAGCCCGGCCAGATGCTCGCCTTGTACGGCAAACTCGAGCCGTCGCGATCCACCACCGGGCAGTTCAAGATGATCCAGCCACAATTCGAGATCCTGCCTGAAACGAATGGGTCCGGCGATGTGCCCATGCTTGAGATTGGCCGCATCGTTCCGGTGTACGAATCGCTGGGCGGCACGACACCGTGGGGCGCAAAGCTTGGCTCGCGATGGATGAGGCAGGTGGTTTGGCGCCTGCTCGACGAGCTTGCAGCGGGTGCGCCGATGGTCGACCCGGTGCCGTTATCGATGCGCAAGCGACTCGGCCTGCCGCCGCGTTTGCAGGCCTTGCGCGAGGCACACTTTCCACCGGCGGGCACGTCGATGGCAGACCTGCAGGGCTTCACCACACCGGCGCATGCGCGGCTCATCTTCGAAGAGTTGTTCTACCTCGAGCTTGGACTGGAGTTGAAGCGCAAGCGGCTGCGCGACCGCGCCGGCATTGCCTTCATCGCAGACGAGAATGTGCGAGACGCCATCAAGCAGGTGTTGCCGTTCCGTCCGACAGCCGCGCAGAAGCGCGTGCTCGGTGAGATCGTCGAAGACATGCGGAAGGCACAGCCCATGCGGCGTCTGCTGCAGGGCGATGTCGGCAGCGGCAAGACCATCGTCGCGCTTGAGGCTGCGCTGGTTGCAATTGAAAGCGGCTATCAGGCCGTGCTCATGGCGCCCACAGAGATCCTTGCAACGCAACATTACCTCTCTGCGCGGAAGCTGCTGCGGCGCTCTTCGCGCGAGTACAAGGTCACCTTGTTAACCGGTTCGCTGGACGATGCGGAAAAGCGGCGCGCCCGCGCTCGCATCGCACGCGGCGATGCGGAACTGATCATCGGCACGCAGGCTTTGATCCAGCAGAAGGTCGATTTTGCGAACCTGGGCCTCGTCATCGTCGACGAGCAGCACCGCTTCGGCGTGAGGCAACGCTTCACGCTGATGAAGAAGCCGGACGCAGGCGACCCGGACGTGCTGGTGATGACAGCCACGCCGATCCCACGCACGCTCGCACTGACCATCTATGGCGATCTCGAGGTAAGCGTGATCGACGAACTGCCGCCCGGACGCACACCCATTGTGACGCGCCGCACGACGCACGAACGCGCCGACGACGTGTGGGCTTTCGTGCGTAAGCAGGTTGCTGCAGGGCGCCAGGCATATGTCGTGTATCCAGTCATCGAAGGTGCAAGCGACGATCAGCCGGAGCTCGATTTCCCGAAGGACAGCAGCGAGTCAGCAGGGGAGCAAGTCAGCGAGTCACCGGCTCCTACTGCATCCACGCGGATGCGGGTTAGGGTCGCGGCGAAGAAGGCTCCAAAGTCTGTTGCAAAGAAGAAAGTTAAGAAACCTAACGATCTGACCGGATCGGCAAAGCCCAATCTTCGTGCGGCGACCGAGATGTATGACGAGCTTCGCCACGGCGCGTTGCACGGCCTGCGCCTCGGCCTGCTGCATGGCCGGCTGCCCGCGGACGAAAAAGAAATCATCATGCAGCAGTTCAAGCGGGGTGACATCGATGTGTTGATCTCGACTACAGTCATCGAGGTAGGCGTGGATGTGCCGAACGCTTCGCTGATGGTGATCGAACATGCAGAGCGCTTCGGCCTGGCACAGATGCACCAAGTGCGCGGGCGCGTGGGTCGCGGCTCAGCAAAAAGCTACTGCGTACTAATGACAGGCGGCCGCGTGTCGCCCGAAGCTGAGCAGCGGCTGGATGCGATGGTACGCACGCAAAATGGCTTTGAGCTCGCGGAGCTGGACCTGCAGCAGCGCGGTCCCGGCGAGTTCTTCGGCACACGGCAGGCGGGCTTGCCGGACTTTCGTGTGGCAAACCTGGTTCGCGACCGGCGCCTGCTCGAGCTTGCAAAGCACGAAGCCTCAGACTTCGCGAATCTGCGCACGCGCGACGTCACAGAGGAAGATCGAAACATCGTGCGCACGCAGTTGAAGCAGCACTGGCAGCGGCGCTACGGCCTGGTGGAAGCCTAGCTGCTACGAAGCTCTCGCGGCAGCCATGCTTCCTGAGGGCTCCATCATCCGTCCGGTGACAGCGGCTTTCTTCGGTCCGCGCTTGCGCGCCACCAGCACACGCACGCGCTCTAACAGCTCTACAGGCGAGCAGGCTCCCTTGGGAAGAAACACGTCCGCACCAGTGCCTCGTTCCATCGTAGCGACGGTGCCAGACACCATCAGAGAGGGTAGTCCAGGCTGCATCTCGCGTGCGCGGCGAATCAGCTCCAAACCATCCATCTGCGGCATCAGCAGGTCGCACAGCAGCAGGGACAGTTCGCCGGGCGCGTACTGCTCCATCACCTCAAGTGCTTCCTGCGCGCCGCTGGCGCTCAGCACGCGGTAGCCGCGTGTTTCCAGCAGAAACTTACGAACGGCGAGCGTCTGTTCATTATCGTCAACACACAGAATGATCTTCTTCGGGCGCATGCGGGGCGTTCTCCATCGGTGGTGCTCGCCTCAGTTAAGGCGGTCGTGAATGACTGCAAAGACGCAGTAAGGGTCGTCCCTTGCCAGTGAGGAAAGAGGTGGCAGGATAGATCTTGGCGTGCCTGTCAGGCGATTGCTGCTGGTAGCTCGAAAGTGCAGCGCTCCACAAACGTACGGAGCCGCAGAACATCGCGCAATGGAGAACAGAAGGCGAAACACAGAGGCACCTGATGCAGGTGAAATCCACCGCTGACTTCAAGTCGAACGTGGTCAGCCGCTTGCGGTGTGGGAAACGGTGTGGAGAGCCGCTGCATTACCGGATTGTGAATCGTCCGGCAGCAACAGGAATAGTGCGGCCACCAACAAACACGTCGGTCACAGCGCCGTTATGAAGGCCAGCTTGCACGTACAGCCGGCTTGGCCGATGCACCTCCACACCCTGTTGAATCAAGATCGGCTCGCCCGGTGAGGCCGCGCCGTGCTGTACGAGATAACTGATGGCACAGCCCGCTGCCGATCCCGTGGCCGGATCGTCGCTGCCGTGGAATGGCATGCGTGCGCGCCAGCTTGCATCGCCTGTCGGAACGATGGCGTAGATGAACTTCGCGCCGGTCTCAGCCAGCACGTCGCGCAAAGACGGCTGTACACGCAGCTTTCCGAGCGCTTCCATCGAATGCAGCGGAACCACGCAGAAGGGCAGCCCGGTGCTTATAACCTGCGGCAGCAAATTCCGGTGAAGATCACTGATCGACAGGCCGCACGCCCGCGCAAGCGCACTGGCTTCGATCACCGGGCCGAACTGAGGATCGCGCTGCCGCATCTCGCCGAACACGCCCTCCTCGCCTGCAACGGGCGTGCGGAAGCGCACTGGAATGAGGCCTGCATTCAGGTGAAGACGGATCTCCTCCGAACCGCGCAGTGCGGGGTGGTTCGCCCACAGCCAGCTTGCCGTGCCCAGCGTGGGGTGCCCCGCAAACGGCAGCTCTTCTTCGACGGTGAAGATGCGCACACGTACGCCGTGTTCGCGTTCGTCCGCGGCCTCGCCGGGCAGGATGAACGTGGTCTCGGAAAGGTTCGTTTCGCGCGCCAGCGACTGCATTGCTTCATCGGACAGGCCACGCGCATCGGTGAAGATGGCAAGCATATTACCTTCGAGCGCGCGCTCGGCGAACACATCTACCTGCGCCCAATCGAAGACCCGGCCGGCATCCGCACCCGTTGACATGACGACACCCCCGGGATATTGTTGCAGGTGATGACGACGCTCTTCATCCCGACCCTCTGCTGCCGCTGCTGTTGCTGTGCCCGGGCAGGGTCGTAGCGCGCCGCAGAACTCCGCAGACCGCAACGTCACCTGCCCACCGCGCCCGGTGGGCTTTGTCTTTTCGAGACAGCACTTTTGTTCCAAGGAGATCTTCGAACATGTCACTCCGCATCAACGATGTCGCGCCGGACTTCAGCGCTGAAACCACCCAGGGCACGATCAACTTTCACGAATGGATCGGCGACAGCTGGGTTGTGCTTTTCTCGCATCCGAAGGACTTCACGCCGGTATGCACCACGGAACTGGGAGCTGTTGCCGGCCTGGAGCAGCAGTTTGCACAGCGTGGTGTAAAGGTGATCGGCCTGTCGGTGGACAAGGTCACCGACCACGGAAAGTGGGCGCAGGACATTCAGGATGTCGGCGGAGCGGCTGTCAATTTCCCCATGATCGGCGATCCCGAGCTGAAGGTTGCGAAGCTGTACGACATGCTGCCTGCTGACGCCGGAGAGACCTCTGAAGGCCGCACCCCCGCGAACAATGCGCCGGTGCGAACTGTCTTCGTGATTGGGCCGGACAAGAAGATCAAGCTGACGCTTGCCTATCCCATGACTACAGGCCGTAACTTCGACGAGATCATCCGCGTGCTCGACTCCATGCAGCTCACGTCGAAGTTCCCGGTGGCGACGCCCGCGAACTGGAAGTCCGGCGGCGACGTTATCATCACCGGCGCTGTGTCGAACGAAGAGGCGGAAAAGAAGTTCCCCGGCTACACCACGGTGAAGCCGTACCTGCGCACAACCGCGCAGCCCAGTTAATTTCGACCTACTCTCGCGTCTCACTCGGGAGTAAGTTGGATGACATTCTTCTGTACCATGCAGAAGGCAAGAGCACCGGTGGCGAAGTGGCTAACGCGCTGGTCTGCAAAACCAGTATTCGCGGGTTCGATCCCCGCCCGGTGCTCCACACTTTCTCATCCGCTGCCACATAAGTTAGCCTTTCTTCGATGAGCAGCATGCCTTTACCCTCAAACGATGCACGGCACTGGCGCTCCGCGCTGGTCGAACGCATGCGTGTCGAGGCGCAGCCGCCGGAGAAGTTTTCGCACCAGTCACGTCTGTACCTGCTGTCTCGCACGATCGCCAATGCCGAAGGGCAGCCGGTAGACGACGATGTGCTATTCGGTGCGGCATGGGCGCATGACCTTGGCGTCTTCCTTGGTCATCGTCCGAGCGAGCCGGAGGCGCTGAAGCGCTGGAACTCCACTGATTACACCGTCGCGCATGCCGGGGCTTTGCTTGCGGAATGCGGATTTCCCGCTGACAAGATTGCTGCGGCAAGGGAAGTCATTCGCACGCATGAGCCGCATGGCGAACCCACCACACTCGAAGGCATCATTGTGCGTGATGCCGATCTGTTGGAGCAACTGGGAGCAGTTGCGGTGATGCGCACCGTCGCAAAGATTGCGCAGGACACACGCTTCATCACCTTTGCCGACGCGGCCTTTTCGCTGCGCCGTGCCTTGGAGACCGTGCCTGCGAAGCTCCGCACCGCACACGGTAAGAAGCTCGCCGGGCCGCGTGTCGTGGCTTTGCGTGACTTTCTGGATGCTCTTGATGCAGAGTCGTTAGGCGAGCTGCGTTAGATTATCTCCCTTTTTTTACA
This sequence comes from uncultured Terriglobus sp., assembly GCA_964657335.1. Taxonomy (GTDB): domain Bacteria; phylum Acidobacteriota; class Terriglobia; order Terriglobales; family Acidobacteriaceae; genus Terriglobus. The sequence continues at coordinate 36,158 of CAZZVI010000004.1, forward strand.
GACCCGCCTCCTGACATTTCCGGTCAGCAGTGAAGAGTCCAGACGGTTCTTTGCGAGCGCTTAGCGATCCATGATCACGCCGTCCGCGATCCACTTTTCGACCGCAGCGATCTCTGTGTCGGAGAGCTTGCCCTTGGGCGGCATGGATGCGGGATGCTCAGCCGGATACGCGTGGCGGATCAGCTTTACCAGCAGGCTGTTCTCTGGATGTCCCGGCACCACATCCACACCGTTGCTACCGCCTTTCAGCAGCAGTTCCCGCGTGCTCAGGTTGAAGTTGCTCTTGTGGTTCAGGCCGGAGTGACAGCGATAGCAGTTTTGCCGGAACACCGGCTTTACGGTGCCGGTGAAGTACGCCAGGGCAGCGGCTTCCTTGGGAGTGGACGGATGGAAGGTGGCAGGAGGCTCCGGCTCAGGGCCGCAACCGGCGAGCAGCAAGCAAACGCCGAACGCGACGATCAGGCAGCCTCGACGCGATCGATGTTGCAATGCGGTCAGTTTGCGAACCCCATGATCAAGGTTACGCGAGCGGTCTTCGAAGTACTCGCGTGGCGGAGAGGCCTTTACTGCCGCGGTACGTATCAGGGTCGTCACTTCACCCGACAAACAAATTCTCCTAGTCTGAAGTGGCTCTGAAGTTTGATTCTCCGCGGCCGGGCCAACCGCATGTTCGCACGCCCGACCGGATCGGTCCCTCGGCTCACCCGCGCCTGTGTGTCTCTCGCTTGCGCGGCTGTGATGCTCTCGGTGCCGGCGCTGCACGCGATGCCACGGCACCCGGTACCCCTGCGCGCGCATGCTGCCGCAACGGTCTATGCCGTGCCAATCTCTCGAACCGCTGCAAAGCGCACGGTAGGCCACGCAAAGCTGACTCCATCCTCTGCCGCGCCTGAGCGTGTCTCCGGCCAGAGCCGCAAGGTTGCGTCTATGGCAGGCCGGTCGAAGGTCGCGGGACGGTTCAACAACAGTAAGTCCGAACGCGGTACCTCACGTCTGCACGCGCACACGGTCCCGGAGAGCCCACGCGAGACACAGCATCCTTCCGAGCCTTTGCAGATAGCCGCTTCGCGCCAGGCGAAGACCGTTGCGCGAGCCCGATCCGCTGCAACGCCGAAGCCAGCGCCCGATCTTACTGACCATGCCGCGGAGGAGCGGGTACGCGCGTGGTACCAGGCCAGGGCGGCCGCGGGACCTGCTGCGGCAGAACACGCTGAGCCTGCTCCGATGCCACCCGGGCCGAGGGTGTCGGCGACAGTTGCTTTAAGTTCAGTTGCAAATAGGACAGCGGCGGTGGACTCGTCCACGGAAGACGATGCGGCCGCAATCCGCGAGGAGAGCAGCATTCCAAGCACCGCTCCCACTGAACGTGTGCCCGCGCCGTTTACGCACGCCGACACGCTGCCCGGCATACCTGCCACTGCTGTCGGCGGCGCAAAGCCGCGTGTCTCCGCACCTGTGGCGCTTGCGGGGGCGGTGCCACCAGCGCTTCATGGTCCTGCGCCCGCGGCGAAGGCAGTGTCGGCGGCATCAGCTAGGCCGAAGCTCGATCCCGAACTCGCCGACACGATGGCGCGCGAGGCGCTTGACGACAGCGATGCCGTGGGGCTTAGCGACAGGTCGTCAGCTGCCCTTGTTGGCAGCACCGCCAATACGAAGCTGGCCGAGCGGCCTGCGCTGGCTGTGCTAGATGAGGGACCGGGACTCCGCGGCGACTTCATTACCGCCCCCGGGACAATGATCGCGCCCATGCGCGGATCGCACACCATCCTTGTGCACCAGAACCAAATGGCCGTGGCGGACGGCCTGCTGCGCGTCGCCAGCGATCGGCAATTGGCCGACATGCAGCTGCACAAGCTGCTGATTGCGCTGCCGGACACGGAAAGCATTCAGCCCGATGGACGTCTGCCGCTGAATCGTCGCTATGCGAGACCCTGGACAGTCAGCTTTCTCAAGGATCTTGCGCAGGCACACTACGCGCGCTTCCACACGCCGCTCGTGATCACCTCGGCCGTGCGCACGGTGGCCTTCCAGCGCCACCTGGTGCTGGTCAACGGCAACGCCGCGCCGCCAACAGGCGACGTCGCATCACCGCACCTGTACGGCCAGGCGATCGACCTCGCCAAGCATGGGATGAGCCTTACAGAGATCGCGTGGATGCGTGCCTATCTGACGCCGGTCGAGGCCGACGGCAAGATCGATGTGGAGGAGGAGTTTCTGCAGAGCTGCTTCCATATCAGCGTGTACCGCCGCTACGCCCCGCAACCCGTTCAACGGGAGACGCCTGCGACAGAAGAGGCTCCATCACGCAGACTGCAACAGGCAAAGGCAGTGCCGGCGAAGCGCCGTCACATCTCGACAGCGTTGTTAGCCGCGGGTCTGCGATAGCCGCTTAGCGGCGATGACGAAGCGTCGGCTCCCTGCGCACAAGCGGCGGCAGCGTCCATGCCTGGAAGCCGCTCCACGTTCGCGCAGATCGGATAGTTCCGGTCGCGTCTTCCGGCAGACTGTCTCCGAGGGACGGCAGGATCTGTGAAGCGGTTCTCGCTGTTTCAGCGGAGACATAGACGATGGAGATGCCGCCCCGGCTGAACTCCACTCTTGCGAGCGACTTGCCGCCAGGCGGCGCTGCTACCGTACCGTCGACTTCGGTGAGCGGTTGCGCTTCATCCGCCCGGGTCGCAGTGATCGCGCCTTCCAGAGACAACGGCTCCGCGCCTTCCGCATGGGAGAGCGCAATCGTCCATTGCAGCGGCTTGCCGGCATCGATATCCGCAGCGGTGTGGGGCGTTGAAGCCTCTTGGCTCGCGGCTTGCAGTGCCGTAAGAACGCAGGTGCAGACGGCCAGACCAGTCCAGCTCTCGCCAGAGCCGGCCTTTCCTGCGGCCAGACTGAGCGCGCCATCCACGGAGACATCGCGCGGGATGCGGCCGGTGAAGAGTCGCATCCAAGCCAGTGCGTAGGCCGGCTTTGCAGACTTCATGGAGGCATGCAGGTCGGCCGTGCGCCACTCCAGCACATTCGGCAGGTCGCCGGTCACGCGCAGCACGCCCGTAGTTTTTTCGTCTGGCGATGCCGTTCCATTTCGAAAGCTGTTCATCACGCTGAAGATCGAGGTGTCGCTGCTCGTCGGAACGGCGCAGCGGATGTCATGCAGGCTGCGCAGCAGGCCACCCGTGATGGCTTCGCAGTGGGCATCGACATCGAGCGTGTGCTCGGGGATGAAGTCGGCGCGGCGAAGGTTACGCAGGTGCGCATCCACGGTAAGCTTCGCGTTGCCGATGGTGCCGTGGAGGCTTGCGTCGGCCGATGCCGCGCCACGCCACCCCAGGTCATAGCCCGCGGTCAGCTTGGCCGCTTCGCCAAGCGGCGTGGGCTTCCAGTTAGCGATCAGGTCTACCGGCGCTGCAGCCAGATCGCTGGCGCGGCCCAGCGTTCCTTCCACGCGCAGCAGGCCCACATCGCTGACATCGGTGTCGGTGCGGACGGGCTTGCCCGAAAGGCGCACATGCCACTCGCCGAGTTCGGGCAACCACAGGGCAAAGTCGGCTTCTTTCACCGAAAAGGGCAGCTTATCGATGCCATTCTTGATGTTGATCCGGGCGTCCGTCGCTTCGATATAGGGGAAGCGCGGTGCGGCGCCGGCCCTTCGCTGGGCCGTGGGCGCGGAGTTCATCTGCGATGCCTGCATGACGATGCCCTGCAGGTTCCATGCGCCGGTATCTGGCCGGCGAACCAGGTTGACGCTGGGTGCGTCCAGGCTGATGCGCGAGACCTCGATCCTGCGCCGCCACAACGAGGCGAAGCGCAGCCGCGCCACGACCGTGTTTGCGCGCAGGACTGGCTCCGCACCGAACTCGGGGCTTTCGCTTACGACGAAATTCGCAATGGTCAGGCCGGGCAGCGGCAGCAGGTGCAGCGAAATGCGGTCAAAGTGAACCGGCCTGCCCAGGGCTCCGCCGATGGCGGTGGCGACGCGCCGCTGGTAACGGCTGATGCTGATGTACGGCGGCAGCACCACCAGCAGCACCAAGCACAGCAGTGCGATGAAGCCAAGCAGAAATCGACGATGCGCAGCAGGCGACCACAGCGGACCGTCGTCTCCTGAAGCGTTCGTCGACGCGCGTTCGAGCTTTTGCGGCACGGGAGAAGATTACTGGATGCGGTGGAAGGTGCGCTTCCAACGCGTGTCGCTGAAGAAGTGCGTCACTTCGTGCACCAGCCATGCTGCGTTGGTGGCTTGTTCTTCCGGCGTGATGAACGACCAGTAGACGAACATGGGCCGTCCGATCAGGTTGGCCTGCGGCACAAACCCCCAGAAGCGCGAATCCAGGCTTTCGAGCCTGTTATCGCCCATGGCGAAGACAGAGTCCGGCGGCACCACGATCTCGCCGTTCTGCACATAATCGTGAATGCGAATCGACCAGCCGGCGGCGTTGTTGTTCGCCGCCTCGGCGGCGATGCCCTCCAGGTCACGCGGAAAGTCGTCGCGGGCCGTCTGGTAGCTGTGGGTTGGCATACCATCGTCGGCGGGCACGGAAATCTGCGGCTCATCGACGCGCTCGCCATTACGGAACAAAATGCCGTGCTCCAGGTGGATGCGGTCGCCCGGCAGGCCGATGGCGCGCTTCACCAGGATCAGGTCAGGTGTTTCGGGATTGGGCTTGACGAAGACGATCACGTCGCCTCGGCGGACCGGACGCTGAAACTCCAATGGCATCCACTTCGTGCGGGGAGCAAGCGTGATGCGGTCGACGACGACGTGGTCGCCGACCAGCAGCGTGTTCTTCATGGAGCCAGAGGGGATGGCGAAGTTCTGGAAGAGAAACGTCATCACGAAGAGGCCGATGACGAGGACGTAAGCCAGCCCCGCGATCGACTCGGGCAAAGTTTCGTGGCGTTCTTCTTCGGCCGTCGTCACCACGGCATCTGTCCTGGTCTGCGCTTCCATTCGGCCCTTAGTGTATCGCGGGCTTGCCGCACCCGCCGGTTGGTAGAACAATAAGATAGGCGCTCATCGCGTCGCCGCCCGCCTATGCGCCTGATCGAACTTTATAAATCCGTGCAGGGTGAGTCGTCGTTTACCGGCGTGCCGTGCATCTTTGTGCGCTTTGCCGGATGTAACCTGCGATGCTCGTGGTGCGATTCGACCTACACCTTCACCGGCGGCCAGCCGTTTACCGGGGACGAGGTCATCGCGCAGATCGAGGCGCTGGCGCCTTGTCCTTTGATCGAGTTCACCGGCGGCGAGCCCATGCTGCACGAGCGGGAACTGCTGCCGCTGATGCAACGCCTGCTGGACGATCCGAAGATTCGCTACACGCTCATGATGGAGACCAGCGGAGAGCGTCCGCTGGGCGAAGTCCCACCTGCCGTACACAAGATCGTGGATGTGAAATGCCCCGGCAGCGGCAGCGCCTTTGGATCATTTCGCATGACCAATCTCAATGCTTTGAGCGTGCGCGATGAGGTAAAGTTCGTTCTGCGCGATCGCCGCGACTATGAGTTTGCGCGGGACTTCACTCGCGAACACCTCGCCACGAAGATCCAGGATGGCACGCTTGGCTCCATCCTGTTATCCCCAGCGTTTGTCCAGCAGCCGTCGCCTTTCCGGACCGCCGACAACATGGAACTGGATCCGCGTGACTTGGTGGGATGGATGCTGGAAGACGGTCTGCCCGCGCGCCTGTCGTTGCAGGTGCATAAGTTTGTATGGGAGCCGCTGAAGAAGGGTGTTTAGTTTGCTCGGCTTGTGAAGTTGGCCAGCATCCGCTGCGCTGTTTCGATGAACGCTCTGGGGCCGGCCTGGGCATCCAGTAAGACGTCCGCATGGTCCGGGATGCACTTGCCCACGCGGGTAAACATCACCAGCAGCCGGGCTAACGGTGCATGCTCCCGGGCAAAGTCTGCAGCTGATTCGCATTCTTCCGCCGAGATGGACTGGCAGAGAAGGATGAGATCGAAGGAACGGCTCAGCAGGCATGTGCGGAAGTCCGGCATCTTTGAGGCCGACAACACCGTACAGCCTTCGCGCTCCAGCAATAGCGTTCGAGTCAACAGCAGACTCTGGTCATTACTGAACAACAGCACCGACCTTTCGCCGAATTTCGCCATCGCTCACGTTTACCTGAAACTGGAACATGCCAAGTGTCGAACGTGGGAAACAGCAGGTCTGCCCGATACCTCACATTACGGATGCGATGCTTCGTCCTGCAAAAGATCAGGCGTATAGCTTCGACAGTGCTGCCTTAGTCACACGATAACAGTCTGACGCGGCCTTCTCCAACCCCTCGCGATTCAGAATGCGGACCTTGCCGCGGCTGTACTGAATGATGCCGCGGGTCTGCAGAATGCCCGCCACCAGCGCGACCGTGGTGCGCTGACTGCCTAACATCTGCGCGAGGAACTCCTGGGTTAACTGCAGCACCTCTGACTGTGTGATGTCCGAGGCGGTCAGCAGCCATCGCGCAAGGCGCGCCTCGGCTTCATACAGCCGATTGCAGGCTGATATCTGCCCGGTCACGTTCAACTGGTACTGGATGAATTGTAGAATGTGCGTGCGCAGTTCGAGCGACTCTTCGAACATGGTGCGCAGCACACGGGTCGGAATGCGGAAACCATCACCATCGATCTGCATGAACGTGTCTGCGTCCATGACCTGGGGACCCAGCATGGATACGGCGCCGACCAAGCCCTCGTTGCCGATCATGCCGACCTCAGACGATCCACCCTCCGGCATGGTGACAACGATCGAGGCCGCGCCATGAGTCAGCAGGTAGCAGTAGGCGGGAACTTCACTCGAAGGGCCCAGCACGGTGCCTTGGGGTAAGTCCATCACGCGCGACGCTGCGACGACTTCTTCTGATAGGGATGCGGAGAGACAGTCGAGCAGGCGGTTGCCATAGGGGGTCATAACACTCCTTGCAGATTGCGCAGGCTGCAAGGAGCGCC
>CAZZVI010000005.1:0-28404 GCA_964657335.1 uncultured Terriglobus sp.
TCCAAGAGCAGGCAGCGTGGGCTGACAGAGGGAGGCGCACAGGCAAGCTTCCGTAACCGTCACGGGCGGCTTCGGCGCATCCTGTCTAGTCTACAGGATGCGATTCCTGTGAGGTTTGCTTCGTCAACTCCCGACGGCTCGCCTGATTGCCCGACCGTTTACCCAAGGAGTTGTCATCCCTTAGAGAAGCGGAGAGATCTTCGATCAGGCGCATGACCTCTGGTGGGAAGTTCGGGTAGGTCACCGCGTTCTTGATCCGTTCGCCGTCAACTCCGGTTGCGACGTTACAGAGGCATCAACGAGCAACTTTGTCCTGCATCATTTGCCGCGTTTTTGTGTGGTTCTTACAGCTTTGTACAGGGTGCGTGCGGCGTTGTTCGGGGGCTACTCTTGTGCATTGCAAAACTTCCCCTTCCCGAGGCCTTCCATGAACATCGCAAAGCTGCAGAGTGCAGGCATTTCGCTCGCCCTGGTTCTCGTCAGCGCCGTCGCAAAGGCTGACACCATCACCCAGAACTTCACCGTGGTTTTCCAGAACACACCACAAACCGCCGAGAACACCAAGGGATTCCTGCAGTTCAATCCTGCGCTCGGGACGCTCAACTCCGTCACGGCAAGCTTCACTGGAAACATCGATTTCATTGCTTCCGCATCGGATGGAAAGTACACCGTTGCCTTCGATCGCTTTGCCGGCGGTGGCGGCAGCGAACTCTTCTTCTCGGACACGACAAGCTCGATGTTCCAGACGAACACGCCCGTTGACCCGGGCGCGGTGACTGCGCAAAACGGCTTCGTCAACTACTTCATTACGGACCTGGACCTGGAGGTGACCGACGGAGTCGTCCTTGCCGGTTCAACCGCAACGGGGTCGCTCACGTACAACTACACACCCGCAGCCGTCACGCCGGAGCCTTCCGGCCTGTTGCTCGCGGGCACTGCGCTGCTCGGCTGTGCGGCACAGGTGCGAAGGCGCTTCGGTCACTGACAGGTCAGCGCACTCGCGAACGACGAAGCTCGTATACCGGCCGCAAGGTGCTCAACAGATAAGGATTGATCAGCGGGCGTGGGACTGGCGTACGAAGCGACGTCTGGCCAGGCCGACCAGGCCGGCGAGACCTGTTCCCAGCAGGACAAGGCTGTTCGGCTCCGGAGTCACAGAGGTGGTCTGCGCCCCTAGACCGATGTCGAACCCATTCCAGTATTCGCCGTTGGCGGTCGTGAAGGTAAGGGAGGAGATCGGACCGGTAAACTCGATGGTTCCGTCGGACTCGTTGCCCTGGAGCACGGTGCCTGTCGTTCCCACACCGCCTGAGGCGAAGCAGCCTCCACCGTAATACGAATTAGGGCCGCAGCTTAGAACGGTGAAGCTGGAGTTGAACGTGTAGCTCGTCGGAGTTCCCGGTTGACCGAGGCTAACCTCCGAGAAGATGAGGTCGGTGACCGGCGTCGAAAAGGTGAAGGTGTGGCTTAGACCAGAATCGGAGATCGCGATCAGGCCTCCATCCGTAGGAGCATTGGAAACGGTGGGACTGGTGTAGGTGCTGACCGGTGTGAAGAAATTTGCCGCTCCGGTGTTGGACGCGTCGATGAAGGCATAGGCCCCGGTATAGGTGAAGGAGACGCCGCCGATGGTTCCGGTGGTTCCGCTAGCGGTTCCGGCAGCGATGGTTGCATAGGTGATCGTCTCGGCGAACGCGCCGGATGTAGCAGAAAGAACGAGAGCGAAGACAAAGCGGCGCACGGTCAGATTCTTCATTGGGGGCCTCTGGGATCGGCAGAAGACTAACACGAAGTTGTCGTTAGATGATCAATTTCTGCCGAGAGGGCTCGGGACAGCGAAATCCAAGCGCTGTCCTGAGAAGCGGTCTGAGAGTGGGACGAAGTGCTCGGTTTGATTGGTGGACCTGAGCGGGATCGAACCGCTGACCTCCTCGTTGCGAACGAGGCGCTCTCCCAGCTGAGCTACAGGCCCATGTGCGCGGCGCATTTGCATGCGGATGGATGGCTCCATCACGGCGCGACATCCCTGAGTGTACAGGAAAGCGGAGGGCGGGAGCGACTGCCTTTGCAGCAAGACGGCCCGTGCGACTCAGCTCCTGCGGAGAAAGCAATGGCCTTCAGGCCACTGGATGGTGGGTCGGTGTTGAAGGGCTGCAGCCCCGGATGGCACGGGGGCAGCCCAGCCTTAAAGGGCTGCTCAAGAGCGCGGTCACTTCAGCAGGCTGAAGCCCGCCGCTTTCTCCGGACTTCGCTTGAGAGGTTTGCGCCCTTCGCTATTCGCTTAAATGCAGGTCTGCAAAGATGTCGCTTTGCCATACGGCGAGCGATGTCATCGGGAGCGCGCCCTGGGCCATCTCGCGCGTGCCGCCGCCTCGGCCACCGTGCGCGGGGAGCGAGTTGCGCAGCAGGGTGCCGCAATCGAAGACGCCGGGCTTTGCAGCCAGTGCGACCGAGGCGCGTTCCGGCTCGGGCGCGATGATGAGAGCGCCGGTTGCGGCAGTCTCCACGACCAGTCGCGATGCGAGCAGCTTGGCGTACTCGGCGGTGCAGCCCGGCTGCTGTGGGTCGAGTGTGTGGATCACAATGGAACCTGCAGCGGCAAGGCTTGCTGCCTGCAGCGAAGCGAGCGCGCTGAGCAGAGCAGACTGCTGCTTCGCCGCGGCTTTGCTGTCGGTCTGCAGCCGCACGACGCTGCCCGCGATCTCGTCCACGCTGGTCGAGAGCGACTGCGCGAGCGATGCGAGCCTTTGATGATCGGCTCGGGCGGAAAGCATCGCTCGTTCACCGCAGACGAAGCTGAGCCGCGTGCCGCCGCGGACGCGCTCCGTTCCGCGCAGCAGCAGCGGTGCGATCTGCGCGGTGTTGCTGACGTGCGTGCCGCCGCAGGCGTTCACATCCATGCCGGAGATCTCAATGATCCGGATCGGCTCGCTGCGTAGCGGCAGCTTGCGGAGCGTGCCCTCGGCGAGCAGTGCTTCTGCCTCTTCCAGCGAGACGGTGCGGATCGTGACCGGCAGCGCAGCGCGAATCGATTCGTTCGCGGACTGTTCGGCGCGCGTGAGTTGTTCGCTTGTGAGATCTCCATCCACGTCGATGGCGGAGCTGTCGGCGCCAAGGTGGAATGAGACGGTCTTCAGGCCAAAGTTACGCTGCAGGACGGCCGACAGCAGGTGCTGGCCGCTGTGCTGCTGCATGTGGTCGCGACGGCGTGCCATGTCAACCACGCCGCGAACTGCGGTGCCTTCCTGCAGGGGCTTGCCCGTCGTGTGCCAGACCTCGCCGGCATCATCTTCCTCCACGTTGCTGACGGGCACTTCGAGCAGGGCGCCGGAGCGGGAGGTGGCGATGAGTCTGCCGGTGTCGTGCGGCTGGCCTCCACTGGTGGGATAGAAGGCGGTCTGGTCCAGCGCAATCTGCCAGACCTGGCGGCCGTTGACGCGCGCCAGCTCGCGGATCGCGGTGACTCCGGCGGTAAACTCCAGCCGGTCGGAGTCGTCGTAGTAGATGCGGCGGGCGGCCTCGGTTCCGGTCACGCTACTCCCTTGGCGTGATGGTAATCAGGCCGCCGATCGCAGACACTTCCGACTGGCTGCCGATGATCAGCGGCGTTCGCATGTGCGGCTCTGAGGGCACGATTTCCAGGATGCGATAACGTCCGTTGCTGGCCGCGCCGCCTGCCTGCTCGGCGATGAAGCTCAGCGGATTGGCCTCATACAGCAGCCGCAGCTTGCCGTTCGGGGCCTTCTTCGTCGGCGGGTAGAGGAAGACGCCGCCCTTCAGCAGCGTGCGATGAAAGTCTGCGATGAACGAGCCTACATAGCGCGAGCTGTACTTCCTGCCCAGCAGCGATCCGTCGCGCAGGCGGACGAGCGCTTTGCCGTACACCGGCAGCGACTCGCCGATGTTGCCCTCGTTCATGGAATAGTACGTGCCCTGCTCCGGCATCATCATGTCCTGCGCCGACAACATGAATTCGCCCTCAGAGAGCGTGAAGGCGTGCACACCCTTGCCTGCCGTGTAGACAAGGATGGTGGAAGGACCGTAGTTCACATACAGCGCGGCGACCTGCTCCGTGCCGGGCTGCATCAGGCATGCGCGCGCGTCTCCGCCGGGCGTCATGCCCTGAATGGAGACGATGGTTCCCACGTTGACGTTCACGTCGATGTTCGAGGAGCCGTCCAGCGGGTCGAAGATGGCGATGAACTTCGCGGTGGGACGACCGGCGAAGATGAGCGGCTCGTCATCTTCTTCGCTGACGATCGCGGCAACGCTGGGCAGCGATCGCATCACCTCGGTCATGGTGTCGTTGGCAAAGACGTCAAGCTTTTGCTGCTCTTCGCCCTGCACGTTCTCATGGCCGGCGGCACCCAGCACATCGTTCAAGCCCGCGACGCGGATCTTGGCTTCGATGGCTGCGGCGCCGTCTGCAATCGCTGTCAGCAGGGCCGCCATCTCGGCGTTATGCCGCTGCCGTACGTGCTGGGAGAGGGTGATCGCCATGCGAATCAGCGTAGCATCCGCGCGCTAGTTCTTGCGCGTCTGACGTGCCGGATGTTCGGTATACGCCATCGCTTTCGGGAGCCTTATGCGTTTACCGGTGCGGGAGCAAAGATTCCGCAACAGACACGATTGCGGCCTTCCTGCTTGGCGCGGTACAGCGCTGCGTCTGCCTCGGCGATCAGGTGCGCGGGATCCTGCACCGCGCCAGGCATAGCCGTCGCGACGCCGCAGCTTACGGTAGACCACATGTTCAGTGTCGAAGAGACCTCGCGCTGCAGGGCCGGCGAACCTGCCACCTGCACCAGCACGCGGATGCGCTCGGCCACTTTAACTGCAGCTTCAGAGTCGGCATTGGGCAGCAGGACGACGAACTCTTCGCCACCAAAGCGTGCAACGAAATCGGCTTCGCCGCGTAGCGCCTGCTGCAGCAGCGAGGCAACACGCTGCAGAACGCGATCGCCATGCGGATGGCCGTGGGCGTCGTTCAGGCTCTTGAAGTGGTCGACGTCGATCATGACGGCACTCAGTGGTTCCCTCCGCTCGACTGTCACCTGCCAGAGTTCCGCCAGCCGCTCGTCATACGCCCGCCGGTTGGGCAGCCCGGTAAGCCGGTCTGTGGCGGAGAGCGCGGCCAGCTCAGTATTGACCTTCGCCAGCATGCGATGCTGCAGCTTGCCCTGTAACTGCAGCAGGTAGGAGTAACGGCGCTCGCGCGACAGGGTGAAGTTTGCCGTAAGTGTAAGAATGGCGACCCACACCAGAATGCCGCCATGAAACATCTTCTGCGGCACGGCAAGCTGCCGGTCCGCGACGAGCGCGAATCCATCCAGCATCAGGACGAACCCAGAGGTCGCGATGGCATAGGGCTGCTCAATGCGAAGCATGCAGTTCGAAACCAGCAGCACCAGCACCAGGCCGGTCTGCGCGTTTACGGAGAACTGAGTCATGGCGCCGGTGTGCAGGAACAAGATGCTCACGCTGCCGATCATGCACAGGAAGGAAGCTGCCGACTCCACGGCAACGGTGTTCTCGCTCCGCCTGACCAGCAGGCTGACCAGCAGCACGAGCGGTGTGATGATGCCAAAGCGGATGACCGCGGCGCGTAGAATGGTCTGCGGCGCCAACATGTAGTCGCCCACAATGAAGAAGTCGTACGCCAGCAACGCGACCATGCCCTGCGTCATCAGCATGCTTGCGCGGGCCTTGCCGGTATCGTGGCGATACCGGTTCTCCAGCGCCGGCGCGAACTTCATCGCCGTGACGCGACCCGTCTCAAAGCGACGGATATCCTGCTCAATCTGGTGAAGCAAATCGCTTGAGATCATTTTGTGTTCATGAGTTCCGGGGAAGGCGGCCGCGCCCGCAACGGAGGCGAGCCAAGAGAGGAGATTTGCGCCTGCAGCCGAAGTTCCTTGTTTTACCTGATCCTGCTGGTCCCCTGCCGGGGACATCCCCAAGGACGTGTTCATGCATGTACTAGGTTCGATTCCAGACATTGGCATGCCGGTGCCCTGACTTCGACCGAAATTAGTGTCGCGAAAAAGGTCTAGCACCGCGGAAGATCTTTTGCTGTTGCGTCCTGATTCCGTTTGATCGTACTAACTGCGTTTGAACTTATACACCAGTTCAATGGTGATCTTGTCTTCTACGCTCATCAGTCTGGCCAACGTTGGCTTGGTCAGGCCGAAGTCGCTGAAGGTGATAGTGGTCAGCGCGCGGCCGGCAACGGTGGACGAACGCGGGTCAATAGTTGCAATGCCTCGGAACGTCACCGGCTTGGTGACCCCATGGATGGTGAGGTTACCGGTGAGCGAGACGCCGAGCTGACCGGTCGACGGCACCATCTTGGGGACACCCTTCACCTCGGTGGGCACAAACACCGCGTCAGGAAACTTCCCGGTCTCGAGCGTGCGATTGCGAATGTAGCCATCGCGCATGTTCTGGTCGCTTGCCATTGAAGTCAGGTCGATCACCAGCTTTGAGCCGGGCGCGATGCTGCCGTCCGGCAGGATTGCGAGCGAACCGCTCACCTTCGTGGTGGTTCCGACCGCATCATTGGGAAAGTCGACTCCCGCGAGCTGCTCGGTCACGCGATAGGAGGCCGACGAGCCATCGATGATCTCAAGCTTCGCGCCGGCGGTGGGTGGCGGCGGCGGAGGTGGTGGTCCGCCCGGTCCCATTTGCCCACCGGGAGCCTGTGCAAACGCAACGGAAACGGGAAACAGCAGGGCGGCGGCAAAGGTGATGCGTCCCGACAGAACGCGGCGAAGCACGGGCATGGGAGCTCCAGCAAAAATGGGATGGGATGCTGTTTGCTAGACGGACTGTCTCGGCAAAGGATGCAAAACTTCTTTCGCGAGCGAACGATTTCTTCCGCGGACGTCCGTTCTAGAAAAACCGTCCCAGGGTGAAGATCAGCTTGCGGTGATCGTGATCGCCAAAGGCCGGACCGAAGGTGATGGCTCCCAGCGGCGTCTCTGCAGCAAGCCCGAAGAACACATCCTGCCGCTGCACGTCCGGCCGGTTCGGCGCGGCGATGTAGCCGAACTCGTACGTTCCAACCACGTAAATGCTCTGGCCAAGGGGAGTCGGCAGATCGGCGATGCGGCGGAAGTACGCCGGACGTATCAGCCCATAGTCCGTTCCGCGATACTCCTCGAACGACGACGCGGTCAGTCGCAGCGGACCGCCGAGGGTGAAGCGGAACGGATCGGCCACGTTGCGGTGGAACATGGTGCCGCCCTCAACGCTGAACGACAGCGTGTTGCCGTGCCCGATATCGCGGAAGTATGCGCCTGTCGCTTCGATGCGCGGTGCGTTGGGGCTGCCGACAGCGTTGAACTGGTAGCCTGCGGACGCATCCACGCGAAGCCCATGGCGAGGCACCATGGCGCGATCTTGCCCGTTGTACCGGAACTGGACGCGTCCAAGCTGCGCATCGCCGTTCAGATCAGGTAAGCCGTCAGTCCCGGTAATGGTATGCCATTGCTGATAGACCTGCTGCCAGCCGGCGCGCCACTCGGTGGAACGTGACTGCGCATAGCCCACGTCGATGCCGCCGCCGGCCGTGAACGTCAGCCGTTCCGCCACCTTCTGCTGGTTCTGCCAGATGTATACCGGCGAACGGTACAGGTTGAGCCGAGGTGCGACAAAGACCTTGCTGTCGTTGAAGCGGCGGTAATACTCCGGCGTGAACTCCGTCAGAAAGCCGAAACGGAAGCGTGCGCGAAGTTCTGATCCGTAGCTTCCAATATCCTGTTGCGTGATGACGCCGTCGATCGTTGCGCGTCCTGTTCCGCCCGTCTGCGCGATCACGTTGCCCCCGATCAGAAGGGTTGGTGGAGCGCCGGGACGGTCGCGCACCCGGACGGTCAGGTCAGTGTCGCCCGCGCCCACGGTGTAGCCTGCCGGAGCGTTGGCTTCCGCCAGGGCGATCCTGCCCCGGCTGCTCGGCGCGATCGTCTCGTACACCGGCTTCTTCTGGGCTGCGGTTTCACCCCGCTTACCCGCCGGCACGATGTTGTTGACCGCGGTAGGGCTGAGTGCATTGTCAGTAGTTCCGGTGGTCTGGCTTGCCGCCGGCGCGCCCTCTGCAAGTTGCGCCGCAAGATCGTCACCCGGACCCCGCTTCTCTTCCGGATGCAGGAGCTCATGCCCTTCCACGTTCGGCTTGCCGACGTTCGCCGGTCCGGTGAGATTTGTGTTGACGGCCTGTCCGGGCTTGCTTAGGAAGTAATCGGTCTCAAAGCGGCCGTCGCTGCGCACCTCGTCCAGCTTGGCATCGATGGTGTCCGCATCGACCTTCTTGCCCGGCAGGTCGATCAGGATGTCTCTCACGCCGACCGCGCTCTTCGATGATGGCGCGATCACCTCGACATGAGCGATGTTGCGCAGGGGCGACGCTTCACGGCCCTGCCGTCGAGCCTGGTAGGTCGCCCATTCCTCATCGCTGACCCGGTACTTCAGAAGCATTGGCGCGGCCTTCTGAGCGGCCAGGTAGCCGGCCTTGGCGAGCGCAGGAGATTGCGCGTAATCCGCTGCGCCCACGCCGGGCGGCGCGACGGGTTCGATGATCACGTCGGCCAGCGCGCGCGAGCGGACCTCGTTGCTCCACGACGCCACGGAGAAACTGCGCTGCAGGATTCCCAGAACCGATGCGGTATCGCCTTCATCGGGCGGCGTCAGCGGCAGCGAGACGGCCAGCACCACGTCGGCATGCAGTTCCCGCTTGACCAGGTCGGTCGGCAGGTTCTCCGTCAGCGCACCATCCACGTAGATGTGGCCGCCATCCTCCAGCGGAGGAAAGACGCCGGGAATGGAGATGGAGGCACGCACCGCCTCTGCCAGCGGGCCCTGTGCGAACACCGCCTCGCGTCCGACGAGGATATCCGTCGCCACGCAGCGAAACGGCAGCGGCAGGTTGTCAAAGGAGAACTCCGCACCATACGGCAGAAACTGCGTGTTCAAAAATTGATTCAGACCATAGTCCAGCAGCACGCCGTTCCGCACCGACACGCCGTGTTTCAGGCCGAAGGTAAACCCGCCTGGCAGGAAGCGGCCGTCTTCACGGCGGCGAAAGTTCTGTTTGTTGAAGTCGGCCGAGATGCGGAAGACCTGGCTGAAGACCTTGTCCGTGGTCAGTGCGTCCATCTGGTCGGGTGTGTGACCTGTCGCATACAGCGCGCCCAGCAGCGATCCCATGCTGGTGCCGGCGATCACGTCGACCGGGATGTGATTCTCCTCCAGCCAGCGCAGCACGCCAATTTCGCTGAGCGCCAGCGCGCCTCCACCGCCAAGCGCAAGGCCGATGCGTTTGCGGCCCGTGCCCGGCTTTGGCATGGACGGCGCATTCGGCGAGCCATCGCCATCAGTCGGCGCGGAGGGCTGCCCCTGCTGCGGCCGGCCCTGCTGTGGGGCCGTTGTGTCCAGGCCGCGACGTTCGCGCTGGCCGGTGCCGAGCGTCGTCTCCGGCGTCGCGCCGGTACCCTGTGGCACGCTGGTCTGCCCCACCAGCGGGGCTGCCGCGCAGTGCAGAAGGACCGCACACAACGAAGCGCGAACGAGGCAGGGCAGGGAAGCTTGTTTCATCATGTACTGCCTCTTACGATGCGGCATCGCAGGCTACGGTGCAAAGGACAGTGTCTCGTTGTGAGGCCGCCGCGTCGCGACAGACTGCCCGGCCCTGAGCGATACTGCGGGCATGCAGCGTCCACGTCCCATGCTTGCGGTAATGGACCGCGCTCTTACGCTTCTGGAGCGAAAGCGGCAGCCGGCAGCAAACCTATCGGCGGAGCAAGGCCTGCGTGGCGAGCAGGCGGCCTACTTCTTCCTGCGGCGGCAGGGCTACATCGTGGTCGCGCGGCGCTGGCGGCACGCGCTGATTGACGGCGAGATCGACCTGATCGCCTGGGAGGGCGATACGCTCTGCATGGTCGAGGTCAAAACGCGCTCCAGCAAGACACCATTTGCTGCCGAGTTCAGCATCGACAGGGCCAAAGCTGCCGCCACGCGCCGCATGGCGGATGCGTACGTGCGGCAACTGCCATTTCGGGTCGGGGAAATCCCGTCCCTCGTGGTCCGCTTCGATGCTGTCTCGGTCTACTTCGGCGAGGACCGCGACCCGGACATTCGCCTGCAGCGCGACTTCTTCCGCTGACCGCATCACAGGCTCCGCTGATCCGGTCGGCGGGCTGACCATTTCACCGTCGCCGGTGTCTAATGCTTCAGAGGCATAGAAGGACGGAACGACCATGACGCTGCTCAATGCTCCCGCTTACAACGCCCGCCGCGAACGCCTGGTAAGTGGCTTACTCAAGGGCTCGGGCGTGCTGTTTGCGCTGCTCGTCGTGCTTACGCTTGCGGGATTTATCAGTGGTCACGGCTGGCTGTTCACGAACCTGTACACCGAACACCGCATCAACGTCTTCCTCAATGACATAGAAGCGAAGAACTTCAAGGATGCCTATGGCATTTACTTCAACGACTCGCACTGGCAGTCGCACCCTGAGAAGTACAAGGAGTACCCGCTGCAGCGCTTTACCGAAGACTGGACTGTCTATAGCCCGGTCGGGCCTATCCATTCGCACCACGTGGATAAGTCCATCTCCGACGGCTCCGGCCCATTCGGCACCACGCTCATCGTAGCCTCGACCATCGACGGAGATAAGAACCGCCGACTCTTTATCTCGGTCCAGCGCTCGGACGGCACCTTAGGGTATCCGGCTCCGCATATCTTCGAGTACTGACCTGTCCGCGGCCGCGTTGGACTTATGCATTCACGCAGCAGAGACCAGTTCCAGTGGCCGCTCTACATTCGCTGGTTGGCTCACTTCTTCATCCGCGGTGTTATACAAGACGCGCGAATCCTGGCGCCACCATCCGGAATGTGACAGCGCCGGATGATGAGGAACGTGACCCGAGGCAAGCTGCTGGATAACATCCGCTAACTCGGTCCTGGAAGGGGATCCGCTGCGAACGTCAAAACCGCCTGGCTCGTAGTGACCGTTCGCGCAAGTCACCAGTTCGTTCCAGTAATACGAACCCAGGAGAGCCCAAACTGTAATCGCCTTACACTCGGCTCCCGTGCGCCGCGCCTGTAACACGCCCTCCCAGGCTTCCACGAGCCAGCGAATCTGCTCGTCTGTCGAAGAACCCAGATGAACCTCAGTGATTGCGATGGGAATGCCGTATCGCTGCCACGCTTCCTGCAACAGCGGACCAACTCCCCGGATGCCAGCCGCTTCTACACGCACCGCTTCAACATCCGCAAAGAGGCCCTCGGCAGACATCCGGTCTGCTGGATAGCGCTCGATGTGATGATCAAGATAGCGGTCGCTTGTCACGTAATAGTTCATTCCAAGTATGTTTGGCGGGCAGGTGTTCTCCTCGAACCATCGGATCTCTTGTTCCGTTATCCCGGAATCCCGCATGTAGGTGAACATGGGGTGGTGCGCATCCACCATGCCGCAGAGAAGGTCATACGGCAGCCACTGGCGCAGGTTCATCAACTCCCACGTGGAACGCAGGGCTTCCGTCCCGGTGATGCGTCCGAGGTCTTCGGTCTGAAGTAACTCAGCTCCGGGAGCTATACTGCGGATCGCGCGCATACTCAGAACAGTAGCCTTTACCTGGTTGCAGAGCGCGCGAACATAGCTCTCCCTCGACATATGGTGCGGGTACCAGAGACCGTACATGCCGCTGAACCTGGCGGTAGTGTTACATTCGTTCACCGGTGTGTAAGTACTTATCCAGGGATACCGCTCGGCAACTGAGCCCGCGTAGACTGCCAGTTTCTCGGGAAATAAGGGGTCTAGAAGATCTGTGTAACGGGGCCCACTGCCATGGTGCACAAGTCCGACGATAGGCCGAATGCCCAGATCCCGAATACATGTCAGTCGCTCGTCAGACCATCGCCAACGCTCCTCGGCTACATGGCGCTCCCACGGCAACCCGAAGCGCAAGGTCTTGATGCCGAGTTCTGCAATTCTCTGGTAATCGTCAAATCTCTGCGCATGACCGGAGAACTCCATCTGGTCGAAATAGCAATCGCCGACCCGGTTGCACGTGTATTCAACGCCACCCCAAATCTCAACGTCTTGCTCTTTCCGGTTGGACTTCAGGCAAGTTCGCGGTAAAGGATGATCGAACTGAGCGATCACGCTGCTTCACTGCTGTCTTCTTTGTTAAAGGCTTTTGGAGCCATTACCACCGGCAGCACAGGATGCTTCGCCGAATGACGGGCGAACAGCTTGTCGGCAAGTGTCAGGGCCTGAGCAACAACCTGGTCCATGTTGTAGTACTTGTAAGTACCCAGGCGTCCTGCGAAATGGACGTTCGGAACAGATTCCGCAAGCGCCTTGTACTTGGCATAGAGTTCGGCATTTGCGGGCTGCGGAATTGGATAGTAGGGGTCGCCGTCCGCGCGAGGATACTCAAAGACAATGCTTGTGCGCGGATGTTCCTGTCCCGTCAGGTACTTGAACTCGGTCACGCGGGTGTAAGGATGTTCGTTTGGATAATTCACCACCGCTGACTTCTGGTACAACGGCTTATCATGCGTCTGGTGCTCAAAGTGCAATGAGCGATAGGGTAGCTTTCCGTAACAGTAATCAAAGTATTCGTCGACCGGACCGGTGAAGATCAGTTCGCGAAACTGCACTTCATCTTTCAACTCAGCATAGTCCGTGTTCAGCATGACCTTGATATTTGGGTGATCGAGTATCTTCTCAAACATGCGCGTGTAACCTTGCTGCGGCATCGCCTGAAACCTGTCGGTGAAGTAGCGGTCGTCGCGCGTCGTTCGAACGGGCACGCGCGCCGTAACACTCGCGTCGAGCTCTGACGGATCAAGGTCCCACTGCTTGCGGGTGTAGTTGCGGAAGAACTTTTCATAGAGGTCGCGTCCGATGCGGTTGACCACCACATCTTCCGATGTTCTGATGTGTTCGCACGGCTCCGCCACGGCGGCCAGGTACTCCTCGACCTGGTGGCATGTGAGGTTCAAGCCATAGAGCGTGTTCAACGTGTCCGCATTGATCGGCATCGGCACCAACTGGCCGTCGACGCTTGTGAGCACACGATGTTCATACGGCCGCCACGCCGTGAAGCGCGACAGGTAGCCGAACACCTTCTCGGAATTCGTATGAAAGATATGCGGTCCGTAACGATGGACCAGGACGCCAGCGTCATCGTAGAAGTCATAAGCGTTGCCGGCAATATGCTGCCGCTTATCGATCACGAGAACTTTCGCGTCCAGTTCCGATGCGAGCCGCTCCGCCAGAACACTCCCTGCAAACCCTGCGCCAACAATCAGGTAATCAAACATTTGAAGCTACCCCCACGACCAGCTCTTCGACGCGGATGCCGGACTGAGTTCGCGACCTGACATGCTCTACTTCCTGCCACATGCGTTGAAACGTCTTATCCCAGCAATTCCCTCTTAGAAATCGGTCCACTTCAGTAAGCCACCCAGGATCGGTCTCGCTCAGCGCATCTTGAATCGACTTACCGAAACTCTCAGCGTCTGTGCCGATGTGCACCAGGCCCTTGTCTGCGTAGGGTGTAACAATATCCCGGATCGGCGTCGACACGACCGGCTTGCCTGCAGCGAGATACTCCGGAGTCTTGGTGGGACTGATGAACCGCGTGGAAGCGTTCTGTGCAAACGGCAACATGGCGACATCCCAGTGCGCGATGTATGACGGAAGATCCTCATACTCCTTCTTGCCCAGATAATGGAGATTCGCGCCCCGCGGCAGCGTATCTTCCGCGATCTTTACGACAGGCCCGATCAACACAAAGTGAAACTCAGGATTTGCCTTGGCGACATCGCGCAGCAGATCGCGGTCAAGCCGTTCATCCAGCACACCATAGAAGCCAATCCGCGGATGCGGAATGCCGGCCTGGTCTGCAGGATCGGGCTGCGGCAGCCGCGCGGCGGCAAAGTGTGCGTAATCGATGCTGCTCGGAAACAGGTGAACATTGCCGTGCCAGTGCCGCTTCGAAGCATAGAGGCTGGCGCCCCCCGCGAACACCACATCTGCCGCCGAAAACATGCGCTGCTCTAGTTCGGCTAACTCCGGTGGCGCACCCTGAAAGCCCGACAACTCGTCCATGCAGTCATACACGACACACGATGGTTCCAGGTGGTCAGAGAACGGCAGCGCCATCGGCGTGTAGTACCAGGCTACGAACGCCTGCGGACGCTGTCTCGCGCGGTAGGTCTCCAGCAGTGCCCTTTGGGCGCAGACGATCTCGTCCGGCGTTAACCCGTGCGGCAATCGCGGCGTCAACACACGTACCCTCGGCTGCTCCTCTGAGATCAGGAGCGCCGGCGAAATGCCCGCCTCAAAGATTGGCTCCTCGAAAAAATGCACGCGCCCATGCTTTGCGGCCCGCGCCAGCAGGTGCTGTGGCCGCTGGTACACAAACTTCCATCGCAGGTGGGAGAAACAAAAAGTCTCAATCGATCCGGGGAGATCGCTGGGGAGGTCCGCGTAGTATGTAGTCACAAAGCTTTAGGATGCCTGAAACAGGCGATCTGTGGTCGCGAGGCAGCGGAGACGGTCTGGCCGTTATCCGACATCGGCCCCAAGCGATCGTTGCAGGGGTGCAAGCGGCGTTTGCAAACCTCAACGGAGAAGGTCGCGCAAACCGGCTTGGCCGCAAATGGCAGCAGCCAGTGCTTACCCTAACGTCTGGCGCGATTCGCTTGTTGAGGCGCGCTTCTGACACCAGGAGCCGCGAACTTTCGTCCCGAATAGGTCGGACTCTCGTCTGACCGGTTAACTCGAGGGATACGCTGAAGTCGACCCGCTATCTGCCGGTGAAAAGCGACTTTGCGCACATAGTGTGTACTCCCTTGTTGCCATCGACCAGCTCCGTGACGTCGACATCGCAAGCGACGGAGATCAATGCATAGGCATCCTCGCGCGAGAGGCGCGGATGGTCGGTCATTTCGCCGGAGAGAAAGTCGATCATGTTGCGAATGGAAATCTCCGCGGCCTTTGTCAGGTCCTCGTCAAAGCCCATCGAAATGTAGTGGGTCGAGCTCTCGGCACGCGGCCAGGTCAGTAACGGCGCGCCATCGGGGGTCTTCTTGTGGACGATGAACTGGAAGGTGCCGGTCAACTGCGTCTCAAGGGCGGTGATATCGACTTCGCCGTTGCCTTGGGCGGCATCACCGTCTCCCGCTTCGAAGAGCGCTCCGTGCGCGTGCACTGGAATGAACAGCGTCGTGCCCTCGACAAGCTCTTTGTTGTCCATGTTCCCGGCCCAGATATCTGGAGGTGCGGAGTTTACCTTGCCGCGTTCCGGCGGCGGGGCCACACCCATGCTGCCGAAGAACGGGTGCAGGGGAATCGTGATGCCAGGGGCGAACGCCGCCGTCATCGTCTTGAGATTCAGCGGGATGATCTTTGAGAAATTCTTCGGGAAGTCCTTCGAAAGAAACCCGTTCCTGCTCGTCCCATTGCAGGCCCACGGCACATCCACGCCAATCTTCCGGATGCGGACCTCCAGCACATCGCCCGGCTCGGCGTCCGTGATGGCGATAGGTCCGGTCAGAATGTGGCCTCCAGGGCCGCGCTCGGCCTGCGGCACACCGGCGTAAACCTCTGAAACATAGGGCGGAATGTCCTTCGCCGCAACGCCGCGCTGGACCAGCCGGTCCGGCGCACCACACGTCGAAAGCGTCTGCACCGTGATGGTATCGCCTGAATTGACCGTCAGAACGGGCTTCGCCTCAGACCAGTAATACCCCCACGCCACCGTCTTCGGCGAGGCGAGCAACATTCGGGTCTGCTGCGCCGGGAGCATCGGATCCAGGAACGCGAACGCGAGGAGTGAAATCCGGGCGAAGGATGTCTTCATGCTTGGTGGTATAGCACAGGGAGCGTTTTCGACCTCTGAAAGAACAGAATCGCGCACGGCAAAACCGGCTTTCGCCGCCGAGTTGCGCGTCCGTACACGCCAAAAACGTGGCTGCGCCCTGCTCTGTACAACGATCTGCTTGAGATCGAGGGCGTTCGTCCCGCTCCATACCTGGCGCACGCAGTGGGCCGTGGTACAGCGGTGAGATGTCTTCTCCGATCGCAATCTGCACGAACATCTTCGCGCCGCGTGTGAGCGGGAGAGGCGAAACTGCCTCCTTGCATGCAGCGCGACATGCAGATGAATCCCTCCGAATACCGCAGGCTGGTTCGTGAAAACGAGCGCTGGCGAAGGCCCCTGAAAAGAAGAGTAAGACGATATCGAATGACTTGGAGCGTTTGCATGCTGCAGGCCTGAGCCGGTAGCGTTGCTGTATGGGCAATGAAGCAGACGTTCCCGGCGTGCCGATGTCGCTGGACGGCCGCGTTGCGCTGATTACCGGCGGCTCGCGCGGCATTGGAGCGGCGGCGGTTCGGCTGTTCCGGCGCGCGGGCGCTCGCGTCGCCTTCAGTTACCGCTCGGCCGAAGCACAGGCAGCCGCGCTGGCCGCGGAGTGCGGTGTACCTGAGTTTTGCTGTGCGATCCGGCAGGACCTTGCCACCGCCGCCGATGGTGGCGCGTTGATCGAAGCCGCGGTGGAGGCCTTGGGCCGCCTCGATTGCCTGGTGGTGAACCACGGGATCTGGCCTTCGCATGACGCGCCCATCGGCAGCATGACGGATCAGCAGTGGCGAGGCACGCTCGGCGTCAATCTCGACAGCGTCTTCGGTCTGCTGCGGGCGGGCGTGACGCAGATGCAGCGGCAGCCTCCAGCAGCAGTCGGTGCCAGGGGTCACATCGTCCTGGTCAGTTCCACCGCCGGTCAGCGCGGCGAGGCCTTTCACGCCGACTACGCGGCCAGCAAGGGCGCACTCATCAGCATGACCAAGGGCCTTTCGACTGAGTTGGCGGGCGAAGGCATCTACGTCAACTGCGTTGCGCCAGGATGGGTACACACCGATATGTCTGACAGCACCCTGCGCGATCCAGTCACGTCTAAGAAGGTGTTCGGGACGATCCCGCTGGGCCGCGTCGCCACGCCAGATGAGATCGCCGGCCCCATCCTGTTTCTGTGTACGCCATGGGCAGGATTTGTGTCAGGCGAGATCTTCAACGTGAACGGCGGCGCCGTACTGGTGGGATAGTTCTTAAGCACATGAGGTTGGATGAAGCATTCTTCAGGAAGGCTGACTACACTGCTGTTCTCCGCTGGCACAGCCATGTCGCTGCTCTGCGGGGCGCGCTTGGTCTTTGCACAGGAAGCGCACCGACCGCTGCAGCGTGAAGAGAACATCGTGGTCACGCAGCCCAAGCCGGGCGACGGTGTGGAAGAGGCCAAGGCACGCGCCGCGCTGAATGCCATGTATAGTGCGCTTGGCGGCGACCGCTGGCTGCATCGCGGCGACTACGTGCTCAAGGGTCACACCTCGTCCTTCTACAAGAACGCGCCGACCGGCGTGGGCGACTTTCTCCAGTTTCACCATGTGCTGCCGAACGGCGTTGCAGAGGACCGCATCGAGCTGGGCAAGAAGCGCGACGTGGTGGCGCTGTGGACACCGACCGAGGGTGTCGAGATCACCTACAAGGGGCGGAAGGCGCTGCCCGCGAAAGACCAGGAAGAGTACTTCCGCCGCGCGCACTACTCGCTGGACGCCATCGCGAATACCTGGCTGAAAGACCCGTCCACACTGCTGATCTACGGCGGCACCGCGGTCGTCGTACGGCGCGAAGTGGAAGAGATCACGCTTGTCGACAAGGACAACAACTCGCTGGAAGTCGACATCGAGCGAAGCACGCACCTGCCGCTGCGCCGTATCTTCAAGTTTCGCAACGCGCAGTACAAGGACTTCGATGAAGACCTCGAGGAGTACAGCGACTTTCACGATGTCGACGGCATTCCCGTGCCCTACGTGACCACACGCTACTTCAATGGCGACATGGTCGCGCAACGCTTCGTGGAGGAGATGCACTTCAAGCCGGTCGATCCTGCGCTGTTTGAACCCAACGCGCCGCTCGGTAAGCATAAGGACTAGCACGCGTATTGACGCTTAAGTACGGGTGCCCCATGTCTCGCTTCTGAGACATGGGCCCTCCGGCGGAACAATCCCATGTCTCAAACGCGAGACATCGGGCACCCACAACATTCGATCGCGCCGCTCATCCCCTGCGAAGCTGCCTGCCGAGTGCTTCCAGATCTCGCTCCGCGTGCGATTGCCGAAGGAAGAGATCCAGCTCGGCATAACGCCGCGCAATCTCCGCGTTCTTCGCGAGAGGACCCGGCCCCATGGAACGGGCGAAGCGGCGCAGTGTGTCGGTGCAAGCCTGTTCGACCAGGTGGCGCACCTGTAACGCGCGTGGCATCGCATTGTCGCCTGGCGAGCGGTCGAACTCGTCTCCCGCAGCCTGCAGCAAGCATTCCGTGGCCCACACATTTGCCTGCATCGCCCCCAGGTGCGCCACAGTATGGGCGTCGTCGCGGCGGCTGGTCATGGCATAGTCCACCAGACCGGCAGCGCCGCCCGCCCATGCTGCCGCAGGGCCGCATGCACCCTGCCAGAACCCGGGACGCTCGACATACCAGTTTGCTTCGCCTATCACCGCCGCTACCGGGTAGTCGCGAAAGGTCAGCGCCGAGGTCTGCGTCATGCGGAATGCGTCCACCTGCCATCCGCTACCGTCGGTGTCGATCCGCTCGGGCCTTGCGCGCAGATCGACTTCGACCATGCACGAGCCCTGGGTTCCCGCAGTCAGTAAGCCACGATCCACGAGCCCGGCACCGCTGCAAAACTCCTTTGTGCCGCTAATCGTGTGACCGCTCGCTGAATCGCTTAACTGCAGTTCACGCCCCGGGATTTCCGACGCCCACACGGCGTACCGAGCGCCCGATACGGGTTGGTGCCCTGCTTCACGCAGAATGGAAACCGCATCCCAGTGCGCCTCCGTCAGCTTGGCCAGGCTCAGGTCTTCACGGCCTGCTTCGAAGATGCGGCGATGCCGATCTGCGGTGTTGCCGCTGCCGGGTTGCGGCAACTCCTCAAGACAGAGCGCGGCAAAGCGCGAGAGCAGGCGTTCGCTCGTCATGCCGCCGCGTCTGTCCCAGAGGTCTCATTGTGCTTCGCCAGCGCTCCGGCAAAGCCTAGGGGCGCACGCCCGATGCGGCGTCCGCTGGTCAGCACCTGCAGGCGGGCATCGGAAAGGTGCGGTCCCGTGCAGGCGCGCAGACGTCCCCACAGATCATGATCCTCCGCCGTGGTCAGCGGATTCCAGCCACCCGCGGCAAGGTACGCATCGGCGCGCATGCCCAGGTTCGCGCCATGCACATGCGGATGCGTGCCGTCCGAATTGATCTGGTAGGTCATGCGAAACCGCGCTTCCACAATCGGCAGATGCTCTTCAAAGCAGTCCACATCGATAATGCCGGCGACCGCGGCATATCCGTTGTGTGCGAGCGCAAGCTGGTCGAGCAGCCACGTCTCCGGTACTTCGCAGTCGGCATCCGTATTCGCCAGCCAGCATCGTGAAGCATCGCCACGAAAACGCGCAAGCGCAGCCTGTGCCGCCATGGCGCGTGCAACGCCGACGTTACCGGCGCACACCTCCATCACGGCTCCACGCTCGTGAAGGATCTGGCTTGCGATGCTGGCAGTACCGTCAGAACAGCTGTCCGACACAACGATTACGTCGCTGCTGACACTCGGCGGCAACAGCGTCTGCGCCGTCAGCACGGACCAAAGACATCGCGGCAACAAAGTCTCTTCGTTGCGCGCCGGGATCAACACTGCGATGTGCCAGTTTTCTGCGCTCAGACTCACGGCATGCGGGTCCATCGATCGAGCCGGAAGCCACTGTCCGTGGGGTCGGGATGCCGTTCGGCCTGTTCGTGGTTCAACTTCGGGTGCTGCATGCACGCATGTACCTCGTCGCCGGTGAGGATGTGGTCCGGCGATCTGCCAAGCCAATGCGATGCAAGCAGAGTTGCTCCGGGCTGCATGCGGTCCACCATGTCTGCTACGACACTTTGCCACGCAGTTAGAGTGAAGTAGTAGCCGATTTCGCTCAGCACGACCAGGTCGTACTTCGCGATCGGAGCGGGGTCTGTGACTGACGCGCACCGAACGGAGACTCCCGGGAGACGCGCGCATCGCGCCCTTGCCTGCTCTACCGCTGTCTGCGAGAAGTCACATGCATCCACGCGATCGCAGATCGCCGCCAGCTTTTTGGTAAGCGCACCGACGGCGCAGCCGGGCTCAAACGCATACCGGTAATGGCGGCCCTGCAGAACGCGAATGATGGTGTCGTAGCGGGCCTGCTCGTACCCGTCATGCGCCAGGTCCCATGGGTCGCCGCTGTCGCGGTACCGCTGTTCGAAGAACTCCGCGGAGGACTTGTCAGGCGCGCTCATGCCGGCAGAAAGACCTCAAACGGCCAATACGCCGGCCCCAGCAGACGAGCCGGCAGAATCGGATCGAACCGGTCATGCTCCAACTGCGAACGATGGCAGCGCAGTGCCTGCGCCTTGGCCTGCAAGGCGGCTTCGCCGGGCGTGAAGCGGCGCACCGGCAGACCGCTCAGCAGCGAATCCTCGCCGCGATGCCACGTCCAGAAGAAGTACGACGTAAGCCGCAGGCCTTTCGCCCGCGCCACGGCAGCAGCCGCACGCGCGCAGGCTTCATGGTCTGGGTGGAAGTCGCCGCTCCACGGCGCGATCAGGTGGGTGCCGGATTGCGTCAGCTCCATCAGGCGCGCCGTTAACTCATCTTCACAGCGGTGCAGGCCGCTGTCGGTCAGCCGCAGCCGGTGGATCGCACCGGGGGGCACGCCAAGCTTGGCCAGCGCCTCCCCCTGCTCCAGTTCCCGCACCGAGGCGAGTGCAACGCGCTCATCTGGGTGTGTGTCGTAAGCGTTCTCGCCATCGGTCGCGGCGACCACCGTAACCGGCACACCTCTTGCGCGCAAAGTTGCGATCAACGCACCTGCCCCCAGCGTTTCATCGTCGGGATGCGGCGCCAGCACCAGCGTCGGCTGCGGAGGCGGCTGCCATTCCGGCAGGACGCTGAGCGACGCCTGCCAGGTAGAGTCTTCAACAAGGGAAACGATCACGGCAGACTGTGATGCATCCAGGGCTCCTGGCGGCCATGGACAAAGTCGGCCACGGAAACGATGAAGCCGATCCGTTCCGCCAAGTCAGGTAGGCGACACATCCGGAGAGAAAGCCGCCGATTCAAACCGCCGCATGGCCTCTTCGTCCCACGCGTGGCTGGCGCTGCGCCATTGATTGCGGCCGTCATCCATGAAGTTGGGGAAATCGCTGCGGCAGCAGCTTTCGCGGCGCTCGAAATCGATCAGCACCTGCGGCACGCCGTCGAGGCGAAGGGCAGCGCGCAGACCGTCCCGCGACCACTCCACCGTCAGCAGGCGCTCGCGATCGCCCTCGGGCTCGCGCAGCATGGCGTCGGTGTTGTACACCAGCATCGCGTCCATCACCGTCACATCGAAGTCGTCGTCGATCGTGGCGCGCCGGCCGTCGCAGGCATAGCAGTAGCCCGCCGCGCCCTCGTCCTCAAATACCACGCGCCAGGGCAGATCGCGTGCCGGCGAGTAGCTCACCAGGCGCGCGCCCCCAACCTGGAACTGCAGTGATTCCATGCCTCCAGAATACGTGAGGGCTCCTTCAGCAATCCGTCAGCGCCCAACGGTACACTCAATCAGCAAGTTTCCATGAGCTTTCATTTTCGTTTCGGCCGACCGCAGAGAATCGCAGCACTGATCCTCCTTTTCTTTTTGGCGGAAACGGTCTACATCATTGACCGTACGCCGCTCATCGAAAGTGATTATCGGTACGCGCTGTGCGGTCGCGAGATGTGGGAAAAGCCCGCGCCGGCCGCCGGCTACTTCACCACCTGCGGCAACATGCAGGGGGATGGATCGCTTGCCTACCGCGCCGCCGGCCTGCCGCTCTCGATCTATGTGACCGGCCTGCGCGTAGCGGACTGGGTCGCATCCAGGCGTGCCGGCGCTGCCTACACGCCCAATCCTGTCGGCGGATCGGTCTACGACTTGCGCCACCAGATCTCCGGCACGCGCTTCCTGCTGCGCATGCCCTTCGCCATTGCGGCAGCTCTGTTGGGCGCCGGATTGTGGTGGGTCAGCCGCCGGCTCTTCGGCAACATCGGCGGCGCTCTGGCACTTGGCCTGTACTGCGTCTCTCCCGCCGTTCTGCGTGCGGCAACGACACCGAACAACGAAATCCTTGCCGCGTGGGGACTGTACGCCGTCATCTACACGGCCATCGGCATCGCCCATGCCATGTACGGGCCTCCTCGTAAATGGCGTCCGCGCATCGTGCTGTTCACGCTGGCCCTGGGCTTGACCGCGTGCGCGCACATACTGGCAGCCGTCGTCGGACTGATCGCGTCGGCGATCTTCCTGCTGTACGTGGCAGAGCGCCGCAGAAATGCCGTGCTGCCGCTGCTCCTCGTGTCGTCCTTTGGAGCGCTGTTGCTGGTGCTTGCCTCGTACACCTTCCGCATCGGCATCTTCATGTACATCTTTACGGCTGGGGCGGGCCGGTTCACACTGTCGCTCGCGCCTGCGATCGAGTTCTTCCGCGATCCACTGCAGCTTGCAGCGACCGCCGCGGTCTGCGTTGCTCTGGTGCTGTATGTGGCGCTGCGCCGCTCGCGCTACTTCGGCAACACGGTGCCCCTGCTGGTGACGCTGGCGCTGCTGCCGATGGAGAGCACGCAGGTTCGCACCGCCCCGGTGCTGTGGGCGTATCCGTTTTTGCTGACATTCACGGCCGGCGTCTTCGCCGATGCGACCGAAACTCCGTATCGCAAGCTGTTCCTCGCGGTGGTGGTGACCACACTGCTGGCGCAGGCCGCCCTGTGCGCAACGTACCTGCTGGCGGTCGGCCGATAGCAAGCGTTCGCTCCGCGCGTGAGTGCAGGGTACTTCAGGAGGAACACGCCGCGAGCTCCAGTTCGCGCATCTTAGCGTGATATCCATGCGCATTTTCCCCGCACTCCTAATCACCTCTACCCTGCTGGTCACATCCGCGATCACAGGCTGCAAGCGCGCCCACCAGATTGCGCATCACGTCACCAGCAGCGAGCCAAACGACACACCGCAGATCCAGGCCGACATCGCCTCCGGCCATCTCGACGGCATGAAGTATCCCGACTTCAGCGACATCCAGCCGCAGGTCAAGGCGCTGTACGATGCGCGGGACTTCGACCTGGTGTGGCTCAAGAGCGGCAAGCCGACAGCGCAGGCAAACGCGATGCTGCAGGAGTTCTCCAACGCCGCCCGGCGAGGCCTGCGTCCAGACGACTACGACGCAAGCCAGTGGCAAGCGCGTGTCGCCAATCTTGGCTCGCCTGACGGAGCTGCCCTGTTCGACGTCGCGGTGACGGTCAACGCCATGCGCTTCATCAGCGATCTGCACACCGGACGGGTGAATCCCGCGCACTTCACCTTCGGCATCAAGGGCTATGACGGCAAGAAGGCCGACACTTCCGACACGCTGAACGACAAGATCGTCGACAGCAGTGATGTCGGTAAGGCACTTGACGATCTTGAGCCACAGGCCGCGCAGTACGCCGCGCTGAAGAACGCGCTCGCCCATTACCTTGAGCTTGCACCGCAGGATCACGCCGAGCCGCTGCCGGCCGTCGAAAACAGCGCGAAGCCGCTCGCGCTGACCGCAAACTATCCCGGCCTGCAGTCGCTGCAGCAACGTCTCGCCCTGGTGGGCGACCTGGATGCACCCGCCGACAGCAACGCCGCGCCGGACATAGCATCGCTGACCGCGGCTCTGATGAAGTTCCAGCATCGACACGGGCTGAATGAAACCGGCAAACTGTCGCACGACACCGTAGAAGCACTCAACACGCCGGTCGCCGCGCGCATCACGCAGATCGACGACACCATGGAGCGATGGCGCTGGCTAAACGACGACTACCAGAATGCCGCCATTGTGGTGAACCTGCCGGAGTTCCAACTGCGCGCCTATGAGGGCACCGGCAGCGACCACCACGAGGTCTTTCGCATGAACGTGGTCGATGGCAAGTCAGACGATGAAACGCACCACACGCCGATGATCGCCGACCAGATGAAGTACCTCGTCTTCCGTCCGTTCTGGAACGTGCCACCGTCGATTGCCAAAAAAGAGATCATTCCACACATCGAAAAGAACGCAGGATACCTTAGCGCAAAGAACTACGAAACCGTTGACATGAAGGGCAACCCGGCGAGCGCCGACATCGGCCGAATCGAAAAGGGCCAGGTGATGGTGCGTCAGAAGTCCGGCACATCGAACTCGCTCGGCCTCGTCAAGTTCATGTTCCCAAATCCATTCAATGTGTACCTGCACGACACCAACGAAAAGGCCCTGTTCGCGCGCACGCGGCGTGATTTCTCGCACGGCTGTGTGCGTGTGCAGGATCCGCCGAAGCTCGCCAACTGGGTGCTGCGCGATAACTCTAAATGGGACGAAGACTCCATTGCCGAAGCCATGAATTCCGGTGATGACAACAAGACCGTGCTTCTGCCCAAGCCGATACCCGTCGTCATCTTCTACGGCACCGCTTGGTCTGACAACGGCGAGATCCATTTTTTCAAAGACATGTATGGCTACGACGCAGACCTCGAGAAGACGCTGGACAAGGGCAGGCCGTATCCGCAAAAGCCTGTGAAGCAGGTTATAGAGAAGGACGTGTAAGCCGGTTGACGAAGGTGCCCCTCATCACTGCCTGGCATGGTTTTGCTGGCAAGCACTCTGCGACAGCTCGAGTTGGCCTCCCGAATAGTTCCCAGCCGCGCCGATAAACGACGTGAAGATTCGCAAAAAGGACGTGGGTCGTTTCGAGTCATGCGAACAACTCCATCTCGTCGGCCCATCTCTTACGTGTGTCTGGACCGTGCATCCGGTTCGGTTAAGGAGTGACCTGTGAATAGATTCATCCGTGCAGCAACCATGTCTGTACTCGTTACAGTCCTGTGCGTCGGCGCATCTGCCCAGGATCATCGCGATGACCACCATGACGATCACCACGACGACCACGGCCCGGCGCAACACTATGACAACAACCACTATGTTCGTCATGACGACTGGCACAAGGGTTCTCGTCTGGCTCCGGCTGACTGGAACCGGGGCGACCGGGTTGACTATCACCAGTACCACCTTGCGCCGCCGCCACGCGGTTATGAGTGGCGCCGTGTCGACGGCAACTACGTCATGGCCGCCGCCGCCACTGGCATTGTGGCCTCCCTGGTTGTAGCCAGCACACTCCACTAGACTGTTGCATTCTGCACGAGACGGACGGCTTTCCCTGAGGGTGAGCCGTCCGTTTTTGCGTAGTACCTGGACCCATAGAACTCGATCGGGCGTTTGGCCACGCACGCGCGCGCATCGCGTTATCCTCATCACACACATGCATTTCTTCCGCAGCCGATGGCTCGTTCCCTGCGCGCTCGCCATAGCGCTCGCGGTCGCACGCGCCGCACTGGGCCAGGCGTCGCCCACACCTACCGGCGAGCCCGAAGTGCTCAAGTCCGCAGCGGGCACTACCGAGGTAGGTGTCCTGGGACGCGCCGAGTACCGCATTGACGTACCCGCGAACTGGAACCGCGGCCTCGTCGTCTTCTTTCACGGCTACTCCGAATCGCCGTTCCGCTTCCGCCTGGACGGCAGCATCGGCATGCAGCCGGACCAGATGTTCAAGCGCGGCTACGCCGTCATCCAGAGCGGCTACTCCGAGACGGGATGGGCGCTGCAGGCAGGCTACGCCGACACCGAATCCCTGCGCAGATACTTCATCAAGAAGTACGGTCAGCCGCGCGAGAGCTTCGCCGCGGGTGGCTCCATGGGCGGCGCGCTCACCATGATCTCCATGGAGTTGAATAACAAGGTCTACACCGCCGGTCTGGACCTGTGCGGCGCGGTTGGTCCAAGCTATGTCCACCTGAACCGCCGCTTTGCCATCCGCGCCGCGTTCGATTATTACTTCCCCGGCATGATGGGTCCGCTTGATCCGGTTCCACCAAACTTCGAGGAGAGCGAGCCGCTGCGACAGCGAGTGCTTGCCGCCCTCAGGGCAAAGCCGGACGCGGCGCTGGCCATGCGCGAACTGACGCAGCTGCACTCCGATGTGGAGGTTGCGCGCGCCATCGGCTACTTCACCTTCGTGATCGGCGACATGCAGCGCAAGGCGGGCGGGAACCCGTTCGACAACCGCAACTACATCTACACCGGCACCAGCGTGAACACGCCGACAGACTACGCGCTGAACGACGGCGTCCGCCGCTACGCACCCGAACCGCGCGCACGGGATTACCTGATGGCACACTACTGGCCCAGCGGCCGCCTGACCCGGCCCATGCTGGCGCTGCACACCATCTACGATCCGCTCATCCCGGCAACCACGCTTTCGCTCTACGCCAGCGAGGTGGCTCACGCAGGCTTTGCCGACAACCTGGTGCAGCAATACGTCCATCGCGAGGGCCACTGTACCTTTACACCGGAGGAAGTAGGACGCGCCTTCGACGAACTGGTCGTCTGGGCCCACACAGGCAAAGCACCGCAAGCCGGCCTGCTGCATTAGTCACTTTGTGAGTGGCTATGACGGTAGGCAAGAGGCCGAAGCCGCAACACGGGCTTTAGCCGCTGAGGTGAAGAGACTCCTTGTGACATGCCGAGCAGCATCTGCAGGAAAGGCGCTTAGGCGTGTGCTCCCCGTAGCCCAGGGCGAAGCCCCGGGTTCCATGCGAACAGAACATGCGTGCTGAGGCCGCGTCAAACCTTCCGTCTACTTCAGAATGGTGACGACTCCGCTGGGATCGCGTGTGAACTTGTGCAGCAGGCTGCCGGTCCCATCCAGATGACGAACGGTCATCAGCTCGGCGTTCACCTGAAGGTGGGTAAAGCCGTGAACCGGGGAGCCGTAGGGGCCGTATTCGTCACTGACCAGCGGCGACAGCTCCGCACCACCGCCGCCGGAAGACACAAACGATGTCGGATGTCCCGCAAGTTCGATGTGCTGCAGATCATGGTCATGCCCCGCGAGATACAGGTCTACGTTGTACTTTTGAAAGAGCGGATCCCAGTCTCGGATTAACGTCGCGTTGTCGCCGTGACCACCGTTGGTATAAAGCGGATGATGGCCGATCACCACAAGATACGGCGTCCCCGACGGCTGCGCCAGCGCGCCCTCCAGCCATGTCAGTTGCGTCTGGCGATCCCCGTCGGTGGGGGTGTAAAAACTTGGGTCCGGTGGAATGGGTTGTGCCTTCTCATTCGGCATGTTGCTGTCGAGCGCAATGAAAGTGACGGTGGGATTGACCGTTGGGTACGTCCACCGGTAGTAGCGTCCCGGCATGGTCCAGCGCGAGCTGCCCGCGGCGTAGGCCAGCTCTGCGGCGTACTTTGAATCCGGCGCGTTCTGGTAATCGTGATTGCCAGGCACGGCATAGGCGTTGCCGGGAAAGACGCCGGCCGGATACATGCTTTCAAACTGCGTCTGCCAGCGCGGCGAAGTCACTCCGCCGGGCATGTCGCCATAGAAGTTATCCCCCAGCATGAATAGCGCGTCCGTGCTGATGCCATGCTTCGCGACGTAGGCCTGCATGGCCTTCGCGATTGTTGTCTGATCCCCGTCGGAGACAGCGCCCCAGTCACCGACCATGAGGAAGTGCGAGGGATCGTCGGTGACCGGATCGTCCACGCCGGCGCGGATGCCTGAGCCGCAGCCGACCAATCCTCCCGTACCGGCGAGGGCTGCGGCGGCGCTGAAGGCTACCGTGGTCCGCAGAAATCGGCGTCTTGTGATCGGACCTGAGTCGGGCATGAAGGCATTCTGCCGCGTCGTGCCCAGCGGCTGTTTACAACGGGTTCACATGCCTATGTTAATCTTCGCGGCCGCTGCGGAAAATCGACGTGCAATCCTGCGATGTTCATGCCGTCCAGAACGCTCCACACTCGCGAAACTCGACGAAGTCTCTCGACGTCAAACCTTAAGTTAGTATGAATTTTTCACCTGGATCAAGCCGCTCGCTCGCACGTTCTATCCTCGTTGCCGGCGCAGTGGTGCTGTGCCTTGGCCTGACAGGCTGCGGTTTGTTCAATACCTACGCAGGCGACTGCACCCGGCAGTCGGCAGTGGGCGCCGGCGATTCGACCGGCAGCGCCAACTATGCCATCACGCCCGTCGGCAGCGGCTCCGTAACCATGTATCCCGGTCAGACGCTGACGGTGCCGTTCACGGTCGTCGCTAAGAACGGCTCGACCGGCGCGATCAACATCGGCTTTGACGGCCTGCCTCTCGGTATGACCGCCGCGCCCGTCACGGCGCAGATCGGCTCTACGGCAAACATCACCTTCGTCAGCACGCCGAAGCTGGGCAGCGAGTGCTTTGAGGCCATCACGCAGATCTACAG
>CAZZVI010000005.1:28504-42921 GCA_964657335.1 uncultured Terriglobus sp.
GAGGTCAAGGGCCACGGCAACACCACGTGGATCATGCCGAAGAAGCCATACCGCATCAAGCTCGACTCGAAGAGCGGTCTGCTCGGCATGCCCAGCGAGAAGAACTGGATCCTGCTGGCGAATTACGACGACAAAACCATGCTGCGTGACGCGTTGGCGTCGGAGATCTCGAACATCACCGGCCTGCCTTGGGCTCCACGCTCTGTCTTTGTCGAGATGACCCTGAACGGCACCTACCAGGGCACATATCAGCTCATCGAGAACGTCGACATCAACGGCAACCGCATGAACATCACCGACTCGGACGAAGATGTCGTGGACGATACCACTCCGGACGCCTACGGCTTCCGGCTCGAGATCGATCAGCGCGAAGACAATACCTATCACTGGCTGACGCCGCACGGCATCGACATCAGCACGGACGATCCCAACCCTCCGTCCGATCAAACCAGCGAGGTCTACATCCACGACAGGTTGAATGCCGCAGAGGCCTCGTTGTATTCCTCGAATTTCACGGATCCAACCGCCGGCTGGCGCGCCTATTGGGACCAGGACAGCGTCGTCGACTGGTTCATCGTGAATGAGCTGATGGGCAACCAGGATGCTGACGCCTTCTCGTCCGACTACCTGTACAAGGACGCGGGCGACGTGCCGTTCGTCATGGGACCGATCTGGGACTTCGACGTCTCGTCCGGCAACGTGAACTACAGCCCCATCCAGTACCCCACGGTGCCTTGGATTCGCACGCAGCATCCCTGGTACGCGCAGCTCTTCAACGACCCCACCTTCGTTGCTGCGGTGAAAGCGCGCTGGGCCGCCATTCGCCCGCAAATCGACACGCTGCCTGCGTATATCAACACCAATGCCGCAACACTGCAGTTGGCAGCTTCCAATAATTACTCGCGCTGGCCCACGCTATACCAGCGCGTTTGGCCCAATCCGCAGGCAGCCGGCACCTATAGTGGTGAGATCACCTACCTGCAGACCTGGCTCGCCGCGCGCGTCGCCTACATGGACAGCAACTACCTCAAGTAGCGCCGAGTCGGAAGCGCAAGAGAAGCAGCTTCAGCCGCCGAGGTAGAGAACCAAGCTCAAGCAAGAGCGGCTTCAGCCGCAGAGGTAAAAAACAAAGCCCACAACAACAGTGGGTTCAGCCGCAGAGGTGAGACCTGCCGAACAGCATCGGAGGAGACGCGCTGAAGGCCTCCGCTAGATCCGGATGGAACTATAACGCGGGCCTGTTCACTGCGTCATCCCGATCGTCTTCAGCCACGTATCGACCAACTCTGGCCAAGCGCTCACGGGCAGCTTCGTACGTCGCAGACCGAATGCGTGGCCGCCTTGAGAATACAAATGCATCTCGACCGGCACGCCTGCCTTCTTGAGCGCAATGTAATACGCAAGGGCGTCGTCCACGTTGTCCACGTGGTCGTCTTCGTTCTGCACCAGGAACGTCGGTGGAGTTTGCTTCGTCACCGGCACCTCGGGGTTCAGGCACAGCTCAGGATCTTTGCACGACGCAAGCACCGATGCTGGGATCACGTACTTCGTTTTGCCCTGGCGCGTGTCCCACTCGGCCGCTGCCAATGAGAGATGTCCGGGATACATAGGGACGGCAAAGTCAGGCCGGCAGCTGACGGCATCAGCCGCATCGACCGGCGAATAGATGCGGCGCGTGAAATGCGTACTGATTGCGGCAACGAGATGACCGCCCGAGGAAAAGCCCAGCACGCCGATCTTGTACGGGTTGATGTGAAGCTCCACGGCATGAAAGCGCACCAGGCCGATCGTCCTTTGGGCATCTTCCAGAGCCATGGGTGATTCCGGATGAGGACCTGACTTGGGATAGGCTCCGACATCGGTCACCCGGTACTTCAACAGCACGCACGTGATGCCGCGCGGCACCAGCCAGTCACAAACTTCCGTGCCCTCCAGATCGATGGCCAGGCCCTGGTAGCCGCCGCCCGGAAAGACGACCACGGCTACGCCGGTGTTGTTGCTCTTCAGCGAGTACACCGTCATCGTCGGCCGCGCGACATTGCTGACCGCGGTAACCGGCTTGCCCGTGCCCTGCCATTCTTTTGGCGTGGTTTCCGAAGATTCGGGACCGGACGTGGTTTGCGGATCGGGGACGACACCGGGCCAGATCGGCACTTGAGTGTGGCCCGCGGACGGGCTCCAGACCGGCTTCTGCGCAAACAACACACCACAGAGAAACAGGCAGCACAGACCGGCAGTCAGACGCTTCATCCTTGCCCTCAAGCTGCAATTAAAAGGCCAGCATAAAGCCGTGAGCGTGACATACCTAGTAAGCAGATGGATACCGAGAGAATGGCTTCCTGGAGCGGATCGGCGTTTACAAGCAGAGCGCAATCGAGAAGTGGTCCACCGGAATGGCCGGCCCGACCGGAGCCGTAAGCGCATAGCCGCTGCCCTTGCACAGTTGCATGGTCGCCAGCGCCGCCGGACGAAGAAAGTCCGTTTGCAAATCCTGCTTGACAGCACTCGTGATCAGCGCCAGCAGGCCCTCCCAGGTGCCCGTCACCGCGTCCGGTGTCCCCAACCCCGCCAAGTCGTGCAATGCAGCGCAAAAGCTCGTGTAACGCTGC
Organism: uncultured Terriglobus sp.; assembly: GCA_964657335.1. Classification (GTDB taxonomy): domain Bacteria; phylum Acidobacteriota; class Terriglobia; order Terriglobales; family Acidobacteriaceae; genus Terriglobus. Next base: position 31,114 of record CAZZVI010000005.1, read on the forward strand.
GCTGCCCACATCGCATACTTGATGCGCGCGCGCAGCGCCTCATTATCAGCGGCGATCGTGGCCCAATCATCAGGAAACGTATTCAGCGCGCCAAAGTGGCTGCGGTCGGGCGATGCATTGCCCGTCTCCGCCATGTTCATCACTTCCCACTCGCTGTATTGCTTCAAGTATCTGGCCGTCGCAACATCCAGGCCCGTCTCTGGAGTCAGCACCCAGGTGTCCAGCGCATCTGCCGCGGCAGAAAAGGCGTTCCAGTTATGTTCATCATTCGCTCCGCCGGACTGGATCTTCGCAAACGAAGCGGACGGAATCGTCACCAGCAGCTGCACGACGCGCTTGCTCGCATTGTTGTTGAACGCGTTCAAATCGCGAGCGAGATTCGCCATAGCGGGCGTGCTGTCAAACGCGCTCAGCAGCCGCGCAATGGCGCCCGCGACCTTCTTGTCTCCAACCGCGTTCAGAGCGATGTTCAGCGAGATGTCCACGTCCGACAGCGGCTTGCCGGCCGTCGTATCAGCGGCCGCGGAGAAGTAGATGTCCATGCTGCGTGACGCGCCGACGGTCTCCGTGCCGGTGCTTCTGCCCACCTTCGCCAGCATGTGAAAGACATTGTTGCCCGCATAGACCATCGACACATTCGTGCTGAATTCATCCCACGAGGTCATCTGCCAGAGGTTGAAGAAGTTGCACCGGAACGAAGTCTTCTGCCGGTACTCGCGCTCCAGTCCGCTGCCCGCTTCGAGCGTGACCGCACTCGTATGCAGAGCGCCGTACAGATCGCCCTTGATCGCAAACTCCCATCCCGCGGCAAACGAAGGATCGGCCAGATCGAAGGCGTAAGAAGCAAGCAGCATCTTCTGCTGCGTGCTTTCAATCGCCACCTGCAGATTGCATTTGAGCCCGTTTGCCTTGTTCAGCCAGCTCTGCAGCTTGTCGGTCGATTCGGCGGCGTACTTGTTCAGTTCGTCATTCGCCATTCCCACGACCTTGCTGATGGCCTTGCCACCAGCCGATCCATCACCGCCTGCACTCTGCACAAGCGACGTCTTCAAATCATCCAGGTGATCCGAAACCTTCTGTGACAACGTGACGTCCGCATTCACGCTGATCGTCAGGCCCGCCGTCGTCGCAAGCGTTTCCGACAGCTTGTCCGATTTCAGCAGGTGCAGCCGCCCTGCCGTACCCACCCTCAACAGCAACGCCTCAAAGCGCGATACATAGTCCATCTTGAAGTCCATCGCCGCAACCTTGACCGTCGGCGCGACCGAAGCCGAGATGGTCGCCAGCGGACTCCCATTCAGCTTCAGCAGATCGGCGCTTCCATTCCCCGCGTACTGCGCCGTCTCCAGCCCCACATACGCGCCGACGCCCAGGCCGACCTTGCCGTCAAACTCGTACCAGAGGCAATCGCCATCCTGCATGTCCAGCAGCAGGCGCTCGCGGAACGGCAGCACAAATGACTCGAACGTCTGCGAGATCGCCGCGCCCACCTTTGTCGCCGGCGAAAACGACTTGCAGAACGTGGCGGCATAAGAATCCTTCGTACTGAGCTTCGCCGCCACGCCGTAGTCACCGCCGGAGTAGGTGCCGGCGACGCTCGCCGAAAGATTGAAGCTCATGGTCAACTTCACATACGACCGGCCCGGCGGCACCGGCACTTCGATCAGCGCAGGCGACTCCAACCCATCGAAGTAGTGCCCAAGACTGCCGCTGTTCACAATCTGCAGCGAGCACGCCGCACCGCCCTGCAGACCGAACGTAACGGCAGAGCCGATCGGATTCCACGACGCGGCATCGCTCGTGTACTTTACCGCGGTCGGACCCTTGTCAGGCACCGTGCCGATCGCCGTATTCAGCAACGGCTGCAGGTCCTTCGTAAGCTCAAACACCAGCTTCTTGTCGGTGCGCAGGTCCTTCACCGAACCCGGCTCGAGCGGCAGCGCGGTACCCGCAATCGTCACATCCACTGACATAGGAGAGGCCTTTCAATCGAACAGAAATCAGGCCGCGCGAAGGGCACGCGGCAGATGCATACCATTTGCGTGTGGCGCGTGCCGCTTGTCAAGCAACATCTTCGATGTGCCACAAGACTGGGTGCCCCATGTCTCGATTCTGAGACATGGGCTTGTAGCTCGCGGGCTCCTCGCAGATGCGGAACCCACATCTCAAAAGCGAGATGTGGGGCACCCAACGCATTAAGGCAGATCGGCTGAACCGGGTTCGCTAGAATAAGCTATGGGACTTCCGCAGGCAGACTCACGGCGCATGGGGCGAGGCGTGCCGGCCAGCGAAGTAGAGGCGGCACTTCTCTCCACCGATTCCGGCCGGAATCTGGAGGCAGCCGTCCCTGCGCCCACACCGCTCGAGCCGCCCACAAGCCCGCGCGTCGTTGCAACGGCGGTCGAAACAGCAACGGCACTTGCGGAACCAGCGGGCCTTCTGCAGCCCGTCGAGCCGCTATCCTCGCCATCTGAAGTCATGCCGTCGGCTGCACCGTATTCACAAGGCAACGCCCAGCAGGCAGCCGAAATTGACCGCAAGTTCCAGCACCTGCTCGACACGCTGCACGCGAACCGCCCCGCCGACGACCTCGACCTCATCCGCGACGCATGGCTCTTCTGCATGCAGCAGCACGAGGGCCAGAAGCGCGCCAGCGGCGAGCCGTACATCATCCACCCGCTCGAAGTCGCGCAGGTGCTCGCCGAAATGCAGATGGACTCCACCGCCATCGCCGCCGGCCTGCTGCACGACGCGGTCGAAGACACCGACGTCTCCTCGCCCGAGATCGCGCGTCGCTTCGGCGAGCAGGTCGCCCACATCGTCGAAGGCGTCACCAAGCTCGACCGCATCAAGTTCGCGAACAAGGAAGATCAGCAGGCCGAGAACATCCGCAAGATGCTGCTGGCCATGGTCACCGACATTCGCGTCGTCATCATCAAGATGGCCGACCGCCTGCACAACATGCGCACGCTCGGCCACCTGAAGCCGGAAAAACAGCAGCGCATTGCCCGCGAAACCCTCGACATCTACGCGCCGCTGGCGCATCGCCTCGGCATGGGCAAGCTGCGCGGCGAATTTGAAGACCTCGCCTTCCGCTACGTCGATCCCGAGCGCTACCTCAAGCTCGCGCAGGAAGTCGAGCTGGTCCGCAGCCGCGGCGGTGAACGCTTCATTGAAGAGATCGTCGCGCACCTCAACAACGAGATCGCCCGGCACGGCGTACCCGGCCGCGTGGAGTATCGCACCAAGCGCCTCTACTCCATCAACGTCAAGGTCACCTCGCAGCTCAACAGCGGCGGCACCGACGACCTCAGCCAGGTCCACGACCTCTACGCCGTCCGCATCATCACCGACACCGTCGCGGACTGCTACCACCTGCTCGGCATCGTGCAGAACCTGTGGCACCCCGTGCCCGGCCGCATCAAGGACTTCATCGCAACGCCCCGCCCCAACGGCTATAAGTCACTGCACACCACGCTCATCGCCGAGGGCGGCCACCAGTTCGAAGTGCAGATCCGCACGGAGGAGATGCACCGCATCGCAGAAGACGGCATCGCCGCGCACTGGAAGTACAAGGCCACCGAAAGCGTCAACGCGCGCGACGAGCAGCGCCTCGCCTGGGTGCGCCAGCTCATGGAATGGCAGAAGGAGATGACCGACCCCAACGAGTTCATGTCGACACTCAAGATCGACCTGTACCCAGAAGAGGTCTACACCTTCACGCCGAAGGGCAAGGTCGTTGTGTTGCCCAAAGACGCCACGCCCATCGACTTCGCCTACACCATCCACACCGAGGTAGGCCACACCACGGTAGGCGCCAAGGTCAACGGCCGCATCGTCCCTCTGCGTCACCGGCTGGTCAACGGCGACATCGTCGAGATCACCACGCAGACCGGCCACACACCCTCGCGAGACTGGCTTACCTTCACCAAGTCGTCCCGCGCACGCAACAAGCTCAAACACTGGCTGAATGAGTACGAACGCGAGCGTGCCATCGAGATCGGCCGCAAGTTACTCGAGCGCGAAGCCCGTAAGTTCAAAGTAAGTTTGACTAAGTTCACTGATGCAGACTACGAGCGCGTCGCGCATGAATACGGCCTGGGTACCGGGACTGACTTATTTAATTCCATCGGATTTGGTAAGTACTCCGCGCGGCAGGCGCTGAACAAGTTAGCGCCCGGCAGCACCCGCATTGCAACCGAAGGCGAAGCCGCCACAGCTGCAGGCCAGCCCGCACCGCAGACCGGCAGCCTGGCCAACGTGCCCGCCAGCGAGTTCAGCAAGATGACGGACGCGGTGAAGCGCGTCTACATCGGCAAGGGCTCCGACTCGCTGCAGGTCGAGGGCCAAGGCGACCTGCTCGTCTACCGCGCGCGCTGTTGCAACCCCATCCGCGGCGAAGAGATCGTCGGCTACGTCACCCGCGGCAAAGGTGTCGCGGTCCACGCACGCAGCTGTCCCAACGTGCAAAATCTTCTGTACGAGAGCGACCGCCGCATCCAGGTAGAGTGGTCTCCGCTCGCCGAAGCCGCCACGGCAAGCACCGCCGGCAGCAGCGCCCCAACAGGCGGCGCACCCAAGCCAACCCGCTACCCCGTCCGCCTGATCGTCACCTGCGAAGACCGCAGCGGCATGCTCAAAGAACTCACCGCCATCATCAGCGACGACGACACCAACATCCGAAGCGTCGACAGCCGAGCCAACGAAGACGGCACCACCGCCACCGTCGACTTCGTCGTAGAAACCCTGGACCTACGCCACCTCAACAAACTTACCGTAGACATGCGCCGCATACCCGGCGTAAGAGAAGTGCAGCGAGTCAGCAAAATCTAAGCAGATGCTTTCCCATCACGCGCCTCCCAGACGATTGCTGCAGAACTTCTTGCAAGTGAAAGAACTTGGTGATCGCCCAGATCTCTGGGTGTACATGAGGGGTAAAGAGCCGCGGCAAATCGTAAAGCTTCGGTCTGAATCTGCCGAACACGGATACTTCAAGGGTGATCCGGATGGACGCACGGAAGTAGATCCGGTCAAAACGACCGGAACACACCGGCTATTTGTCCGTGCACTCTAACCGGATTTCGCAGCGGCCTTCGCCGGCGCTCGCTTCTCACGAACCAGCCTGCGGTACTCGGACGGCTTCATCCCCATGATGCGCTGCGCTCGTGGAGGCAGCTTCGCCTCCACCCGCTCGTACGCTGCGCGAAGATGTTCGTGCAGATCGCGTTCGGTGAAGACATCCCACCGCTCCACCACGACCCACTGAGCACGCGCGAGGTATGGAGCGGGACGAACGCCCTCGATCTCAAGCAGATCGTTGTACAGAGCAGGGCGCGCAGCGAAGCCGGCGACGTGCGGACGGTTCATGTCCGGCGGCAGCATGGCAAACATCTTTCCGCCGACCGCCTTGTCAAGCACCCAGTACACCAGGATGTCCCACTGCAGTGTCTCCTCCACGAACGGCAGGCTGAGCAGGTAGGCGCGCGTGCGATCCAGTCCCATGGCCATACACTATGCCACACGAAATGCGCGAAGGTTCTGCATCTCGCGAACTGATTCGACATCGAACTAAATGTATTCGCTCTTATCTCATAATCTGGAGACACATCATGAAATACGCGATCCTGGTTTCACGCATCCTGTTGGGGCTGATCTTTCTGGTGTTCGGCGCGAACCACATTGTGCCGTTCCTGCCCATGCCTCCCATGTCGGGAGATGCGGGGACCTTTGCAACCATCCTTGTTGTTCACAAGTATTTCGACGTGATTGGCCTGCTGGAAGTGATCGCGGGATTGTTGCTGCTGGTGGGAAGGTTTGTGCCCATTGCGCTCACTATCCTTGGGCCGATTATCGTGAACATCTTGCTGTTCTCGGTGCTGATCGAAGGAGGCGGTTTGCCAATTCCGCTGCTGGTTACCGTGCTTGAGATTTTTTTGATCTTTACTTACCGGCTATCCTTCCTGCCCATTTTCAGCGCCGGACCGGAGGTGGTGGGCAGCCCGAAGCTGTAGACATTGCGCGGTAAAGGCTCACGCCCTGACTGCATGCGTGAGCCTACGTTCTGTGCTGCGCCGTTACTTACGCTGACCGCTCAATTTCGATGCAGCGGCAGCCTTTTGGTCGCCCTTCTTCTCCGCGGCGGTCTGGTTCTTCTTCGGCTTGCAGCTGCCTTTTTCACCCTGCATCTTGCCGGGCGTCGGTTCGAAGCCCGGCCAGCAGGCGTTTGCGGCGGAGGTCTTCTTGCCGCCCTCTTTGGCCGCAGACTTCTTACCGGGAGTCTTCTTTGTGTCGGCGCCCGTGATGTGGCGGCGGTTGGCTGCTGCGCTCGTGTTTGCAGACTTCGTCGCGCCCTTTGCAGGAGCTTTCTTCGCGCTGCTTTTTTTCGTGACACTCGACTTCTTCGAGGCCGACTTCTTTGTTGCGGATTTCTTTGCCGTTGCCATGCGAACTTAGAGGCCGGTGTTGCGACCCGCGTTCACTGCCGGTTGTATTTTGGCGAACCAGGAAGTGGGAAGTTCAGCGCAATCGTAAACGGATCGGCCCTTTTGCAGTGGAGGCATCGACAACGTGTCCACTCTGAGTGATGACGATGCTGCCGGCCGCGACGAGTCTTCGCGCGGCGGCACGCGCGGGTTCCATCAGCGGCTGCCATGCGGCCGGGTCGTTTGAGAGCTCGCCCTGACCAGCGACGATTCGGGCAGCCTCACTGGGGCAGATAGTCTTTCCCGCGCCGCGTTCGTGCAGCAGATGCAGGATGGTCTCTTCGAGCATCTTGTCGCGGCTGCCCGGCTTGTGCGTGCGGCAGGCCTCGCTGCAGAACTTTACGTTGTCCCAGTCGCGCTCCCACTTCTTGCGCCACGTGATGGTACGGCCGCACGCGGCGCAGGTCTTCGACGGATGTGACGAGCTCTCTTGCGGTTTTGGTCTGCGGTCAGGCATGAACTCTATACTTGAGATGTCTATGTCCAATGCAACGCACGCCTCGTTTCCTCCGGTGGAGGAGCAGCTTGACCTGATTACCAAAGGCGCTGCCGAAATCATCCCGCTTGAAGACCTGAAGAAGCGCATCGAGCAGTCGATCGTCACGGGAAAGCCCATGCGCATCAAGGCGGGCTTCGACCCGACCGCGCCGGACCTGCACCTGGGCCATACCGTGCTGATGCGCAAGCTGCGGCACTTCCAGCAGCTTGGGCATACGGTCATCTTCCTCATCGGCGATTCGACCGCGCTGATCGGCGATCCGACAGGCAAGAGCCAGACGCGCAAGCCGCTCACGCGCGAGCAGATTGCAGAGAACGCGACGACTTACCAGCAGCAGGTATTTCGCATCCTCGATCGCGACAAGACTGAGGTGCGTTACAACTCCGAGTGGCTCGATCAACTCCGTTACGCCGATTTTGTGCGTCTGATGGCGCAGTTCACCGTGTCGCAGATGCTCGAACGCGAGGACTTTCATAGGCGCTTCAAGGCGGAAGAGCCGATTGCCCTGCATGAGCTGATGTATCCCATCGCCCAGGGCTATGACTCGGTCGCGCTTCAAAGCGATGTGGAGCTTGGCGGCACCGATCAGAAGTTCAACCTCATGCGCGGCCGGGATTTGCAGCGGGGTGCGGGCCAGCCGCCGCAGATCGTGCTGATGATGCCGATCATCGAGGGTCTCGATGGCGTGCAGAAAATGTCGAAGTCGCTGGGCAACGCCATCGGCGTGAACGAGCCGCCGTTTGAGATGTTCGGCAAGCTGATGCAGGTGAGCGACGAGCTGATGTGGCGCTACTGGACGCTGCTGACCGATCTGCCGCAGAGCGAGATCGACACGATGAGCGAGCAGGTTGCTGCAGGCACGTTGCATCCGATGGAAGTTAAGAAGGCGATGGCCCGCACGATCACGGCAGGCTTCTCGTCAGACGAGGCGGCGCTGCGTGCGCAGGAAAATTGGTCGACGCAGTTTCAGAAGGGCGGCGTCAGCGAGGACACCGAGCGGGTGTCGCTGCGTAAGGATGAGCTCGGCTATGACGAACCTGCGGGGACAATCGGTACAGACAAGTTGCTGGTCGCAGCTGGGTTGGCCGCGAGTATGGGCGAAGCTCGTCGCAAGCGAAGTGAGAACGCCGTGAAGATCGAGGGGGAAACCGCGAGCGATGCGCGCTTCGCAGTTGGCACCCAGCCGGTCACTCTGACCGTGAAGCTGGGTAAGAAGACGAAGCTGGTCATTGTCGAATAACCAAGCTACTTGTCGCAGCCCTGTAAGGCGACGCGGTTCCTGCCTTCGCGTTTGGCGCGGTAGAGGGCACTGTCAGCGGCGTCGATCAATTCTTCTGAGCCGCACGTCTCAGAGCACATGGCCAGACCGATGCTCACGGTGACCGGCTCCTTCTCCCAAGGGAACAGGCGAAGCGAGTCCATGATGCGCTGTGCAAGCGTGTGCGCCGCCTTGATGTCGATCACGGGCAGCAGAACGGCGAACTCTTCTCCGCCAAACCGGCACGCAATGTCTTCAGCCCGCTTCACGCGATTGAGCACGACCGCAAGATTCCGCAGCACAGAGTCGCCGTAGGAGTGGCCATGGCGGTCGTTGATGCTCTTGAAGTGATCCGCGTCGATGAGCATGAGCGCCAGTCCGTGGCCGCTGCGCTGCGCAGCCACGATGCGCACGTCCAGCTGCGTGTTGAAGGCCCGCCGATTCCAGAGACCCGTCAGCGCATCGGTCAACGCCAGGGAACTCAGTTTTCGGTTCGCCTCTTCGAGCTCTTCGCGAATGCGCTGCAACTCGGCCTCGCGGCGGTTTGGCTCGGTCAGGTCGATGGAGCAGCATGACAGCATAAGTTCGCCGTCTGCATTCCTGCATGGCGCCTTGTAGTTCTTCCAATGAGTAATCGCGCCGTCTGCTTCGGGTGTCGTGGCATAGCTTTCCAGCGGTTGGGATGAGCGAAGAATGAACTGTTCCTCTGCCGTGATCTCGTCCGCGGTCGCCTTGTCCCACAGGTCATAGCTGGTCTTGCCGATCCACCCTTCACGATCGATGCCGAAGCGCTCGGCGATGGTGCGGTTGTAGAAGCGGATGTGGCCTTTACGGTCCTTCAGGTAGACACCTACCGGCACATTGTCGAGGATGGTCTCGAACATGGCCTGCTGGCGCTCGCGTTCAAGGGCCATGCGTGTAATTGCCTGGGCGCGCTCGCGCAACTGGATGTGGTTGCTGATCTGGCGGCCCAGGATCGTCAGCGCGCTCTGCTGCGCGCGGCTGAGCGTCGATGGCTCGACGTCCATGACGCACAACGCGCCCAGTGCGTCGCCGCCCTCGGTGACCAGCGGCATGCCCGCGTAGAAGCGTATGCCGGCATCGTCTGACAAAGTCTTGTTGTCGCGAAACCGCGGGTCAATGCCGACGTCTTCGACCATCATCAGGTCGGTACCGCGGATGGTGTACCGGCAGATCGAGTCCTCGACCGGCATGGTGCGCGACCCCTTGAAGCCGACGCGCGCCTTCATCAGCTGCGTTGTTTCATCCAGCAGGGTCATGGCGGCTAGCGGTTTTTCGCAGATGGCGGCAGCAAGGCCTACGAGGTCCTCAAAGTCCGCCTCAGGCTGCGGATTCATCAGGCCAAGGCGACGCAGCACTTCACCGCGGCGTCGCGCAGCATACGTCTCGTCGGTGCACTCCGTAAGAACCATCACAAAACGCCTATCGACAGTAACGATACGTGGCGTGAGTCCTGAGTGTTCTCCCGCGTGATATCACTTTCCCGGAAGAATCCTACCCCGGTCATCCATTTGCAGCGTCGCAAGCGGCACGCGGTAGTCGTGCGGAAAGAGGATCAGCCACTGCTCCGGGATGGCCGACGCATAGAAGCGTTTGCGCTCTTCGATGGTGCGCAGAGGGTCAAGATCGAAGCTCATGGTCCAGCCGATGTCGAGATGCGCGGTGGTGGGCACCAGGTCGCTAATAAAGCAGGCGTGCTCGCCTTCACTCTCGATGTGGACGGCCATCAGGTGCTGCGTATGGCCGGGATAGCATTCGACCCAAATGCCGCTGCAGATTTCCCCCTCAAGGCCTTCGATCAGCCGCATCTGTCCGGTTGCGATCATGGGCTCGTAGTTGTCGGCGACATAGCTGATACGGTCGCGCTCCCACTGGCGGCGTCCGTGCTCGACTTCGCCCCGGTGCGCGATGTATTGCGCATTAGGGAAGTACGGGACGGCGCGGCCGTCTTCGCCGAGCACGGTGTTCCATCCACAGTGGTCCCAGTGCAGGTGCGTATTTACGACAATGTCGATGTCTTCCGGCTCCAGGCCGGCGGCTGCCAGTGATGCCGGCAGGCGCTCCTGTGTCGCATAGATCTCTTTCAGCTTCGGCGCGATCTTGTTGCCGAACCCGGTCTCGATCAGCACCGTCTTGCCGGCGATGCGGACCACGACGCAGTTCAGGCCGAGCATCACGCGGTTGAGCTCATCCGCCTCGGCCTTCTTCGACCACATCGTCTTGGGCACCACGCCAAACATGGCCCCACCGTCGAAACGGCAGGTGCCGTCGGTGCAGACGATGATCTCCGCTGTGCCCACGCGCGCCCGTGCGCGGATCAGTGCTCCGTCCTCGGTCGCGATCCAGTCGATAGCCATTTGTTCTAAGGTATCGCCGCCTGAAAAAGCAGGGAACCGACCGCCGGCGGCCTGCGTACCAGCGGGGGTAACGGGAAGGCGCGGATGCAAAGATCTCCACGCAATTTGCATTCCGGCAGGGCTTCGTTCCCGTAAACAGAAGTAACGCCTCTCCCAGTAATTTGACCTTCGCAGCCGCAACAGAGGACACGTGATGAACCGCTCGATCGCTGCCACGTGCACCGTGGCGCTTGGACTTTCCTGTGCCTCGTCACGAGCGCAGACACCGCAGACCGGCGACAGCACAGCACACCCAATCGCCGCGTGCAGCAACGGCGCTCCGCTTGCGGGCCTGGTGCGCGACACGACCGGAGCGACGGTGGCGGAAGCCGCGATCACGCTGGAAGACGGCACGGCAACACGGACCGGTAAGGACGGGCGCTTTCAACTGCGTTGCGTCACCGCGGGAGCGCACAAGCTGCATGTTGTCGCGGCCAGCTTCGCTCCGCTTGACATGCCGTTGGGCGATGCGCGGAGCCGCGCGGATCTGGTCCTGACACTCATGCCTGAGGCCGTGGAGCAGACGGTCTCCGTCAACGCGGGGGCGGCGCGTGGCGTCGACAACAATGAGACCGGCGTCTCTCGAACGCTCGCGGGCGACGACCTGAAGGCGCTCGCGGACGACCCGGACGACTTGCTGCGGCAACTGCAGCAATTATCCGCGGGAGCAGGTGGTAATCCAGACGATGCGCTCATCACGGTGGATGGTTTTCAGGGCACAAGCAAGCTGCCGCCGAAGTCCTCTATCGCATACATCCGGGTGAACCCCGATCTATTTGCCGCCGAATATCAAGAGCCCCCTTACACCGGCGGACGCATTGAGGTGTACACCAAGCCGGGCCAGCCGCGCATTCACGGCAGCCTGTTCATGACCTACGGCGGATCGGCCCTGAACGCAAGTGACCCTTTCACCGTCTCGAAGGGCAAGCTGGGCAAGCAGCGCTACGGCTTCGACCTGAGCGGGCCGGTGCGCAAACAGGGCAGCGACTTCGCTCTGAGCCTGGAGCACCGCAGCATCAACAGCGTTGCCGCGGTAAACGCCGTCACGCTCGACAGCAGCGGCAACGCCGTGCCCCTGCTGCAGACCGTGCCGACGCCTGAGAGCCTGTGGGAGGCAAGCGCACGCCTAGCATGGCAACTCGGCCCGAAGAA
>CAZZVI010000006.1:0-42864 GCA_964657335.1 uncultured Terriglobus sp.
TGGGAACGCCCACGCAGCTTCCGGGAGCGCCAACGCAGATCCTGGGAACGTCACGGCTGCCTCCAAGAGCGCCAAAGCAGCCTCCGGAAACCTCATAGCCGCTTCAGAAAGCGCCACAGCAGCGATCGACGCCAGACGCGCCCCACGGACGCGCGAGGCATCGCAGAACGCGGAGCAGGCGAACACAGGAAAAGACTTTCCCGCACCACCCCTGCCGCTCACGGAACAGGAGCGTCTGCTGGTCCGCCTGGTGCATCGCGAGGATCCCGTGCAACTGGCCCAACTGGCTCCAGCCGCGCGCGAAGCCGAGCTGCAGCGCGAGCGCGAGCAGGTGCATGAGTTCTTCAAGGCGCCGCCCATGCTCGCCGCCAATTTCAAGCTCGAACCGTATCCAACTCCTAGAGGAACTCAATGAAGATCGTGAACCTTTTTGCAGCCGCGGTGCTCACCCTGTTGCCATGCGCACCGGCGCAGATGTCCCCTGCCGCCGCAGCCGCCGCGCCGCATACCGTTCGTACCTTCCGTCTGATCTACGCCACCTCGCAGGCGGAGCAGAATGAAATGCTCACCGCCATTCGCAACATCGTCTCGCCCAACATGAAGATCTTCCTCGTGTCCTCCAGCAGCGAGATCGTCTGCAACGGCAATGCGGAAGACCTCGCCATCGTTGCGGACCTGCTGCCCAAGCTGGACATTCCGCATAAGCAGTACCGTCTGACCTACACCCTTACCGAGACGGACGGCGGCAAGCGGATCGGCCTGCAGCACTATGCCATGGTGGTCACGCCGGGGCAGCGCATGCAGATGAAGGAAGGCAGCCGCGTCCCTCTGATTACCGGCTCGTTCAAGTCCACCGACAAGGGCACCGAGCAGCAAACAACCTACCTGGACGTGGGCCTCAACTTCGACCAGACCCTGCAGGAACACGGCAACGGCTTCCAGCTGCGCTCGCTGGTCGAGCAGACATCCATCGCAGAAGAGAAGTCAGGCATCGGCCCGGAAGATCCGGTCATCCGTCAGACCCGGCTGGAAGGCACGTCCATTCTGCCGGTGGGCAAAGCCGTCTCGCTGGGGTCCTTGGATGTCCTGGGCAGCACGCGTCGCCTGGATGTGGAAGTGACCGTCGAAGCCGTCCGCTGAAAGAGAGCGGGCGAACGGAGAAGCCCCAGCGTGAAATAAATGGGAGGGAGCGCATGCTCGCTTTGTTCATCCCCGCAGACTGTTTTTCGGTGCGTCATCCCGCAGCGCATTTTCCGTTTGTCGTCCGGGCGCTCATCTTCCGGTTTGTCATCCCGTAGCGAAGCGGAGGGATCTGCATGTGTGCCGGCCTGACCTCGCGCTATCCCGGAGGGCAAGAACATTCACATGTCGCGCTTCGCGCGAGCGCTCTCGCTATGGTGCCCGCTGGAATGGAGCTGGCGCGGCGAGTCAAATGCAGATCCCTGCGCTGCGCTACGGGATGACAACAAGGGAAGGAGAGGACGACAGGAGGGTACCCAAGCCCTGCCTACAGGTCTAAAGACCACTGCTTTCTCCGTTTTCCGCTTTCCGCAAAGAGATTCGCTGCAACGCACGCTCCAAATTCCCGAATCGCGCGCGCAGCAAGGACACGCAAAAAACGCACGCTCCAAATTCCCGAATCGCGCCACGCGGCAAGGACGCGCTAAAAGCGCCCGCTCCAAATTTCCGAACCGCGCCTCGCAGCAAAAAACGCGATGAAAGCGCGTGCTTCCATAGCCCGAGGCGAAGCCCTGGGCTCCAGTTCTGCCAAACGCATGCGGGCTGAAGGCCCGCGCGCTAAAGCGTCACAATCGCCGAAAAACCTGTCAAGCCCCATTCTTACCGAAATGACTCATTCCAAAAGAGATAAAGTTGGCATGGTATTTCCACGCAGCCGCTATACTGGAATTAAGGGCATATCTCGGTAGCCAGCATCCGCCACCATCACAAGCCCCTGCATATGAATACTTTGCGCCTAAATCATTTGAAATGAAGAATTTGCATCCAGTGGATTGCTAACCTCCTTATTTACAGGAACTTACATTTTCCTTGAACAAGGGGAGGGTATCCCGCCCGGCGCTGCTACAGGCTGCGCAGAGCGGCTTCGATGTGGCGGCTGGTGTCCGCCTCGGCGAACTGGCTGGCGACGCGGACCGCGTTCAGGATAGCAACTTCGTTGGACGATCCGTGGCCAATAATGCAGGCGCCGCGGACGCCCAGCAGCGGCGCTCCACCATACTCGGAGTAGTCGAGTCGACGTTTGAAGTTCTTGAAGGCTTTGCGGCTGAGCAGTGCGCCGACCTTAGAGGTGATGGTCGCCTTGAGCGTCTGCTTCAGCGAATCGGAGATCAGGCGTGCAACGCCTTCGGTGGTCTTGATGGTGACATTGCCCACAAAGCCGTCGCAGACGACGACGTCGCAACTGCCGTTGAACAGGTCGCGGCCTTCGATGTTGCCGATGAAGTGATACAGCACGTCGCTGCTCATGGCGCGCAGCAGCAGCAGGGTCTCGCGGGTGAGCGCGTTGCCTTTGCTGTCTTCTTCGCCGATGGAGAGAATGCCGACGCGCGGCTTGGCAATGCCGAGCACGTTCCTGGCGTAAATCTGGCCCATCAAGGCGAACTGGACCAGGTTGCGCGAGTCGCTGTCGACATTGGCGCCTGCGTCGAGCAGAACGCAGGGCGATCCGGTTCCCGTCGGCAGGATGGTAGCGAGCGCGGGCCGGTCCACGCCTTCCAGCGTGCCGAGCACCATCTTCGCGGTGGCCATCGCCGCGCCGGTGTTGCCTGCGGTGACGAAGCCGCGCGCCTTGCCTTCCCGGACCAGCTTCAGGCCGACACGCATGCTGCTGTCACGCTTGCTGCGGACCGCCATGGCCTTGTCGTCCATGCTGATCCACTCGCTGGCATGCACCACTTCGATGGGCAGCCGCTCGCCGCCGAGATGCTCTTTCAGCGCGGGGCCGATGCGATCCTGCGGACCGACCAGGTGGATGCGAACGGGAAATTGGCGACAGGCCGCAATCGCGCCGCGGAGCTCAGGCTCCGGGCTCTTATCGGACCCCATCGCATCCAGGACAATGTCTGTCAACATCCAGCGGGTAGCGGAACTACGCTACGTCCTTCTGGGCGGCAAGTACAGCACGGCCTTTGTATTCACCGCACTGCGGGCAGGCGTGATGCGCCAGCTTGCGTGCATTGCAGTTCGGGCAGACGCCCGAGTTGGGAACAGTCAAAAAGTCATGCGAGCGGCGCTTGGCGGTCCGCTGCTTGGAGTGGCGACGCTTGGGATTCGGCATCGATCTTTACCTCTCAGAATCTCTAAATTCGTAGCAATCCGCTTCCGCGCAGCGCACTTCACAAGGAAGGTTGCATGTTGGGAAAACGCCTGCGTCGTACGTTGGCCGGCACTCCACTCACAGCTTTGCACCGGAACGAAGACCCTGCAGCGCGCTCCAGCGGGGATCGATCTCCGCCTCGGCACAGGTACAGTTTGTATCATTCCGGTTTTCGCCGCAGCGGGGGCAAAGTCCTTTGCAATCTTCCCGGCAGAGCGAGCGATCGGGCAGGGAAAGCAACACCTGCTCACGCACGACATCTTCCAGCAGAAGACCGCTCTGTTCATAATACCCGATTTCGGTCTCAGCTTCGCTGATGGAGCGCTCACCTGCCTCGGCATCGGTGCCGCTGGGACGGAAGATCAGGTCGAACCGCAGATCGGCATGATGACCGATCGGGTTAAGGCAGCGCGCGCACAGCAACTCGAACATCCCGCGGCAGCGAGCCCGGACACGAATGTCCACGACGATCTCCCGCGTTCCGCCGTGCTCTTCAATGCGATCCGCAGCACCTTTGACGTGCAGCGTGCCCGTTTGCCGCACGTCCGGTGCATAGTCGATCAGACCCGCGGGAATGTCCAGTTCGAGCGGAAGTGGGTCAGGAAGGAGGTGAGCCGGGGTAATACGCATCGCATACTTATTATCTCAGCTTGAGGCTCGATGGAGCACAAGGCCGTCGCTTCGGATACCAAACTTTGTAGACGGCACCCGCCAGAATTCCGAATCTACAATTCGGCGTATCGAAAGCTAGCTGTAAACTATTGTATCTAAATGGTTTTTAGGTTTGGCATGCTACCTGCTCTGTAGGTGCGCGGGAAGAGGGTGCGGATAGGGACTGCTTCATAGCGGTTCCAATGCACGGGAACAGCAGCACGGGAACAGATCGCGCCGAGGCAACCTGCGAAGCAGAGTAGAGCCCCGAGCAGCGGCAGCCGGAACAAACGTACGAAAGCTTAGGAGGCCAGTGACTGGCCATCAGACAGAACAGCCACCCACTGAGGTGGCTGTTCTGTTCTGCCGCACGAACATACTTTCGCAACAGGCCCCTTGCCAAAAGCACAGTCCCTGCGTAGGATGAGGGTTGCCTGACGATCCGGCTGAAGCACGGCCCGCTTAAAGATCGGGTGTCCGCTCGTCGATGAGCTTGAGAGTTCCGCAGGCGAGCGCATAGACAGGAAAGAAAACTTCCAACCTGCCGAGTCGGCCCCTGAAAGCCGTGAAAGACAGGTACGAAGACAGCAAGGGCGCCGAGCAGCGTATGGTACGTTGCGCCGGGCAGATGGTTTCCTGCAGCCCCGCGGTAAGCACCAGCCATCCAGGCTCTGGCCTGATGCAGCTTTCGCTTACCGCGACCAGAGACTGTAAGTAAATACAGTTCCGCGGCAGGTCTGCTTCACAACCGCTGCAGGAAACGTTTTGAGTGGAAGCTTGATACGTAGTCTCCTTCTATCCACAACTCGTACCCGCCGGATCAGCCGGCGCTCGCACTGACGGTCCGCCGGCAGCGCAGGACTGTGCGGCTACAGACGCCGCAGCACCTCCGCAAGAAAGAGAAGCATGAGCGCAGAACAGAATTCCACTGAGTCAAACGTGTCCGTTGCGGCACCAGTGTCCTCCTCCTCCCATGAATCTGAAGGCGGCTCTCCCGCCGGCCCCGCAGCAGCAGGCGCTCCCGCACCCGGCAAAAACCGCCGCCGCCGCCGCAAGCGCAAGCATCGCCCCGCTGGCGAAGCCGGCGTGGCGCCCGATATCGCAGCTTCTGCGAACGGATCTCCGGAAGTGGAGAGCAACCCCGCCGAAGCGCAGGCCGCTCCTCAACAGCCGCGTCAGGGGAAC
This sequence comes from uncultured Terriglobus sp., assembly GCA_964657335.1. Classification (GTDB taxonomy): domain Bacteria; phylum Acidobacteriota; class Terriglobia; order Terriglobales; family Acidobacteriaceae; genus Terriglobus. The sequence goes on from CAZZVI010000006.1 coordinate 5,174, forward strand.
CAGGGTGCGAACGGTCACGGCCAGGCAAGCGGAGCCAAGCGCTGGAAGAAAAAGAAGTTCGGCCGAGCGGGCGGTGGTGAAGGTCAGGCACGCCCTGAACCGGGAAACAGCCTGCAGGGCAGCAATGCCGGGCAAGGACGAGGTCGGAACCGCAAGCAGCAGCCACGTGGGCCGCGGGCCTTCGTCGGTCCCATGGATCATAGCTATCGCGAGGTGAACGGGAACTACTCCGACGGTCCCTCCAGCACCATCGAGCAGAGCCACGGCGGTCGGCGCCAGAACAACCACCGCAACAACGGCCACAATGAAGACCGCCTGCCGCCGGAGTTGATGTCGAACCATCGCGCCATCGCGATCCCTGAAGACGCGCCAACGCATATCTACTTTTTCATCGAAGACCTGTTCTTCACGGCGAAGATCCAGGAGGCAGCACGCCAGCAAGGTGTAAAAGTGGCCTTCATGAAGCCGGATAAGGATGTCGTCGCGCACCTGTCCGAGCTGCATGATCACGAGCATCCGTCGCTAATCGTATTTGACCTGAATAATGCCGCAGCCAAGCCGCTCACGTTGATTCCTAAGCTAAAGAACAAGCTGAAAAAGAGCACGTCGATTGTCGGGTTCCTTTCTCATCTACAAGGCGATCTGAAGGCAAAGGCAGTCGAAGCAGGCTGCAACAGCGTGATGCCGCGCGCCGCCTTCTCGCAGAACCTGCCCAACCTGCTGCGTCGCTACGGCGTGGAAGACGAGCACGAGCCGAACTTTAACCAGTAAGTCCTGCACTTACTCGAGCCGAGGGCACCCGCTGGGTGCCCTCTCTTTCTTCAGGAAACGCGAAACGAATGCCTACTACTCCCGAACAAACCTTCATTCCGCTTCGTATCGCGGCACTTACGGTAAGTGACACACGCACGCCGACGACGGATCGCTCCGGCAACGTGTTGACGCAGCGCATCACGGAGTCAGGTCATACCCTGGCTGCGCGCGCATTGCTCCGCGATGATGCCGATGCCATCGAAGCGCTGCTGAAAGGCTTGATTGAGGACCCTTCCATCGACGTCATCATCAGTACCGGGGGCACCGGGATCACCGGCCGTGATGTGACCCCGGAGGCCGTCGCACGCGTACTGGAAAAGCAGATCGAAGGCTTCGCCGAACTCTTCCGCATGATCTCATTTCAAAAGATCGGGCCGAGCGCGATGTTATCCCGTGCCATAGCCGGCGTTGCACATGGCACTTACTTGTTCGCACTTCCCGGCTCTCCCGGCGCAGTGGTCGATGCGTGGGACGAGTTACTGCTACCGCTGTTCGACAGCCGTAACATGCCGTGCAACCTCGTCGACCTGATGCCACGCCTACGGGAGATCTGACCTATGCCGACGCGTATCATCGACATCACAACCGCTGAGCACTACAAGTGGGGCGGCACCGCCGGAACGGACTGCGACGGCTGGCACCTGGTCAAGACAGATGATCTCAGTGTGATCGAGGAGTTGATGCCGCCTGGCGCGAAAGAAGAGCGGCACGCACACGCAAGATCGCGGCAGTTCTTCTTTGTGCTTGAGGGTGAGCTGACGCTCGAAGTCGAACACCATGACTTCGAGATCACTGCGGGCAAAGGCGTTGAGGTGAGTCCCGGTCAGGCGCACCAGGCCATCAATCAGAGCGGTGCTCCGGTACGGATGCTGGTCACAAGCCAGCCGCCAAGCCATGGTGACCGCACACCTGCCTGACAGGCGACATTTCCACGCACGTGTGCCCTACCCTAACGATGAGGCGCACCACGTCCTCGCGCGATGGCTGATAATTTTGCACAAACCGTGAAAGAGGGCGCTGACATCGTCAAAGTGATCGGCGAGTATGTGCGTCTGCGCAAGAGCGGAGCGCAAAACTTCACCGGTCTCTGCCCTTTTCACCAGGAGAAGTCGCCGTCGTTCAGCGTGAACGCGCAGCATAATTACTTCTACTGCTTCGGCTGCCACCAAAAGGGCGATGTCTTCACCTTCGTGCAGAAGATGGAGAACATCAGCTTCCCGGAGGCGGTACGCACGGTCGCGCAGAAGGCCGGTATCCCGCTGCCGAAGCGGGAGTGGAGCTCTCCCGAAGAGGCAGCGCAGGCCGGTTTGCGGCGGCAGCTGCTCGACATTCACGAAGCCGCGACGCAGTACTTCCAGCAGGCGCTGCAATCTCCTGAAGCGGCGCGCGCGCGCGAGTATGTCTCCAGCCGCGCGGTTAACGCCGATACACTCGCGACCTTTCGCATCGGCTATGCTCCGGACGACTTCAACCACATGCGCGAGGCGCTGTCGAAGCACTTCAATGATGAGGCCATGCGATCGAGCGGCCTGTTCTCATCGAAAGAGCAGAGCGAGGAAGGCCGGCCCGCAGGCAATCTGTATGCGCGTTTTCGCAAGCGCATTACCTTTCCCATCTGCAACGAAGCGGGCAAGACCATCGCCTTTACCGCACGTGCTCTCAGCAGCGATGACAAGAGCGGGCCCAAGTATCTCAATTCGCCCGAGACGGGGCTATACACGAAGGGCCAGGTACTCTTCAACCTGGACAAGGCGAAGGCCGCGATCCGGCAGCAGGATTATGCGCTGCTGGTCGAGGGCCAGATGGACTGCATCCGGGTGTTTACCGCGGGGATTCAGCCGGTAATCGCAACCAGCGGCACTGCCTTTACCGAGCACCAGGTGCGGCTGCTGTCACGCTTTACCAAGCGCGTTGTGGTCAACTTCGATCCGGATACCGCGGGCGCAAACGCGGCTGAGAAATCGTTAGCCTTGTTAACGGAAGCCGAGTTCGAGGTGCGCATTGTCACGCTCGAAGGCGGCCTGGACCCAGACCGCTTCGTGCAGGAAAACGGCATCGCCGCCTACGCGGAGGCGCTGCGGACCGCAAAGCCGCACGCGGAGTACCTCATTGAACGTGCGCGCGCGCTTTTCCCGCAACGTACCGCCGAAGCCAAAGTGAAGGCAGTGAATTTTCTGCTACCGCATATGCGGCGCCTGCCCTCGGCCATTCAGCGCACCCAGTTTGTTGAGGACGCGGCGCAGAAGCTTGGCATCGATTCTTCGCTCGTACGGCAGGAGCTGCAGCACGCGGCCACGCATCGGCTCGAGAGCGTGCGCGCCACTGCCGGCCAGGTGATGAACGAGACGGAACGCATGCTGCTACGCGCGCTGGTGCTGCCTGGGAGCAGTCGCGCACGGCAGCGCGCCGCGAGCGAAATTGCGGTACATCCGGAGTGGCTTGAGGGCATGGCCGCCGGCGAGTTGATCGAGGCTCTGGCGCTGGCACCCGCGGGCAGCGAGCCGCTGGAAACCGCGCCGGACGATCGCAGCCGTGAGGTACTGGCGCACGTACTGCATGAGGACGCGGGTATCGATGAAGCGACGCTCGACATCGAGATCGGCAACGTGCTGCACACGCTGGAACGCCGGCGACTGGAGCGCAAGCTGCGAGAGTTGAAGAGTCTGTCAGCAGAAGCTGAGCGTTCTGGAGATGTCGCCGCACGGAATCGACTCGGCACAGAGATCGTCCAGGTCAACAATTCTATCCGGATGCTTTAGAGGACTTAGCTGATCTCGCTGGGATTCAGAACAGGCTGCCAGCCACTTCGGTCCACGGTCGCGTCAGCACTCTCGCGCATCTACTGCGAGGGAGAACTTTCCTTGTCGCTGCGCATCGTGTTCGAAATTGCTGGAACTCTGCTCGTGCTGTTTACACTGCGCGAGGTCTTTCGAGACATCTTTCATCCCACCCGCTCCGGCAACCTGAGCGATGCCGTCGGCCGGGGCATGTCGCTGCTGCTGCGTCACACGCGGCTGCGGCCTGCGGCTGGTCCGCTGGCGCTGATCGCGGTTCTGCTGGCTTGAATTCTGCTGCTCTGTATAGGCTTTGCCACCATCTACCTGGGTCTGTATCCGCAGGACTTCAGCACAAATGCGGGACTCGATAGCCTGCACTGGGGCAGCCGTGTTCTGCACTGCCTGTATTTCTCGATGGGCGCGCTCTGCACCTTCCAGACGTTTGACCTTAACCCGCGCACCGACTGGCTGCGCCTGATCGTGGCCATGCAGGGGCTGGTCGGCATCAGCATGATCACCGCGTCGGTATCCTGGCTTGTGCTGTTGTATCCCGCACTGGCACGGCAGCGTGCGACGGCACGGTGGCTCACGCTCGCGACCGAAGCTGAAGAACGCAGCGGCCTGTCGCACGACGAACATGACCCCATGCTCCTCGTGATGCTGGAACAGAGCATCGTGCAGGCGCGGCTTGACCTTGTGCTGTTTCCGATTCTGCTTCATTTCTACGCGCTGACGCCTGCATACACGTTGTCTACGGCGCTGCCCACCGCATGCCGCTTTGCTCGCGAATCCACGTGCGAAGGTCAGCCGGTCAAGGTGCGCCTGACGGGCACTAAGCTACTGATCGCGCTGGAGGATCTTGCGAAGACTCTGTCGGACCGCGTCCTCAACGAGGAGGATTCAAGCCATCCAGATGTTGAAACAATATTCCGCGCCTATGCCGAGCGTGAACGCTAAGACAAGCCTGCACCGTAAACTTCTTGCATGGGGAACGAGAACAACAAGCCTGCAGAGTTGTGGCTGATCCGCCACGGTGAGACCGAGTGGTCAAAGAATGGCAAGCACACCAGCTACACCGATCTGCCGCTGACCGAGCATGGAAGCGAACAGGCAGCGGCACTCAAGCCAGCGCTTGCTGACGTGCACTTCGATCTGATACTCACCAGTCCGCGACATCGCGCGCAAGTGACCGCAGAACTCGCCGGCATGACGAACACCGAAGTCGAGCCAAACCTGCAGGAGTGGAACTATGGTTCCTTCGAAGGCCTGAGCACGCCCGAAATCCAGGCGACGCAGCCGGGATGGGATGTGTGGACGGCCGACATTACCGGCGGCGAATCCGTTGAGCAGGTAGCCGCACGCGCAGGTCTTGTGATCGACCGCTGCATTGCAAATGGAGGACGTTGCGCGCTGTTTGCGCACGCGCATATCTTCCGCATTCTCGCGGCGGTGTGGATCCAGCAGGATGGTCGCTTCGGCGAGCGGCTTGCGCTCTCCACCGCGACCATCAGTGTGCTCGGATGGGAGCACGGCCGACGTGTCATCACGCGGTGGAACCAGGTTCCTGCGTAGCGCACATGCCTATCGCAGCGTCGTGAAGCCGCCATCGATGAACGCATCCGTTCCGGTGATGAACGATGCAGCGTCAGAGCAGAGATACAGCGCAAGCTCTGCAATCTCGCGTGGCGTGCCCATGCGGCCCACGGGCTGCGCGGCGGACAGCGTCTTCATCATCTCCGCTTCCCTGCCCGGGTAGTTCTTCGCGACAAAGCCTTCGACAAACGGCGTGTGCACGCGCGCCGGCGAGATGCAGTTGCAGCGAATGTTGAACGGCAGCAAATCTTTCGCGGCGCTCAGCGTCATCGAGCGCACCGCGCCCTTGGTCATCGAGTAGGCGAATCTTGCATCGATTCCCGCCGTTGCCGCGATGGACGCAAGATTCAGAATGCAGCCGGAACCCTGCGCCTGCATACGCCGCGCCGCGGCCTGCATGCAGAGATAGGTGCCGCGCACGTTGACGCGGTACAGGCGATCGAAGTCGTCCTTGCCCGTATCCAGCACCGTGCCGATGTGCGCGACGCCCGCGCTGTTGACCATGATGTCGAGCGGGCCATCGACCTGCGCAAACGCTGCGGCCACACTTGCTTCGTCGCTCACATCGGCGGCAACCGCGGTGCACACCGTCCCGCTGCTCGCGGTGATTGCCGTTGCTGCGTTTGCAGCAACGTCCTGTTGCAGATCGAGTAAGGCGACCTCTGCTCCGGCCTGCGCAAACACCTCTGCGATGGCGTTTCCGATACCGCTGGCGGCGCCAGTAACGAGCGCTCTCTTTCCCTTCAAATCGAGAACCATGACTCACCTGACAAGCTGCTGTTAGACCTTCGCCGCACGTTCCGATTGCCAGAAGGTGCCGGTAGGAAAGGCGTACTCCGCAAGCGACGCGGCTTTGATATCGATGCTGTAGCCCGCTTCTTCCGGCAGCAGGTAGCGGCCTCGCCGCATATGCACGGGATGGAGAAAGTGCTCATGCAGATGGTCAACAAATTCCACCACGCGATCCTGGAGCGAAGCCGACACGCAGATGTAGTCGAATGCCGCAAGATGCTGCACGTACTCGCAAAGGCCCACGCCACCCGCATGCGGACACACGGGCACGCCGAACTTTGCAGCCAACAGAATGATGGCGAGGTTTTCATTGACGCCCGCGACACGGCAACTGTCGATCTGGCACACATCCATCGCGCCAGCCTGCAGAAACTGCTTGAACATGACCTTGCTGTGGCAGTGCTCGCCGGTGGCAATGCGCACGCCAGTCTCGCGCCGGATACGCGCGTGGCCGAGGATATCGTCCGGGCTGGTGGGCTCTTCCATCCACCAGAGATTCAGCTCCTTCAACGCAAGCGTGCGCTCGATGGCTTCGTTGACACCCCACTTCTGGTTGGCGTCTGCCATCATGACGCGATCCGGCCCGATCTCACTGCGCACAAGCCTGCCACGCCGCAGATCATCCGCGGGATCGCCGCCCACCTTCAGCTTGAAATGTGTCCAACCATCGGCGATCGCTTCGGCACACAGGCGCTTCACCTTGTCATCGCTGAAGCCAAACCACCCAACGGACGTGGTATAGGCGGGCAGGCCCTCTGAGCGGAGAAACTCGATGCGTTCCGCGCGCGAGGCGTAGTTCGCCTCAAGCATGGCGTGCGCTTCCCCCGGCGTAAGCGCGTCGTCGATGTGGTGAAAGTCGATGCAAGCTATGATCTCTGCCGGTGTCATGTCGGCGAGCAGCTTCCAAAGCGGCTTACCCTCGACCTTGGCCCACAGATCCCACACGGCGTTGACGAGGGCCGCAGCGGCGAGGTGTATGACGCCTTTGTCTGGACCAAGCCAGCGGAACTGCGTATCGCCGGTGAGTTCGCGCACGAAGGCCGCCATGTTCGACGTGATGCTCGCGAGCGTGCGGCCTGCGACAAAGCCGGCAAGATACTCGATCGCCAGGACGCAAAGCTCGGTTCCGCGACCGAGGGTGAACGTCAGTCCGTGGCCCTCAAGATCGTTACCGGTCTGCAGAATGCAGTATGCCGCGGAGTAATCAGGATCCTTGTTGACGGCATCGCTGCCGATGCTGAAGCGCGACGTAGGGAAGCGCAGATCGATCGTGCGAACGCCGGTGATGGTGATGTCGGTATGTTTCACTGCCGGCATGGTTCCTCGTTCTATACGGGCTATGCAGCACGAGCTAACGGATTGTGAGCGCGCGGTCCAGGTGGGTGTAGCCACCATCCACAACGATGTGCTGACCGGTGGTGTGACTGGATTGTTGATTCGAAAGCAGGAAGAGCACCATCGATGCAATCTCGCGAGAAGTTGTCATGCGCCTGCCCAGCGGAATGCGTTGTGAGATCGCGGCGAGTGTCTCGTTGCGATCTTCGAGGGTCTGCAGCCAACTCTCATACAGCGGTGTCAGAACCTCCGCGGGAATGACGCTGTTTACGCGGATGCCCTGCGGTGCAAGCTCTGCCGCCCACTCACGTGTCAGCGCCAGCTGGGCCCCCTTGGTTGCAGCATAGGCTGACGTGCCGCCCTGCCCGGTGAGCGCGACCTTGGAACTGATGTTCACGATCGCTCCCTGTGACGCGGTTAACATTGGCAAAGCATAGTGTGCCATAGCGTAGTAATGGACCAGATTGTCCGCAAGACTTTTCATGAAACGGTTCGGATCACCGCTGGCTAATCCGATGCCATCGTTGAAGCCGGCATTGTTCACCAGTCCGTTGAGGCGCCCGCACTGTTGCTGGATGAAGTGAACCGCAGCCTCGCAGCTCCCTGCCACGCCAAGCTCTGTCTCAAAAAAATCGACCGCATGACCTGCCTGCTGCAGATCGCGCAACAATGCCTCCACCTGAGGCGTCTTACGGCTGACGATGACGGGTCGCGCACCCTCTTCCAGGCACAGGCGCGTAATGGCTTCGCCAATGCCCGACCCACCGCCGGTGATGCAGATCACGTGATTGCGCAGACCAAGGTCCATTGCTTTCTCACCCGTAACGTGGCAGCGTCGATAGCCGTGCTGCAGTCAACCGGAACAGTCTATCGCGGCGCGTGAAACATGCCTTCATCGAAAACGTCGTCACAGCCAACGTTCTTGAGGTTTAGATTACGTTCGGATCCGAAGCACGGCAGGATCGAGACCTCACGGCAACCTCATCCTCTTTCCAGAGGATTAGAATGGGCGCGCTGACCCGTGCGGCACGGCTGCGCTTTGCTGCAGACACTGGAGGCCGCAATGCCACGCCATTGCTTTGCGCTCGATCTTAAGAACGATCCCGCGCTGATCGACGAATACATCGAGCACCATCGCAACGTCTGGCCCGAGGTGATCGCCAGCTTTCACGAGGCAGGTGTGCGGACCGTGGAGCTCTATCGCATCGGAACGCGGCTGGTCATGCTGTTTGAGACTGACGACACTTACAGCGCCGAACGCAAGGCTCAGATCGACGCGCACCCCCGCATTCAGCAGTGGGAACAACTTATGTCGAAGTATCAGCAGCCGCTGCCTGAGGCCGCACCCGGCCAAAAATGGGTCGAGATGGATTGCATCTTCGACTTTCACTCTGATCGCGCACCACAGCCAGCGGCGCAGGGCTGAAGCCGCTTACTGCAAACGAGCCAGTCGCTTGTAGAGAGTAGACTCCGTGACATAATCCTGCTGTACGCTGCCGCTGTACGACTGGTCCACGGGACTTTTTATGACCGATCATCTTTGCCCATTCTGCGGCCTTGTGAGCCTGCGCCGCTGCGGTCGTAAGGGGCTTTGGGAGAAGCATGTGCTGCCGATCTTCGGCATCTTTCCATGGCGTTGCGCACGCTGCCGCGAACGCTTCCGGCTGAGCGATCGCGGTGCCGGCTACCTGCGCGTGCGCATGGGAGAAAAGGGTTCAGGCGAGGATAGGACCGAGTAGCCGTCCGTGCGGATATATGCCGAAGACACTTCAAAGCAGATCGCCCACCATGCCTTCCGGCTCCACCGATGATGCTGCACACGGAAGGCGTCTGCTGCTGTTCGTCACGAGCAGCCTGCTGCTTGCGAATGGAGTGCAATGGCTCCTTTTTCGGCTGCTGAGAATGGGGAATCCCGGCGGCGTTAAGAGCGTTCTACTCGATTTTCTCCAGATGCACACGTGGACTGATTCGTGGCTGCCGATGATGCGGTCGGTGGACTACTTTCGTGCCAACCCGCACCTTCCGCTCTACTACGCTCCCCTGTATGACACGCTGATCTACTCGCTGGCGAGCATCCTTCCGATCTGGTTGTTGAAGCGGATGGGCATGGGCGACGCAGCCATGCTGCGTATGCTTGCGATCACATCTTGGCTGGCGCTTGCGGGCGTTGCTGCCGTCTCGCTATGGATGGGCAAGCGGCTGCTGGCTAAGCGAGGCGTGCGCCTAGATGGGGCGACGGTGCTCGCCGTCATCTTATTGGTGCTGTTCTGTTATCCGCTGCTCAAGGGATACTCGCTGGGCAATGCACAGACTTTTCTGTCGTTTGGCTTCACGCTGTTACTGCTGTTGTGGAGCAGCGGCCAGGAGCGCGCCAGCGGAGTGACCGCTGCTCTGCTGACGTTTGTGAAGCCGCAGTTCGTTCTTCTGCTGGTCTGGATGGCGGTTCGAAAGCGCTGGAACGCCGCTGCTGCCTTTCTGGTGACAGCGGCCGTGTTGCTGGTGTTGTCCGTGCTGGTCTTCGGGTTGCAGAACAACCTGGACTACGTGCATGTGCTGGCGGGGCTTAGCCGCAAGGCGCAATCACACTTTGCTAACCAGTCGATGTTCGGCACGCTGAACCGCATGATCGGCAACGGCGAAAACATCGGCTACACTCCGTTGCTCTACACGCCTTACATCCGCTGGGTCTATCTCACCACTGTAGGCACCGCGTTGCTGCTTGTGGCTGCCGTGCTGCTGTTTCCGTGGGGACGCATGCGCGGTTCGGCGGGTGACCTGGCGGCCATGGGCATCGTGTCTGTCATCGCATCGCCCATGGCCTGGGAGCACCACTACGGCATCGTTCCGGCAGTGCTTGCGTGGATGTGGTTCGCCCACGCATGCTGGCAGCGACGGCGGCCCTGGTTGCTGGGCCTAGCAGCTCTGCTGACACTGAACGCGTGGCCCGGCTTCAATCGTCTTGCAGACTTTCACGGGTGGAATGTGCTGCAGAGCTACATGTACTTCGGCGCGTTGCTGCTGATTGCCGTGCTGATGCGAACGGCGCATGGCCTTACACATGGCGAGGTCGATTCGGTTCCCTAGCAGTGTCCGCAGGTCAGCGTCGTATACTTAAGTGTGATGCCAACACCTCCTGGCGGCCGTTCTGGCCTGCACTCGCGCAGCATTTTGACGAACAGACCCATCGTGAACTCGCACCCCTATGACACCGCCGAGGGCCGTCGCATTCGCTCGACCACGGTGCTGTGCGTGCGGCGCAACGGTGCCGTTGTCATGGCGGCGGATGGCCAGGTGACGCTCGGCAGCGCCGTCATGAAGTCGGGCGCAAAGAAGCTCCGCCGGCTGTACAACGACAAGGTGCTGGCTGGCTTTGCCGGGTCGACTGCCGATGCGTTTTCGTTGTTCTCGCGCTTTGAGAGCAAGCTGGAGCAGTTCGCCGGCAACCTGCCGCGCGCTGCTGTCGAACTCGCCAAGGACTGGCGCACGGACAAGCTGCTCCGCCAGCTCGAAGCGTTGCTGCTGGTCGCCGACAAGGAGCACATGTACCTGCTGGGCGGTAACGGCGATGTCATCGAGCCGGACGCGATCGAAGGCGGATCCATCATGACCATCGGCAGCGGCGGCAGCTTCGCCCAGTCCGCCGCGCAGGCTTTGCTTGAGAATACCGATCTTTCCGCCCGCGCCATCGTCGAGAAGAGTATGAAGATCGCGGCGGAGATTTGTATTTATACGAACGAGAACATCACGGTGGAGGAACTGTAATGGCGATTTATCTCCCCGGAGTTGCAGAAAACCAGGCGGTTGCCCTGGAAGAGATGACACCGCGCGAGATCGTCGCGGAGTTGGACAAGTACGTCGTCGGCCAGCATGCCGCCAAGCGCGCCGTGGCCATTGCGTTGCGCAACCGACAGCGCCGGCAGAAGCTGCCGCCGGAAATCGCCGACGAGATTATGCCGAAGAACATCATCATGATCGGACCGACAGGCGTGGGCAAGACGGAGATCGCCAGAAGGTTAGCAAAGCTAACCAATTCGCCGTTCCTGAAGGTGGAGGCCAGCAAGTTCACCGAGGTGGGCTACGTCGGCCGTGATGTCGAGAGCATCGTGCGTGACCTGGTCGAGACCGCCATCGAGATGGTGCGTGAAGAGAAGCTGGAAGAGGTGGAAGACAAGGCCGAGATGAGCGCCGAAGAGCGGCTGCTCGATCTGCTGCTGCCGCCCGCACCGCTCGAGACGATGAAGTCCGCACAGGAGACGAAGACCGGTGACCAGACGCAGAGCATGGCGCTGCCCGTCGCTATCGACTTCGATGCATCGGCCGAGCCGAAGACTGAGGAGCCGAAATCGCAGGACCGTACCCGCGAAAAGCTGCGCCAGCAGTTCCGTGAGGGCAAACTGGACGACCGCATCGTCGAGATCGACGCGCGGGATCGCAACCAGCCGAACTTTGAGATCGTCGGTGTGCAGGGCGGCGAAGAAACCGACGTCAACCTGAAAGACATTCTGCCGGGCCTGTTCGGCAATCGTTCGCGTAAGAAAAAGATGAAGGTCTCTGAGGCCTTCGAATACCTGATCAACGAAGAAGAAGGCCGCCTGATCGACATGGATCACGTGACGCGCACTGCGATCGAGCGTGTCGAAGACTCAGGCATCGTCTTTCTCGACGAGATCGACAAGATTGCCGGCCGTGAGGGCGGTCACGGTCCCGACATCAGCCGCGAAGGCGTCCAGCGCGACATTCTGCCGATTGTTGAAGGCACCACGGTCAACACGAAGTACGGCTTCGTCTCGACGGACCACATCCTGTTCATCGCGGCGGGTGCGTTCCACGTGTCCAAGCCGAGCGATCTCATCCCCGAGTTGCAGGGTCGCTTTCCTATCCGCGTGGAATTGCAATCACTCACGATTGAGGACTTCATCCGCATCCTCACGGAGCCGAAATCATCCCTCGTGAAGCAGAGCATCGCACTGCTGGAGACGGAGGGACTGAAGCTAGAGTTTCAGCCCGAGGCACTCGAGGAGATGGCGAGCTTTGCCTTCAGCGTGAACGAAACAACCGAAAACATCGGCGCGCGCCGCCTCCACACCATCATGGAACGCGTGCTGGACGAGATCAGCTTCCAGGCCCCGGACCTGTTGAAGAATCTGAAGCCCGCCGTCAATGGCGTCATAGCACAGGTGGAACCAAGCACGGTCGAGCAGCCCAAAGGCGCGGCTCCGCTGGCGACGGCTACGGCGCACCCGTTGCCCGTCTTGGAGCGTCAGGTAGAGGGCGGTGTCGAACGCGTCGTCGTCATCGATCCGGAGTATGTGCGGCAGCAGGTAGCGAACATCGTCCGCAACCAGGACCTGAGTCGCTACATCTTGTAACTTCTTCCTTGAGATTTGCTTAGCCTTCTGGCGCGTTACCGAGCGTTTGTGACCTATAACTGTGCAGGCGTAGGCTGACCGCAGATCGAAACAGGTTTTCTCGCGTGCAGCCTACCGGTAGGTCTCGAGGTAGACCACTGGATTTCGCTGAACAATTGCCTTTTCCTGAACGAATTTCCCTGGAGTCTGTCATGAATCTCTCTGCCAAGAAGTCCCCGGTCCACCACCATCTCACCCGCCCCACGCTTCGGAAAGCTACCTTGCGCAACCCAAGCATTGCCGAGGGCAGTAAGAGTCCGAAGGTCGAATCCGGCTTCGGCCCGTTGCAGATCGGCACAGAGGTGTTGCCTGTGGCGGCCGCGTACAAGCCAATCTTCCGTTTCTAGTTCCACAATCTGTAAACGTTGCTGCTTACCGAAGCGGGACTGCGCGTGGTTTTGCGCAGCCTGCTTCACTTATTTCGCAGCCGTGGCTGCCTGGCCGAGCCTTGCGTCAGCCGTTCCGATGCGTCCCGTTGCGCTGACGCGGACCACGAATCGGGCACGCACCGCCTTGGGATCATGTTCCAGCGGGAACTTTAGGTTCAGATCACGCTTTATGGGCCCGGTGGCCGGCACATCTCCCGTGGCGCTGGCGCTGATCACCTTTGCGATCCGTTTCAGCTCCTTGTTCTTTCTGTCGAAGGTGGACGCGACCACCACTACATCCGCGTGGCGCGGCGCCGTGTCAGTCGCCGGAGCCCATATCAGGCCGCTGCCGTCTACCTTAATGGTGAAGGTGTCAGGGTTCGCCGGGTCTGGCGTCAGCGTCAGCGGCACACCGTCGTACACCATGTTGCTGGCATCGGCAGAGAGCACCTCGAACTGCAGGCGCCGCGATGGGTTCACTGGATTCACCCGCGCCGGTCCCTGCTGCACGTAGTAGCCCTCGCGCGTGGTGGCGATCAGGTCCGGCCTGCTCAGCGTGATCTTGATGCGCCGAAACTTCTTGGGGTCGACACTTGCCGTATCAGGCCGGTAAGTCAGCGAGTAGAAGCTGCCACCCTCGCGAATGCCGGTGCCGATCTCCGCATCGACATCATTGCGACCATAGAAGGTGCGCCCACCCGTCGCAACAGCCAGCTTGCTGAACTGGTAGTTGCCGCCGAAAGGATCATTGAACGCCGCGTCGGGACCGTATCCGCCTCCTGGTGTCACGGTCAGCCCGGCAGGATCCACTGTATACAGCGTCACGCGCGCGTCGCGAAGTTCGTTGACGCAGAGTTGCACGGCATTGTTCACCCGGTTCTCCGTGTCGACCGGACCGTTGACGAAGTTGTAGGGCGGAAATCCGCGGCCGATCCAGATCATGTTCTTGTGGCCCGGATGGCCAACCACCGCCTCGGCAACGCGCGTCAGCGTGGCGAACGCAGTCCCATACCGCTCGGCAATCCAGCCGCCGTTGTGTACCTGCCACGGATACGCGACGAAGTGATGATCCAATGCGTTCAACAGCGCGGCCTTGTTCTGCGTGTAGTCCTGCAGCACGGTGAAGTGCTGCAGGTCCACGGCAATCAGCATGGTCGGTGTGGTCAGGTGGTCGGGCTGCTTCTGCAACAGCTTTTTCAACGAGTAACGCGCGAAAGCCATGTCTTCAAAGCGCGTGTTGAACTCGTCGAGCAACAGGATGTTTACGGGTGCCTGCGGAGCCAGCCGGTCGAGATCTGCGGTGGAGTTGATGTCGGCCGCCGCCGGTGTGGTGTGCGCACCCGCAGCCTCAAAGTTCAGGATGGTCTGCGGCTGGTCGAGCTCGGTCACGTGAAAGTCATCGCGGGTCAGGCCGTTCACGATGTTGCCCTGCTTGTCTGTCACAACCACGTCGAGGATCACGAGGCGAGAAACGCGGCGGAGGGTATACGTGCCGTCTGCTGCCCGGACAGGCTGCGCGCCGCTGCCGGGGATCGACGGAGGAGGAGCCTGCCCTGGCGTCTGTGTCGTGGGTGGCGCTGCCTGCTGCGCCGGCACGGTTGGTGCCTGCGCGTTAGGCGCAGTCTGAGAACCGGGAGCGGACGGCGCCTGCGCAGGAGGGAGACCGGGCGCTGCGGTGTCGCTTTGCGCATGCAGCGAGAGAGAGCCGATCAACAGGAACGTGTAGATCGTCAACGCTTTCATGCGCATACTGTACGCGCTCTTGTGACGTGTAGCACACACGAGCGCGTCATGGCAGGTTCTTGGCGAACCGCACAGATTTCTTCGCAACAAAGCCAGTTGCGGCGTGTCCACAGCGCCCTCGCTGCAGTGCCAAGTCCATCCAGGTCGGGGCGTTTACTGCTCGTCATCCTGAGGGGGCACGCGGTGCGTAGTCGAAGGACTGCTTTTTTCATGCTGCGACGGCGTTCCTCCGAAGAGCAGGTCCTTCGACTCCGCTTCGTTCCGCTCAAGATAACGAGCAACCATGCATAATGAATCAACCTTCTCCCTCGTTCGTAGCCGTGCGTGACGCGGCATCGCCATCCGCGCTACTCTGGCACCGTAGCGGCGTGGAGCTTCTCTCGCCCGGAAAGACATTGATGGCCATCTCTTCCTCGCCTGCAAGCCTTAGCTTCAACAGCCGCACCAGCACGGATTACCGTGCCATGACGATCGCAACCACGCTCTTTTTCATGTGGGGATTTCTCACCAGCCTGAACGACATCCTGATCCCGCACCTGAAATCGATCTTCTCGCTAAGCAATGCGCAGGCGGCGCTCATCCAGTTCGCGTTCTTCGGTTCGTACTTCCTTTTCGCCATACCGGGCGGCAAGCTGGTGGAATACCGCGGCTACAAGCAGACCATGGTCACCGGCCTGCTGGTCGCGGCGGCGGGTGCGATTCTGTTCATCCCGGCGGCCCACCTGGCTTCGTACGCGCTGTTTCTCGGCGCGCTGGTCGTGCTTGCTGCGGGTATCACGTTTCTGCAGGTTTCGGCCAATCCATTCGTCACCAGCATCGGTCCGGGAGAGACCGCGTCAAGCCGCCTGAATCTGTCGCAGGCATTCAACTCGCTCGGCACCACCATCGCGCCGAAGCTTGGCGGCCTGTTCATTCTGGGCGCAGCCGCTCCGCTGGCCGTAGACAGGCTGACGAAGCTTTCCCCGTCCGATTTACAGGCCTATCGCATGGAACAGGCCAGCACGGTGCACACGCCGTACCTGCTGATCACCGGCATACTTCTGCTGCTGGCAGGGCTGCTTGCCGCGGTAAAGCTGGATAGTCGCGAGCACCTGACAGTCGACATGCGTCCCATCGCTGGGTTTGGCGCCAGCATCTGGAATCAGAAATGGCTGCTGCTAGGCGCTCTGGGTATCTTCCTCTACGTGGGCGCGGAGGTCTCCATCGGCAGCTTCATAATCGGCTACTTCGAGCAGCCGATGATTGGCGGCCTGACTGCCGCGGCGGCCGCCACCTACGTCAGCTACTACTGGGGCGGAGCGATGATCGGCCGTTTCATCGGCTCCGCGATTCTGACCAAGGTGCGCACCGGCACACTGCTCGGCCTGTTCGCGCTGGTTGCGTGCGCTCTGGTGATCGCCAGCATGGTGAGCAGCGGCCACGTTGCCATGTGGACCATCCTGTCTGTCGGCCTGTTTAACAGCATCATGTTCCCGAGCATCTTCACGCTGGGCCTGACCGGCCTCGGCGAACTGACCAGCAAGGGATCGAGCCTGATGGTGCAGGCCATCGTGGGAGGCGCGCTGCTGCCGCTGCTGTATGGCAAGCTAGCCGACGGCATCGGCTACCAGAAAGCGTTCATCGTGCCCGCGCTATGCTACGTCTTCATCGCGATCTATGGCTTCGCCTCCACGCGACGTCTGCTTGTGACCGACCCGTTTGCGGGTCCTGTCGATCCGGTATAGTTATCGCGCTGTCATGGTTCCGTCGTAAGCTCATCCCGAGGATTTTCTGTGATGAGAACGAAGCTGGCGGCAGCGGTGTGCAGTGTAGCGGTGGCGTGGTCGACGGCGTTCGCACAACCATCGGCACAGCGTAAACCGATCGTCGTCGTGATCAGTTTGGACGCCTTCGGTGCATCGCTGCTGCACGACCCATTGCTGCCCGTACCGACACTGCATGCGCTGATGAAGAGCGGCACCTATGCCGCTGCGATGCGGCCCGTGAACCCGACGGTCACGTGGCCGAACCACACCTCGATGGTGACCGGCGTGGCTCCGGACAAGCACGGACTGATTGCCAACGGCCAAATCACTGATATCCGCAACGGCAAGACACCGCACGTGGCCTTCCATGCGGACAAGGCCAAACTGGTTCGCGTGCCGACGGTCTATGACGAAGCGCATGCCGCTGGCCTGGGCACGGCCGAGATGGATTGGGTTGCCATCGAAAATCCCGGCACCATCGATTGGAGCTTCTTTGAACAGCCGGTCCGCTCCAGTTCCCTGCTCAAGGAGATGCTGGCGGACGGCAGCCTGACCGAAGACGAGTTGAAGGACTTCAACAGCAAGCCGACGCAGCCGTATCGCGACCGCCTGTACACGCGGGGCGCCGTGTACGCCATCAAGCATCACCATCCCAACCTGGTACTGCTGCATCTGCTGGCGCTCGACAGCACGGAGCATACTTACGGCTACAACACCATGGCAGGCGTGAACACCGTAGCCTTCCTCGATGACCGCGTGAAGGAGGTGGTCGACGCAGTGCGCGACGCCGGTGACCTGGATCGCACGACGTTCCTGATTGTGAGCGATCACGGCCAATCGAGCGTGCACCACACCGCAAGTCCGAACGCGATCTTGACGGCCGCGGGCGTCATGCCCGATCAGGCTACGGCCCTGCCCGAGGGTGGAGCGGCTTACATCTACGAAGCGCATGCGACGCCTGAACTGGATGCGAAGATCCGCGCGGCCTTCGCCGCAAGCCCGGCGACGGACAGCGTCCCAACACCGGCCGAGCAGTCCGCGCAAGACTGGCCTCTGCCGGCGAACAACCCCACCACGCCCGACGTGCTGGTCTACGCGAAAGAAGACTGGCGCTTTGCGGACAAGGTGCCCGCAGCGCCCGAGGCGCAAACAGGAGCCCACGGCTATCCCAACACGCGCCCACTGATGAAGGAGATTTTCGTCGCCAGTGGAGCCGCCATTAAGCAGACGGGGGAACAGCCCGAGTTCCCGAACATCGACGTAGCAGCGACCATCGCGGAGATTCTCGGGCTTTCACAAGCCGGAATGGACGGAAAACCCCTCACGGCGATCCTGAAGTAGTTACTTCAACAGCCGCACCACAAGCCCCACGGTCACACCCGTGTTGTTGGCGAGCGTCGCGACCGGCAGCTTGACTGGTGCGGGATCACCGGGGATGACCTCGATGCTCGACCTGCCCGACATGCGGTAGCAGATGGCGAAGTCATCCAGCATGCTGCCATCATCCGTGTTGAAGCGCTGGGCGCCCAGACGTTTCGCCGCACCCGCCAGCGGCATGGAAGCCAGAGGGCTGACGCCCCGGCTATAGGGTCTGCTGAAGCTGATGCGGGATGTCCGCTCCGCAGATGGCGAGCGGTCCGCGGGTTGCACGCGGAACGAGAGCGTTGGCACATGAGGCAGGTCCGGCAGAGCTTCCATTCCTGTCGATTCCGCAGGCTGCGAAGTGCCCGCTTCGCTCAGGATCGAGGATGCGACTGACGGCGCGAATGGGTCGGCAGGGCGCGACTTTGGCGAGGCACAGAAGGCCATTGAAGAAAGCAGCGAGAAGCAGAGCGCAAGGCAAAGTCTGGTACTTGTCACTGGGGCGTCCTCTCGTTCTGTATCGGCCCGCCGCGTGCGATTCATAGGGCTGGTTGCCGTTCGAATTTCCAACACTTGTTAGGAATATGAAAGTCGAAAGAAGTGTTGCATCGTTAATTTCCGGCTCGCGCAAGCGGCAGCCGCGGCAGCGTAGGCGTGGGCCTGTGGGCGACGTAGACTGAAGACGAGGCTTCCATGGTCTTCGTCCTGGACAACTACGATTCGTTCACCTACAACCTCGTGCAATACATGGGCGAGCTCGGAGCGGAGATGGTGATCCGCCGCAACGATGAGTTGACGCCGGCTGAGATTGAAGCGCTGGACCCGGATCGCATCCTGATCTCGCCCGGTCCCTGCACGCCGCAGGAAGCGGGTGTCTCCATTGACCTGATCCGTCACTATGCGGCGAAGGGCAGTGCTGGCGGCAAGCGCACGCCGATCCTCGGCGTCTGCCTGGGTCACCAGGCTCTCGGTGCGGCGTTTGGCGGCAACGTGGTGCGCGCTGCGCGGCTGATGCATGGCAAGACCAGCGAAGTCGAACACGACGGCCGCACCATCTTCGAGGGACTGGAGCCGAAGATGACCTGCACGCGCTATCACTCGCTTGTTGTCAGCCCGGAAGGGCTGCCGGATGAGCTCGAGGTCTCCGCTCGCACCACTGATCCTGAAGGCGAGGTCATCATGGGGCTACGCCATCGCGAGTTGCCGATCGAAGGCGTGCAGTTTCATCCCGAGAGCGTTTTGACGGATCACGGCAAGCAGTTGATTGCAAACTTTCTGAAGATGTGACGGGATGACACCTGCCCACAAATCGAAGTGGAGTATCGCAGCAGCGACATTCGCCGCGACCGTGCTGGGCGGTCCAGCGGCACGTGCGCAGCAGTCTCTTGGTTCCCTGAAAACGGATGGCGCCGAGATTGCCGGCAAGGTGACCGTCAGCGCCGGACGCGCCGTGATTGCGAACAGCGGATCGATCACGGCGAGCGGTGGAACGGCTGAGGTCGCGCTGACACGGGGCGGGTCGGTTAAGGTGTGTACCGGCTCTGCGGCGCGGCTGTCGCAGCCTACCTTCGACATGGCGCACCCGCCGCTGCTGACGGCGCTGAACCGCGGCAGCATGGAAATCCAGACGCACGCGGAAAAAAATGACGTAATCCTGACGCCGGATTTTAGGCTTGAGGTCTCCGACCCGGCACCGCTGAACCTGCGTGTGCGCCTCGTCGCCAACGGCGATACGTGCATAGACAACTCGGGGAAGGACGCACCCATGCTGCACGCGACGGAGGCCTTCGGCACCGGTGCCTATTTCATCCGGCCCGGGCAGCGCGTGCTGTTTGAACATGGCAGCCTGCGCGAGGTGGTAGACAGGGAAACCAGCAGTTGCGGTTGCCCAAAGCCGGATCCGCTCGTACTTGCCGGCAAGGGCAAGCATGGTGACGGCAAGATACCGGAAGCGGCGCGGATCAATCCGTTCCCTGAGGCCGTCAGTCAGGGACTGGCGAAGCCTGAAACGCCGCAGCAAAACGCCCCGGTGGGCGGCGTTCAAACGCAGGTCAGCACCACTCTGGCCTACAACGGCACGACGAACGCGGTCAGCGGTCCTCCCGGCGAGGTAACCACGGCAGCCTCCATCGCACCCGGTGCAGGTTCCACGGCACCGGCTTCCGGCGCATCATCGTCGCGCGCCAGCACGTCGGGTGCAGCACCTTCCGCAAGCAACGCGGATCCACCGGCAACGGATGCGCACGTCACGGAAGCAGCACCACCGCCGGCGGGGCCGAATCCCTTTCGCGCAATCGGTCGCTTCTTTCGGCGCGTCTTCGGTGGACACTAAGCCTTTTACTCATAACTTGTGATCGCATCTCAGGAAACACTCCTTTCTGTAGCGGAGGGGGAGCGTTCCTGCTGACACCCTGGCGCGACGACCGCCAGACTCGCGCGGATCACCGCGCTACAATCGAACCTGCGCACCGGGCGTTCGCGCCATACCTTCGCGTCCTCGATCCCGGTCAAAGTTCAAGTAGCAACAGGAGTTCCTCATGGCGATTCCCGCCACCCAGATGCGTCCCGGCATGGTCATCAAGCATAACGACAAGCTGCACTCGGTATTTGCCGTAGAGCACCGGACGCCCGGCAACCTGCGCGCGTTCATTCAAGCGAAACTTCGCAACCTGGAATCGGGAGCCATGTTCGAACACCGCTTCCGCTCGGGTGACGCCATCGATCGCGTGATCGTCGACGAAGTGCAGATGGAGTACCTCTACAACGACGGCGACGAATACATCTTCATGGACATGAACAACTATGAGCAGACGACGCTTGGCCGCGAGATTCTGGGCGATGCCGTGGAGTACCTGCTTCCCAACATCAAGATCGACATCAGCTTCATCGACGGCAAGCCCGTCGGTGTCGAGCTGCCCAATGTGGTCGAGATGACCGTCGTGCAGACGGAGCCCGGTATCCGCTCGGCAACGGCATCCTCCGTCACCAAGCCGGCTAAGACGGAAACGGGTTTGATCGTGCAGGTCCCTGCCTTTATCAACGAAGGCGAGAAGATCCGCATCGATACGGCCGAAGGCGCGTACATGTCACGCGCATAGAACTGCTTCGATTCACGAGGGTCCGCGCTACTGCGCGGCCCCTGTTCGCGGCAGCGTGATTACTGCTCACCATCTGCACGCATCCAATCCTCCATGCAAGTGCGTGAATTCAAAACCCCCACACTGAAATTGGTCTACGAAGAAGACGGTCCGAAGGGCGGTATGCCGCTTGTTCTGCTGCATGGCTGGCCTGATTCGCCCCGCACATGGGACAAGGTGCTGCCTGTCCTGCATGGCGCGGGCTATCGCACCATCGCGCCATACCTTCGCGGTTACGGGCCGAGTGAGTTTCGCTCGCCGATCTTTGGCCGCAAGCCGCGCCGCACCGGACAGCCGGTGGCGTTCGCCCAGGACATCATCGATCTTGCCGACAAGCTGAAGCTGAACACGTTTGACTTCGTCGGCCACGACTGGGGCGCGCGTACCGGATACGCGCTGGCGGCGCTGTTTCCCAAGCGCCTGGAGCGCATGGTCGCGCTGTCCTCGGTGTACGAGCCCGGCCCAGCGAAGACGCCGTCTCTGCCGCAGGCACAGGCGTACTGGTACCAGTGGTTTCTTTGTACCGACCCCGGCATGAAGCAGTTCCGCGAAGATCCGGTCGCCTACGGCAAGCGACAGTGGGACACCTGGAGCCCGGAAGGCTGGTACTCACCCGCCGCTCTGGCCGAGGCGGCGAAGAGTTGGGCCGGCAAAGACTTCGCCGACGTGGTGCTGCACAGCTACCGCTCGCGCTGGGGGCATGCCGAAAAGGACCCTGCGTACGCCGTGCTGCAGGCTCGATACGAGAGCACGATGTCGCTGGACGTTCCGACGGTGTTCATACAGGGGCTGGATGACCGCTGCGGCCTGCCGGAGACGAGCGACGGCATGGGCCGCCACTTCACCAATGGCTATCGCCGGATTCTCGTTGAAGGCGTCGGCCACTTTCCGCAGCGTGAGAATCCGCAGCTTGTTGCCGATGAAATCCTGCGTCATCTGCGAGGCCGCGCGTCGTGAGCGACTCCGGCGAGACCATCGTCCGGCACTACCAGATCGAGGGCCGCGTGCAGGGCGTGGGCTTTCGCTGGTTCGTGCATCGCGAAGCCGCGGAACTGGGCGTGCGGGGATGGGTGCGCAACACCGACGCGGGCCATGTGGAAGCCGTCGCAGCCGGTACGCCCGAGCAGATCGAGGAACTGGAAGAAGCCCTGCGGCGAGGCTCGCGCGGCAGCCGCGTCGACCGCGTTCGCATTCACGACT
The DNA here is from genome assembly GCA_964657335.1 of uncultured Terriglobus sp. Lineage (GTDB taxonomy): Bacteria > Acidobacteriota > Terriglobia > Terriglobales > Acidobacteriaceae > Terriglobus. Next base: position 27,447 of record CAZZVI010000006.1, read on the forward strand.
TGGCGGAAGACGAAGGCGCTTCTCTGAAGGAGTTTGCCATCGAGGGCGCGTTCTAGCACAGCTACTCGGGGCCGACGTGATCGCTACAATAGAGCCATGTCGCACACGATTAACTGCGAGCCGCTCAAAGCGCTCATCCGTACCGTTCCTGACTTTCCCAAGCCCGGCATTCTCTTCTACGACATCACCACGCTGCTGCGGGACAAAGCCGGCTTTGCGCAAATGATCGACGCCTTCGCGGCGTACTACATCGACAAGCAGGTCGACCTGGTGCTCGGCATCGAGGCGCGTGGATTCATCTTCGGGCCGGCGATGGCATATCGCCTGAACGCGGGCTTCGTGCCCGTCCGCAAGCCCAAGAAGCTGCCAGCACCGACGGCCAAGGTGACCTATGACCTGGAATATGGATCGGACTCGCTCGAGATCCACCTGGATGCGATTCAGCCCGGGCAGCGCGTCGTCATTGTCGACGATCTGCTGGCAACCGGCGGCACCATGCAGGCAACCGTGCAGCTGGTGAAGCAGCTTGGCGGGGAAATTGCAGGCGTCGCCTTCGCCGTCGAGCTCGACTTCCTGAAAGGCCGCTCGAAGTTCCCTGAAGTCGATGTGTACAGCCTGCTGCACTACAACGAGTAGAGCACTGGAATGAGACAGTCGGGATTAAAACAATCCTGGCCACCTTTGGTCCGTTAAAGAGACCAGCGTCAGCTCCAGTCGATAGCAGACCACCGACGCCAGTAGCAGCAGGATAAGCAGCGAGCGGTAAGTAGGCGCTTCATTCATAGAAATTCTAGCTGGGGCGACGCTTTAGAAACGTGCCAAGCACGAGCACGCCCGTTCCCAGAAGCAGCAGGCTCGATGGTTCCGGAGTGACGCCGACCGCCGGTGCGAGCGTTAGCGTGCCGGCCGTTACATCATCCAGATCCGCCGCTCCGACTGCCTGCACACCGGCCGCGTCGCCAAAGCAGGGGGCCGTCGTGGTGCACAGCGAGCCGCCTGCGTAGCCCTTCAGAGACGCGGCGGGCAGAGCCAGTTGAAAGTCGAAGAGCGAAGGTGTTGTCGTGGCAAAGAAGATGCTGCTGTAGCCGGTGCCGGAGGTCGACGTTGGTGCGCCTGAGAAGTACGTAGTCCCGACCGAAGTGATTACCTTGATGCTTGAATCCGTGAAGCTGCCCGTTGTCTCGTCGAGCGTGAGCGTACCGGTTGCCGATCCATTCACCAGCGTGGCGCTCAAGTTGAACATGTTCATGGTGTCTGCATGCGCGATGCCCAGAGAACCGAACAGTAAAGCTGCAACCGCCACGAAACGTAAACGCATGAGAATCTCCTGGCTAAGGAGACGCCATCCCGGAGCTTCCGGATTATGGCTGGACATCGTCTGCAAGATCAGTTCTGAAGAATAGTTTTCGGCCGGGAAAACCACTCGCTACGCAGGCCGGCCCGTACCAGCTGGCCGGCGCTCTATGCTGGACACATGCAGGAGCGACCGCGCGTTCTCGGGCTCGACATCGGCGGCCGTCGCGTGGGCGTGGCCATCTCCGATCCGTTCGGCACCACGGCACAGCCGCTCATCACCATGGGTCGGTCGACCCTCAAGCAGGAGCTGAAGAACATTGCGCGGCTGGTGCGCAAACATGCGGTTGCCGAGATCGTTGCGGGCAATCCACTGCACATGTCCGGTGACACTTCTCCGCAGGCGGAGAAAGCGCAGGCCTTTGCCTCTGCCTTGCGCGACGCACTGCAACTCCCCGTCCACATGCAGGATGAGCGCCTGACCAGCGCTGCCGCGCACGAGCTGATGGACCGGCTCGGGCATCCGCGCGGATCCGCACGCAAGGCGGTGCTCGACCAGTACGCTGCCGTGATTCTGCTGCAGGACTGGCTGGATGCGCGAAGTGCCTCGCACCTGCCGGCACCGTACCGGGAACCGTACTGCTGACTCGTTATAATCAAGAGAATTGCGGAGAAGCCCGCCCGCGCTACTCTTCCGGAACGGAACCCTGAAATGCTGGACGTCACAAAAAAGCTTGAAGAACAAATCCGGGCGCTCGAACACGAGCTGACCACGGAGCTGCCTGCGGAGATCAAGCGCGCCGTCGCTCTCGGCGACTTGAGCGAGAACGCCGAATACCATTCCGCAAAGCAGCGGCAGGAGTTCGTGAACGCCCATCTTGGCCAGCTCAAGAAGCGCATGGCCGAGCTTTCGCTGGTAAACCTTGCCAACATCCCGCATGACCGCGTCGGCTTCGGGTCCACCATCGTTGTGTTCGACCAGACCAAGGAAGAAGAGATTACCTACAAGCTGGTCACCAGTGAAGAGAGCGATGTGACCAAGGGACTGATCAGCACGACGTCTCCGATCGGACGTTCGCTGGTGGGGAAACAGGTGGGCGACGAGGCTACCGTGGTCACGCCAAACGGCAAGCGCATCCTTGAGATTCTGAAGTTGACCACGGTTCACGAGGCAGCAGCATAATTGCTGTGTTCAAGGCATGAAAAAGGGCTCGCAGTGTGCGAGCCCTTTGTTTGTTCTGCAGTCCCATGCTACTGAACGTCGCCGGCTTCCATGTGGCTTTCCAGGAAGTAGAGCTCTTCTTCGGCATCCACGATCAACTGATTGTAGAAATCTGACGTGGGGCTGTCCCCGATATCGTCGATCTTGTCCGAAGCCTCGCGCAGCAGGCTGCAGTACTTACCGAGCGAATCCGCCAGCGCCTGCAGGTGCTCGGGACCGCTGATGGCGTCCACGTTGTAGGGAGGTATTTCGCTGGTAGCTGCCGACTGCCGGACCGTGCCATTTGCCGTGCCGCCCAGTTGCGTCATGCGCTCCGCGATGGGATCGATCTGCTTCAGGATGGTCTTTGCCACATCATCAAACACCAGGTGCAACTGGTAGAAGTTCAGACCCTTCACGTTCCAGTGGGCGAACTTTGCCTGCGAGTACATGTCGAGCGACGCAGAGAGCGTCTTGCTCATCTCATCGACGGTCTTCTTCTTGACGTCGTCGGAGAGCGCGACACGGTTCTTGTACATACGCGCGGGCAGTTTCGCCCCGTTCTTCACTTCAGTCTTTTCTGTTTTTGCCATGGTTTCGTCACCTTTCCGACGTTGAGATGCGCGTCCGGCGGAAGATAATGCCCGCGTTTGAACGCAGGTCTGCGCCACATGTTGGATCGACCCTGAGCATGCAGCCTCTGTGTTCTGACTTGCGCCTTCTGCACAAGCCTGAGAGCATGGTGCGCATGTTCGGCTACGTCGGAACAGCGCGCGTGAAACGCAGGCTCACACCGGTAACCGTGGCGCTTGCCGCGACTGGCATGGTGTGCTTCGCTATGGCTTACCTGCTCAGGCACGTGTCTCTCTTGCACCCGCTTCAGTCGTACCGACTCGACTTCCGGTTGGCGGGCTGCGTCTTGGCTGTGTTCGAGATGTGGGCTATACGGCGTCGCGATGAACAACTCTTACCGAATAGTGATACGGAGATCTAGTGCGCCTACGCATGCTTCTGGTTCTGCTACTGAGCGGCTGCTCTTCCCTGCTGGCGGAGGTTCGCCTGCCGAACGTGCTGTCGGATCACGCCGTACTGCAGAGGCAGCGGCCTGTCCGCATCTGGGGATGGGCGCAGCCGGGCGAAAACGTCACCGTCAGCTTTCACGGGCAGACGATCGCCTCGACAGCAGATGACTTCGGTCAGTGGGAGGCCTGGCTGAAGCCCGAAGAAGCCGGTGGTCCGCACGTCCTGACGGTCACGGGCAGTGCCTCAGCAGCCCCGCTGCGGCGCGAAGATATCCTCGTCGGCGACGTGTGGATCGCCTCCGGCCAGTCGAATATGGAGATGCCGCTGCGCGGCTTCAACCCGCAGACGCCCATCAAGAACAGCGACGCGGAGATTGCCGCGGCGAACCACCCGCGCATCCACCTGTTACTGCAGACCAAGCGCGCCGCAGGCACTCCGATGTCCGACATCAATGAAACCTGGACCGTCTGCACACCCGAGACGGCGAGGACCTTCTCTGCCGTCGCTTACTTTTTCGGTCGCGAGATCAGCGACAAGGAGAAGGTGCCGGTGGGTCTGATCGATACAACGTGGGGCGGCACTCCCGCGCAGTCGTGGATGAGCGCCGGCGGCATTGCCGACGCCAACCTGACCAGCGTCTACACCGCGGGCGGCGTGCTGGCGCAGGAGCAGGCTCGCTTCGACGAGACCAAGCCGATGTGGAACCAGCAGGATGCGGCGGACAAGGCGGCCGGGCGCACACCCGTGACGCATCCGCCGCTGCCCGATCGCACGCCCTGGATGCCGTCGTCGCTCTACAACGGCATGATCGCGCCGTACACCAAGTACGCCATCAAGGGGGCCATCTGGTACCAGGGTGAGGCGGATGCATCCGCCGCCTACGGACCGAACTACACCCGCGTCTTTGGCGCAATGATCGGCGATTGGCGGCGCCAGTGGGCTCAGGGTGACTTCCCGTTCCTGTTTGTGCAACTCTCCAGTTACACATCGAACGATTTCTGGAACACAGTTCGTGACGCGCAACGCCGCACACTCTCGCTGAAGAACACCGGCATGGCCGTCACGCTCGATGTCGGCGAGGCAAAGAACATCCATCCAGCCGACAAGCAAACGGTGGGCGCTCGCCTGGCTGCGGCAGCGCTTGGCGTCGCGTATGGCGAGAAGGTGGAATCCTCGTCTCCCGCGTTCGTCCAGGCATCGACGGAGAACGGCAGCATGCGGGTGTGGTTCTCGCACGCAGGCGGCTTGACGACGAAGGGCCAGCCCGTCGGCGGCTTTGAGGTCGCCGGCTACGACCGCAAGTTCGTTCCCGCAGACGCTCGGATTGAGAAAGTCGGCGCGGAGGAGACCGTGGTTGCCACTTCATCGGCTGTCCCGCACCCGCATTATGTGCGCTATGCGTGGACTCCGGTCGTGACCAGCTACCTCTACAACAGCGCCGGTCTGCCGGCAGGCACCTTTACCTCGGAACCGTAACTGCCGCTTTGGCTCTGAGACGTAACGCTGGGTGCGAAAGGTACACTAATCGGGGCCGGCGGAAGGACGCGGCAAGCATACGATGAGCTCGCGATTCACCTGGACAAGTGCCTTTGGCAAGGGCAGCGGATGGCTGCTGCAGAAGATCGTAAACGGCCTTGCACTGTCGAGGATCTCGCCGAATACGCTGACCTTTATCGGCCTGATCATCAACATTGCCGCGGCGTTCTTTTTCGGATATGCGCGGGGCAGCAACGCGCACCGCATGTTTCTGTACGCGGGCCTCATCCTGATCGGCGCGGGCCTGTTCGACATGGTGGATGGCCGTGTGGCACGGCAGACCAACCAGGTCTCGGTTTTCGGTGCGTTCTTCGATTCGGTGATCGACCGCTACAGCGATGTCGCCATCTTCTTCGGCCTGCTGGTCTTCTACGCGCGCGGGAACCGCTTCGTGTACGTGGTGCTGGTCGCGTTCGTCATGACGGCGTCGCTGATGATCAGCTACACCCGCGCCCGGGCCGAAGCGCTCATCGGATCGTGCAAGGTCGGCTTCATGGAACGGCCGGAACGTATCGTGCTCGTGATCCTGGGCGCACTCTGCGACCGCTGGGGAGTGATGGCGCCCGCGCTATGGGTGCTCGCATTCCTCTGCACCGTGACGGTCATCCACCGCATCCGCTACACGTACGTGCAGACGGAACTGCGCAAGTTGCATCCCGTCGCGCGGTAGGTCGCGATGCCTACTCCGTTACAGTCACTCTTTGAAGAACTGCAAGCACATCACGGCTGACATCTTCCCAACTCCGGTGATGACGGCTGGCGATCTCTTCCGCTGACCAGTCCTGCTCGAGAACCTCATCAAGCGCGTCTGCCAGCGCGGATGCGTCTGCAGGTGGCACAAGACGGCCGCTCTGAACGTCCATCAGCTCAGGAATGCCTCCGACATTCGTGGTGACAACCGGACGGCCTGCGGCCAGCGCTTCGAGTACCACGTTCGGGCAGCCTTCCATGTAGCTGGGCAGCGTGAACAGGTTGGCCGTCGCCATCCACTGCGCCACGGTCTGCGTCGGCGCGGCGGGAACGAAGGTGACGACATCCTCAAGCCGATGGCGGCCTATAGCCGCCTGCAGCAGCGGCCTGTCAGGACCGTCGCCGAGCAGGTAACAACGCAGCAGCGGCCGGCTTGCGCGGAGAGCCGCGATCGCGTCGATCAGTTCGCGCAGGCCCTTGCGAACGTCGAGACGGCCGGCGTAGAGGACAACTTCGGCTTCCTCGTTAACGCCCAGCGCAGCTCGCGCCTCGCGCCTCTCCTGCGGATGAAAGACCGTGGTGTCACAGCCATTGAGGATCGAGCGGCTCTTCGCGGCGCCCATCGCGCGCGCGGTGCGGGCAAGATCACCGCTGACCGCGAGGGTGACGTTTGCCCGCCGCAGCGCACCCCGGGTCAAGGCGCCGACGATGCGGTCTGGGATGCGGTTCAGGTCCGACCCGATAGCGGTCAGCACCACCGGCACGCCGAGCGCTTCGCCGATGCGGACCGCGGCATAACCGTCGGGGTAGACGACATAGTTCAGGATGACGTCCGGTCGCCACTCGCGCACATGGGGCAGCAGCCGGCGGTACATCGTCCAACCGTTCACTGTCCGCGTGATCACCGGCAACACAGGGTAGGGGATGTACTGCGCGGCGACTCCCGCTGGCTGCCAGGCGCGGTCAATGGCCGGCGCGCCCGTCTTCGGTTTGAGCATCGCAGGATAAGTCGCCTCAGGGTAGAAGACCTGCAGGTCGCACTGCTGCGCGATATGCTTCAACGTCTGGTAGGCCGAGTGGCCTGCCCACGGCTGCGCCGACGTAGGAAAGTACTGCGTGACAACGGCGACCCTCATGTGCGCGGCTCCGGCAGCAACGAGCGGAGCAGAGCCGAATACCGATGAGCGAGCGGCAGGCGATGATAGCGAGCGATGGCGTTCAGGTCCGGCGCAAGCCCTGCGGCACCATGTGTCAACGTGTCGATCAGCAGTTCGCGGATGGCGCTGACATCGGCAACGTTAGCCCAACGACCCGCGCGAGTCTCGTCGAGCCGCCGTCGCACGTCACCCTGTAGATGCACCGCCGCGACGATCGGCTTTCCCGAACAGAGGTAGTCGTAAAACTTGGCAGAGACATTGATCGGGTCATGCGAGATGAGGAGAACGAAATCTGTCTCGTCCAGCAGGCGCAACGCCTCCGCCTGCGGGAGAAATCCAGTGATCTCAACCGTCGGCCCAAGCCGGAGCAGTGTGTCGCGGTAGATGCTCTTTTCAAACTGTCCGACAAAGCGCACCCGCAGCCGGGATCGGATGTCGTCCGGCAACGAGAGCACCGCCTCAACGAACGTCGTTGGCTCCGTCGAACCGTACACCGACCCGAGATAGGTGAGAACGATAGGCCTGCCGGATTGCTCTTGCCTGGCTTGGATTGAAGTTGCGGGCAATGCACCATCGAAGCCGTTGGAGATGCTCACGAACTTTGCCTCAGGCTGCGCGGGATAGCGCGCCCGGATGGCGGCTCGCGCCGACTCTGTCACGGCGACGACCGCGGTGGATGCCTCTACCGCCTCGCGCTCCGTCCGCTCGGCGATCGCCCGTGCGCGCGGGTTTGCGTTCAGGCTGACGAGGTGCAGCGTCGTGTCAAGCCATTCGTCACGGAAGTCGAGCACGACCGGCAGGTGCTGAAACCGCTTGCGCAGACCCTTCGCCAGCATCACGCTCGAAAATGGCGGAACCGTGATGACGACTGCATCAATCGCGCGTTCGCGTACGATGCGCGCCGCCGCGCGCGAGGCAAACGGCAGCCAGCCAATTTGCGGATCGGGAAGCAGCAGGTTCGCGATCAGAGCTTTCAGCGGGTTCGGCTTCGCGATCGCGCTCCCTGAAGCTGCGCCACCAGTACTCTGCAGGGACTTGCCACGATCGCGAGAGAGCAGCTTCTTGATGCCTTTGCGCACGGCGTACGGAAGATCCAACGTCCACGTGCGATGCACGCGCACGGAGTCCGGTACCTGCCTGAGCAGCGCTTCGTCGCGGATGACAGCGGGCGCATTCCGTGCTGTGAGCACGTCCACCCGGACGTCGTCCTCCGGCAGGTACTTCGCGAGACTGAGAGCGCGCATCACGCCCACGCCACCCGCGGGCGGAAAGGAAAACGTGATCAGCAGCACGTTCATGCAGGCACCCCTGCAGCGGCCCCGATGAGCGATGTGCCGGGAAAGGCCACCAGCCGCTCGACCGCACAGAACATCTCGTAAGCGCTCGCCCAACGCAGTTCCAGACCACGCTCGGCAGCGGCCTGATGCAGGTCGCGGAACATCGTCTCGAGCGAACCAGCGCCGGGTGCGTCGCCCAGCAGCGCCGCGGCGTTGTCCTCTCGCGCGGTGTGGCCGTAGAGCTTCAGAAAGATGTCCTCTCCGATGCGCGGCGCAAGATCGAGCCAGCATCCGGCGCGGTACACCGTGGGCTGATCGTAGGCTGCCAGTTCGCCGGCCTCGATCCGCGGCACCAGCCGTTCGCGAAAACGCAGGCCGAGCGGGCCCGGGATCATGAGCAGGTCGCCGCGCCTGCCGCCACCCGGCACAGCATCCAGCCCGTGGTCGAAGCCGCGCGGCCTGGCGGGATCCCCCGTCGTCCAGTAGATGCGATTCGCGATGCGGCCCTGGGTAGGCGAGGGCAACGACGGCATGGTGAAGTCGGCATAGCAGCCAAGGTCGCACAGCGCCTGCAGCTCGCCGGTGACACCGCACCAGCGGCCATCCGGCCGCGAGTTATCGAGCGCCCAGTTGCCGTGAATGAAGCCGAAGACAAGCCGTCCGTTGTGGTGCCGGAGAAAGCCGTGGTCCTCATGCAGGCGCCTGGTGAACTCCGTGACCTTTGCGCGGAAGCCTTCGTTTGTGTCGTTGTCGTGGTGAATGTGTACGTCCACATCGGCGACGCCGGCGCGATGCATGCCCTCCAGCGCAGCGACGACCTCGCGCTGATACTCCTCCTGTGGGTAGAAGAAGGTAAACTTCGGCGACCGGCCCCCGGCGTCGCGCGGCGCGGCAGCAGCGATCTGGGGCCAGCGGCGCTGCCAGTGCGCGACTCTCGCCATGCCCTGTGCGAGCGGCACGCCGCCTCCCATGGGCTCGTAGTGATCGGTGATCGCGACCCAAAGGCGCTTCGGCCTGGTGCGGTCTGTCAGGCGCTCTACGCGGCTGCGCAGGTAGCTTGGCACCCACAGCTCCGCGTGCTTCGGCAGATTCATGCCTGGCGTTTCCTCGGCTGTGCACGGGCGATTTGCGGTCGGTTAGGCTGGTGGCAGATATGAAGATTGTGCATGCCGTCTACAGCATGGAACTTGGTGGAGCGGAGATGCTGGTTGCGCAGCTTGGCCGCATCCAGCGGGAGGCAGGCCATGACGTAAGCGTGTGCGCCTACAGCAAGCTGGGTCCACTCGGCGAGGTGCTGCGCGACGAGGGCCTGAGCGTGCACGTGCTGGGCGAAAGCCATCCGGCAAAGACGGTGTGGCGTTACCTCCGGCTGTTTCGCACGTTGCGGCCGGACGTGGTGCATTGCCACAACCCTGCGCCGACGCTGCAGGCGGCGCTGGGTGCGAGGCTCTCCGGCGCCAGGTGCGTTGTGGCGACGCGGCACAGCCTGGTGTCGCCGCCCTATGACCGCGCGGCCGAGGCAAAGTTCAGCGTGATCGCTCGCTGCTTCGTCGATGCCGTAGTGGGCATCTGCGACATCACCTGCGCCAACCTGCGCGGAGCTCCGCTGGCCGACCGCCGCAGCATTGTGCGGGTCTACAACGGCGCCGCTCCGCTGGAAGAAGCTGCGCCCATCGCATCCGGCGAGGACGAGTTTGTTCTGCTTTTCGTGGGACGTCTCGCCGAGGTGAAGGACCTGCCCACCATGCTTCGGGCGTTTGCACTGGCAGTGAAAAGTGAGCCGCGTCTGCGCCTGTGGATCGTTGGCGACGGCGCGGTGCGCGCTCGTCTGCAGGGCCTGGCCGAGGAGTTCGGGCTCGGCGACCGCGTGCGCTTCTGGGGCCAACGGCTCGACACGGCGGCGTTCTTCCGGGGAGCCGATGCGTTCGTCATGTCGTCTGTCTCGGAAGGCCTGCCGATGTCGCTGCTGCAGGCCATGTCCATCGGCCTGCCCGCGATTGTCACCGACGTCGGCGGCATGGCCGAGGTGCTGGCGCTGTCGGGTGGCGGCATTCGCGTACCGGTGGGCGATGCCGAAGCGATGGCGGTCGCCATGGCGCGCATGGCGACTGAAGAGGAGGCTCGCAGAAGCTTCGGTGAGAACGCCCGGGCCGCTTACGCGGTGCACTTCACCCTGAAGCAAATGGCTACCGCCTACGAGCGCATCTATCAGCAGCCACGTCGCTGGCGGTAAAAGAGGATTCGGAAGGACCGCCTTGCGATCCTTCTGGATGGAGGACCCTTGTGCTCCCGGGGCGCTCAAGACCTCTCCTTCGCGCCCCAAATCGCGTCGCCCAGTGTCGGAGTTGGAGACCAGGTCTTCCAGAGTGGGCCGCTTGTAAACACGAATCGAAACAGGCCGGCGACAGCGGCGGCGTTCAGCACCAGGAGCGCACCCGCTGGAGCCAGGATCCGGTGAAGCAGCGGAATGCGAACAGCCAGGCTAACCAGCGCCGCGGCCCAGAAGACCACCTGCGCGGTCGCGATGACAAACCACATCGCAGAGAAATGCCCAAGCACCAACGACGCCGCAAGCATCAACAGCAGAGCATACGGTACAAGCAGCCGGAACAGCTTATGCGATACGAGCTGGAAGCGTACCGGGTTATCGCCTGACAGCACCCACGGCGCGGTGGCCACCAGCTGGTAGTTGCCTGCCAGAGTGCGGACCTTCCGCTGAAACTCGCCCTTCGCCGTCGCGGGCCATGTGTCGGTCACCGTCGCCGAGCGGTCCAGCACCGATCGATATCCCTGCCGGATCACGGTCAGGGGCTGGAACATATCGTCGAGGATCAGGCCCGGTGGAAACGACCTGGACAGCCTGCGCCGCACGGCATAGAAGCCGCCATACACGCCTACGGGCGAGTACCACCGCGCCTCGGAGGTGCGAATCCACTGCTCAAACTTCCAGTAGGCGCCGCTCATGGTGGCTGCCGCGGCCTCATCTCCGTGACGCTGTTGCACAATCAGTTCGCCCGCGACGCAGCCTACCTCGCGGTCGGCGAAGTTGCTGATCATTGACCGCAGCGCGTCCCCCTCTAGCCGCGGCCGGATGTCGACAAAGACCACCAGTTCGTACTCTGCCTTGAGCAGCGCCTGGTTCAGCGCCTGCGCCTTGCCCACCTGTTCCGTCAGTTGCAATACCTTCAGGCGAGGATCGCGAAAGTCTTCCAGCAGCGCGGCGGTATTGTCGGTCGAGCCATCGGAGACGATGATGATCTGCTTGACGATCGCCGGATCAAGCGCGAGCAGATGGTGCATCTTCGCTTGGATGATCGCGGCTCCGTTATGCACCGGCATGATGAGAGAAACGGCGAACTTCTCATTCGGGTCACGATGCCAGCGGCGCGGCCGCCACCGTGCCATGCCGGCAGCGATCAGCGGATAGCCTGCATAGGTGTACGCCACAAACAGAAAAGCCGCCCAGAAGAGCAACTCTGCCAGCGGCAACCGCAAGTTCTGCCACAGTGTGATCACTGGGCTCCCTTGCGGCGAAGGATGATCTTGATCGTCTCGAACATGATGAGCAGATCGAATCCGAGCGAGGCATGCTTCACGTAGTAGAGGTCGTACGCGAGTTTTTCGCGCGCTTCCTCAAGCGTCGCGCCATAGCCGTAGCGCACCTGCGCCCATCCAGTCAGGCCCGGGCGGATGATGTGGCGAAGATCATAGAAGGGCAGCTGCTCCACGAGCCACGGCACAAACTCGGGCCGCTCCGGCCGGGGTCCCACAAAGCCCATGTCGCCACGCAGCACATTCCAAAGCTGCGGCAGCTCGTCGATGCGGGTCTTGCGCATGAATAGGCCGGTGCGGGTCACACGGGGATCGTTCTTCGAGGCCCATTTGGCGCCTGCGGCCTCCGCATCCTGCCGCATGGTGCGGAACTTATAGACGGAGAACTCGCGGCCACCCTCACCTACCCGGACCTGTCGGAAGAAGATCGGCCCTGGAGACGACATTCGCACCAGGAGCATGATCAGCGGGAAGAACGGCGCGGCCAGCAGCAGGCCAGTAGCCGCTGCCATCATGGACGCGACACGACGCGTGAATTGCTGCGAGGCCTTGACGCGGAAGCCTTCCGAATAGAGGAACGAGCTTGGACGCAGGCCCTCCAACTGAATCTTGCCGTTCAAACGCTCCAGGAGCTGCGTATCTTCTTCCACGGTGATGCCGCGCAGCTTCAGCGTCAGCAGGTCCGTCATGGGCATCGCGCCACGGCGGTCTTCCAGTGCGATTACGATGTGGTTGACGGGCTGCCTCAGGGCGAACAGGCTCTTCACGACAGCGGCAGCACTGCTCATCTGCTCGCCGTCCATCTCATAGTTGCAGCTGACTACGTCCATTCCCAGATCTTTGCGGCGCTCCAGGGTCTCGGCGATGAACTGTGCGCGAGGTCCCTTGCCAAGCACGCAGACTCGCTCGCGAAAGACGCTGCGCGCAGCCACCCAGGCATAGAACCGGCGCCACAGGCAGAGCACCAGGCCGAGGAGCAGCAGCGCCAGCGGAAACACCTGCCGACTAATGCTGAACTCCGGGTAGAAGTACACCACGCCCGCGACCAGCAGGCAGACGCATCCCAGCGCCAGCACGATGCGGAAGTAGATCTCGCGCCGGTCGAAGAGCAGGTCAGGCTCGTATAGATCGAAGTAGTAGGCCACCGTCATGGTCGCGATGGTCAGCGCCACGATCTTGGCTGCGCCGTACTCATAGTTCAAGGTGAGATAGGCATTACGTCCGAGCACGAGCCACACCGCGGCGTACAGGCAGCTGCCGATGATCAGCGATTCTGAGATCAGCAGAAAGACCGTGCGGGTTGGATAGTACACGTTCAGCAGACGGATCATGCTCGCCTATTTCTCGGGCCCATAACCATAATAAGCGGGCACCGCCCGTTCCTCGACGGCATTCAGCACAACGCCCAGCAGGGTGGAGGCCTGCAGCTCGGCCTGCGCCTTCTGCGCGTCCTGATAACGGGTCATGCCTGCGCGAGTGACCAGCAGCACGCCGTCGCAGTATCGCGCCAGGTTCACAGCGTCACTGACCAGCGTCACAGGAGAGGTGTCCACCAGAATCCAATCAAAGAGCGGCTTGGCGTAGTCGATCAGGTCGCCAAAACGAGAGTCATGCGAAAGGTCAGCTACCTGATCGCTAAGGCCGCCTCCACCAATGAAGGTAAGCTGCGCCAGGCCGGGGTGGGCAGCCACGGTGGCCGTGTCTGCGCGCTGCATGACCTCCCACGGCTGTGCCGCACCGGAAAGGAAGTCCGCTAGCCCGGGCCGCGCAACCGTGCCTAAGTAGTTCTGCAGGCTGTACCGGCGCATGTCGCCATCGATCAACAGCACACGCGTGCCGCGGTGATGACTTAACGCAACCGCCAGGTTCGCAGTGACAAAGCTTTTACCCTCCTGCGGCTGGGCGCTGCTGATCAGTACGGTCTTCAGCGGTTGAACGCTGCGGAATTCGATGAGCCGCGAACGCAGGCGTCGAAACTGCTCAGCCGTCGACGTACGTTGCTGCAATGTCGGCAGGTCCCTTACGTTGGGATCCCAAGGCACCTCCTGCGCTTCTGTTGGTGCGCCGGTGGCGAACATCATCTGCGTTGGTTGAAATTCGATTTGGACCGCCTCCGCAGCCTTCTCGGAAAAGTCCGGCGTGGGCTGCTCACCTGCCGCGATGCGATTCAGCTCGGTCCGCAGAAGTTCCTGATAGTTCCTGTTCATCGCAACGTTTCCTGTTTCGACGTGCCCCACGAGTTGCTGCCTCCATCATCGGCTGACCACAGCCGGAGCTGAGTCGCCGAATCTAACCGCACAATGCTTCACGCGGAGGGCAGTTCCAACTGCCCGCCCGCTGAAATCTCAATCTGCTTGAGAGGATGTGCACCGACACGTTCGATTACGCCCAATGTATTCAGCCGGAGAAACGCGTAGACATCATCTTCTGTGCGAATCGCGGTGTTGCGATACTCCAACAGAGCACTGATGACGCCGCCCAGCAGCAAGCCAAGCACGAAGCCGCCTGCTGCGAAGTAACCGCGCTTTGGAAAGGACGGCGAATCCGGCAGGCTGGCTGCGTCGATGACGCTGAACTGCTCACCCTGCTGTCGCCGCTCCAGGCTGGCGGCCATTTCGGATTGCTTCTTCTTCGCCAGAAGGTCGTCATAGAACTTCTGCGCGGACTGATTATCGCGGGTCAGTTCCTTGTACTCCTCCTCGACCAGCGGCGACGATGAGATTCGGTCCTGATACAGCTTGATGTTGTTCTGGATCTGCTGCTGCTCGGCGCGCTTGGCATTGATACCTGCGTCCGAAGCCTGAATGGCGGCACGCAACTGCTGCACGCCGATAGAATCCGGCAGCTTGGCCGATGTGCCGCTGCCCGTTGTCGCGGCCGGCTTCTTTATCTGGGCTTTGAGATCGGCAATCTTGCGCTTGACTGCGATCACATCCGGATAGTCGGGTGTGTACCGCGCGGTAAGGTCGGCCTGTTCCGCTTCGAGCGCCGCAAGCTGTCCCTGACGGTCGTCCGGCACGGCCTTAGGCTCGGCTCCGCCGAAGGACTCCCGGATCTGCTGCTGTTGCGACAGCAGCGATTCCTGGTAGGCGCGGTCCTGTTCCATGCGCGCAAGCTGCTGTGTACTTGCCTGCAGTTGCGTGTTCAGGCTGGTGAGCATATCCAGGTTAGGCGCCTGCTGCCCGGGCAGTTTTCCAATGTACTTGCGTTGAAATTCGGCCAGCTTGGCATCCTGTGCATCCAGGTTGGCCTTCGCCTCTGTCAGCTGCGACTCGAGGAAGTCGGTAGTGCCCTGCGCGGACTGTTCGCGCGCGCGGAGATTTTCTCCGATGAACAGCGACGTGATCTCGCTGCAAACCTGCTGCGCCGTGCGAGGGTCACCCGCGGTGAACAGAATGTAGAAACCCGGAAGCCCGGCGGCACGGCCGATTTCGGAACGGATGGGTTTGATGTCGATGTTCTTGCGCACGGCCTCGAGCCGCTCATCCATCTTTGCTCCGGGATACAGGTTGAAACGCTCGATGATGGGCTGGATGCGCGACCGGCTGAGAATCTGCTCCTTCATCGTGCCAAGCCGCTCATCGAGGTCGGACGAGACGACCGGCTTCACGTAGTCGTCCGGTACCTTCTGGCCTTCGATGAGAACGAGCGTCTGCGAGATGAACTTGGGCGAAAGCGTGAAGCTGACG